>JBMNQI010000019.1:0-34383 GCA_050944055.1 Oscillospiraceae bacterium | reverse complement strand
TAATAATAGGGGAGATGAAATTATATTTTGGTAAAGTTGCCCAGCGAATTGGCAGCCGATGTATTATCACAGTTCCTTCTTACGGAAGATTATCCGAGCTTTAGGATAAACAGAAGTGTTTTTCTTCAGGGATATGCGCCCTGCAGGACATAGAGCTGATAAGGCCAAACGCGGCGGGCTATGTTCATAAGCCCTCAGCTCGCGATGGCCGGCAAGAAATACAAGGGCTGCCAGTATACGGGCTTTCCGCGTAACTTGGCATCTTCGGCGCAGGTACACTCCACAAGCATCCGGGTAAGAACTGCCGCACATCTCCCACGCGGATGCCTGCGCCACATCGCTGCCACAATTTACAGAGCGGAACAACGTTGTTTGCAAATAAAAGCTCCGGAAGGAAAACCACCTTATGTATCCCGACGCACAGATGACGCCGGCCTTGATTTCGTGCAGAAGCTTTTACAGCTCAACCCTGAGCTGGACATTCTGGGCGGGACGCCGGCTGATTACGGCTGTACGGAGGAAACCGCGGACGAGTTCCCGGATTAGTGCCCGTAAGCCCGTTCGTCTATCCGGAAGATAACTTAAAGGAGGAGATGAAGGCCGTTTACATGGACATACCTGCGGGCAGCAAGAGCTGAAGACACCTGTAAAAAAATAATGGATAGGAGAGCCATAGAATCTATGTCAGAGAAAGTATTACTGGACCCTCGAGGGTATCAGATCCGTGAGGTCATTACCCTGGCAAAGCGCCCCAGCCTGGATGAGCTGAAAAAAGGAAAGATTCTTTTCTACAACAACACAAAGCTGGGTTTTTGCAACTACTATACAGTTTTCGACCGCATAAAGGAGCGCCTGCGGGAGATAGGCTGCGACGACAGTAAATGGGTGGAGTACACCGAGACCGTCCGCGGCAAGAACGCCGAGCAGCTGGGTCAGTACGCAGCTATGCTGGCCGAGGAGAAGCCTGTGGCCGCCATCGTGGCCTTCGGCGATATGGGCACGTCCTCCTCCACCACCGTTCTCACCATAGCCCTTGAAAAGCTGGGCATACCCGCGGTCTACATGACCGCTCCTCCGGGGACCGCTATAACCGAGGGCGTGGGCTTTTACCGGGCCGGTCAGCTGTGCCTGTGCTCTGTTGACGTGTATCAGGCCAGCACCGTTGAGGAGGTTGCCGCTCAGGTTGACCTGAAGTGGGATTACATACTGGCCTCCCTGACCAGCAACGGCGACGAGCTGGCGAAGCTTGCCCACATTGACTTTAAAATGGACAGGATACCCCCCGCGAAGGACGGTATGCTCCCGTTCGTGCCCCCTTACGACGAGAGCAAGGATAAGGAGCCGGGAGCATATCTTGAGGAGATAATGGAATACTTCGAGGCAGAGCACATCTCCGACGGACTGCCCTTCGTGCCGCCCACAAAGCGCCGCTACGAGGCAATGCTCCAGTACTGCCCCTGGAGCGAGAACGAAAAGCTGGTGGATGCCGCAGGCCCCAGCGGCAAGGAGATAACCGTCAAGGACGTGGCCATCGCCGCCGTAATGGCCGGCTGCAAGCCCACGGCCATGCCCGTGCTTGTGGCAGCCTTCAGGGCGTTGAACAGCCCGCTGTACAACTTCAACCAGTCCGTCACCACCTCCCACCCCGGCGGCAACCTGTGCATCGTCTCCGGCCCCATCGCTCAGGAGATAGGCCTTTCCGGCAAACAGGGTTGTCAGGGTCCCGGCTGGCCGGTCAACGCCACTATAGGCAGAGCCATAAATCTGGTGCTCATGAACGTGCTGCGCTCGGTACCCGGCATCTGCGATCTGGACTGCATCGCCTCTCAGGCTGAGTTCACCTTCTGCTTTGCCGAGGAGCCGGAGCTGGCCCAGTGGAACATGATAAACGAGGACCGCTACGACAGCGCCACCACCACCGTCTATCTGCTCAAGGCGGAGCCGATCCACGACATCATAGACTTCCTCAGCCTCAATGGCCACGATTTACTGGACACCGTGACTGCCTGCTGCACCACGCTGGGCTCCAACAACGCCTACATGCCCGGGCCTCTGGTGGTGTGCCTCACGCCGGACCACGCCATGATGCTGAAAAAGGACGGCTACACCAAGGAGATGATACAGGAGCATATCCATCAGTATGTGTACCACCAGAATCCCATGGTTAACGGCCGCGGTCTCGTACCTGTCCGCCCGAAGGAATGGGTAAACCGCCATCCCCTGCCCGTCACCCGCACGCCGAAGGACGTTGAGGTGGTCACCATAGGCGGCCGGGGCGGCCATTCCGGAGTCATCCTGCCTTGGGCGCTGCATAGCGAGGGCTGTGTGGAGGCCCTGCGTCTGCCCGACGGCACCATAGCCAAGTCCATAGAGGATTTCAAAAAGTAATACGCCCTGGAGTTACTCCCAGGAAACAATGTGCGCGTTATCGCCGTCACAGACGGCGCAAACCAAAACATATTTACACTACAAGGAAAGGAATGAAAAAAATGAAGATGTTCATGTCAGAAGTAAACGATTTCCCGATGTGGAGATCAAACCGTGGGTGGAGAGCAAGAATAGGAGTCATCTATCCCGGCGGAGGCTGGAGTCATATTGAAGATTTCTACAAGCTGGCTCCTAAGGGCGTGACCATTGGCGGCGCCGGAGTTCCCAGGCACAAGGATGAAAGCTATGAAGAAATGCTGCGTCTCGATGAATGGGTTGTTGACAGAGCGGCAAACTTAGCCGCATATAAGCCCGAATGCGTCATCTGGGCCTGCACCGCAGGCAGCTTCCTTAAGGGCAAGGGCCATGACGAGCGCCTGATAAAGGAAATGGAAGCGGCCACCGGCGCGCCTTGTACTACCACATCCACCGCAATCAAGTGTGCATTTGAGGAGCTGGGAATAAAGAAGTTCGCATTGGCAACTCCATATCCCCATGATGTCAACCTTGTAGAGAAGAAGTTTTTTGAGGACAACGGCTTTGTAGTTACCAATATGGCGGAGTTAGATATTATTGACAACCTGATCATCGCAAATATCTCTCCCAACGTGCTTTATCACCTGGCAAAGGCTGCAGATACGCCTGATGCAGATGCGGTGTTTATCAGTTGTACCGGTCTTGATACTTTGGATATAATTGAGCCTCTTGAATACGACCTCGGGAAGCCCGTCATTACCTCCAACCAGGCATCCTATTGGCATGCATTCAAGCTTGCCCGCGTCGGTGAGCCCATTAAGGGCTACGGAACCCTGCTGGATCGCCCCAGATAAAAATCATATAAAAGGCAAGCTACCGGTTCCAAATAAACACATTCCATTGAGGAGATGATTCATATGCAGCAGTTAAAAAAGGAAATAACCGATTTCCTCATGAATAACGGAATGGACATGATCGGCATTGCAAACGTTGAGCGCTTCTCAGAAGCGCCTGAGGGAACACGGCCTGAGGATGTGCTTCCCGGTGCCAAATCCGTAATAGTCTTTGCCGTACACATTCCGGATGGGCTTGTAGATTCCTTGCCCAGCCCGTCATACCAGGCTCAGGGCTATATCGTGTTGACCGAGATGCTCAACGAACTGGGCTTCAAGCTGGCAGTATTTTTGGAGAGGAAAGGGTATAAGACTCTTCCGATCCCAGCATCGTACAATGTCAAGTCACGCACCATTTCCGGAGAGTGGCCTAATGTGAAGATCGAGTCTCTTGCCACCTTCTCGCACAGGCACGCGGCAGAAAAAGCGGGACTTGGCAGAATCGGGAAAAACAATCTCCTTATTACGAAAGAGTATGGTGCGAGGATCCGTATACAATCGGTCATAACCACAGCAGAATTGGAGCCTGATCCCATGATCGAGGATGAGATTTGTACATGTAAGGTCTGCGCAGCAGTTGAGGCATGTCCTGCAAAAGCATTGGGAGATCGCACCACAGATTATTACAAGTGTGCAAGACGGCAGAGATTTGTAATGGACGAAAACGATCCGAACTTCATTGCCAGAGACAAGGCGTTTTACGAGAGAACTTTGGCGAAGAAAAACCAGCATCCTCTTGAATGGAGCTCGGAACTG
Source organism: Oscillospiraceae bacterium (assembly GCA_050944055.1). Taxonomy (GTDB): domain Bacteria; phylum Bacillota; class Clostridia; order Oscillospirales; family Oscillospiraceae; genus JBMNQI01. Next base: position 30,331 of record JBMNQI010000019.1, on the reverse strand, counting down.
ATCGCCCATACGGATTATGGTTCCACGAGCTGCGGCATATGCCTGAGAGAATGTGTTCTGGGCAAGCAGAGCGCAAAAAGACGGTTAAAATGACGCTCTGAATTATAAGTAGTTAAGAACAAAGGTTCCATTTGGATGGGCGATAGACATTTGGTATTGTTTGTTATCAAGGTAGAAACCGGCATACGACCTAAATTTTATGAAAGGACTAGTGAAAGAAATGAAAGGCAAAACTCTGGTGGTACTTCTCCTCGCACTTTCCTTCATGCTCTCAATTGCCGGCTGCGGCGGCGCTCCCAAAGCATCCGCCCCTGCAGCATCCGCCCCTGCAGCATCCGCCCCTGCAGAAAAGCCTGCAGAGGCTCCTTCGGATAAACCCGCGGAACCTGAACAACCCGAACAACCCGAAGAGCCCTACATGGATTTTCCCAAAGATGTAAAAGTCGGCACCTCTCCCGGAGCAATGCAGGCTGTTATTGAGGGCCTTTGCAGCCTTATGAAAGACGAAATGAACGTGACTGCAACCCCTTATGGCGGTTCCGGCGCAACCGACCGTATGGTCGTACTTGGCGATAAACAGATTGAGTTAACCGCTCTCAGCAATGACACCATTTTTAACGCATTCTACGGTACAGGAGTTTTTGAGGAAACCGGCAGCATTCCCGTTCGACTCCTCGGCGGTCTTCAGGTTGCACCCATTCACCTGGCAACCTGGTCCGGTTCTGGCGTAAAAGGTGTTGAAGACCTTGTTGGCAAGACCTTTATGTGCGACTTCGTAACTGCGCCCTTTGTCGCCGCGGTTGGCCAACGCCTGCTTGAATTCCATGGCATCGCTGACAAGGTTACTGTTCTGCCCTTCTCCACAAGCACTGATGCAATGAACGCTCTGCGTGAGCACACAGCAGACATGGTATTGAACCCCGGCTCCATTGCTGGTTCCTCATATTGGATGGAAGTTGCAATCCAGGAGGATATCACCTTCTTCTCCATGACAGAAGAAGAGCGAAACTATATCGCAGAGAAAGAACCCTATCTGTTCCCGTCTGTTACTGTTCCTGCCGGTGTATATAAGGGATTGGACGAAGATTGCGTGACCATCGGATTCATGAACTCCCTTATCGCACTTGAAGATACGAACTATGATTTCGTTTACGAAGTCATGAAAACCCTCTTTGACGATGTTGACCTGACAACCCCCGGCCGTTTCACTGCCTATCATGCAGATACCGGAGCCTTCACTATTACGACCGCTCTCCTGCCCGCCGGCAATGCGCCCTTCCACGCAGCTGCTGTTCAGTATTATAAGGACAGGGGCTTCTGGACCGACGAGCTCGAAGCTATTCAGCAGGAGCTCCTCGCGAAGGCAGGCGCAACCAGATAACTCTTTTCACATTGAATATGTGATGTGATCATTTCAATCAACCATCTCAGGATAAATGAAGTGAAACCATATATTCGGTATTCTTAATAGCTAGATTTACGCTTTGCCTGTATATGCTGGGCACATGGCTCTAGGGGCTCTGTGCCCAGCGTAGAATGATTATGTTTCCATATTGCGATGCCAATGCCTAAAGGAGGGACGGCTTTGTTCTCAAAATGGTGGGCATCCAAGAGTGTGCTGTTTAAAATAGCCGCTGTGCTTGGTATAGCCCTTTTGCTATTTGACCTTGCCTATATTGGTGGTCTTCTGGCGCGATTGGGAATAAATATTATGATACAGCCCTATCGCGGATTGAACCTTGGTATTTTTATAGTGCTGACATACATTGTTTTTCCACCGAAAAAAGGAATGGAAAAGCGAAACAAAATTATTCTCGTTATTGATATTACCCTGATGCTCATGGGCGTGATTCCCTGTCTTTATTACTTTTTCTTCTATGATCTCGTGCTTAAGCACATTATTTTTGCAAAAGCGTCCATGCTGGAAATCGTGTTTTTCGTAATGCTCTTGATTGCGTTGCTTGAAGGCGGAAGGCGCGCGGTTGGTCTTCCAATGGTTATCGTTGTATTAGTGTTTTTATGCCATGCGCTTTTCTCCCAGCATTTCCCTGGAATGCTGTACTCCCGCTCAATACCGTTCCCTCGTTTGGTGCTTGCATTCTTTCTTGACTCCAATGGCGTTTATGGACTGCCAATGGGTGTCGCATCAACGACAGTAATTGTATTTTCCGTCTTTGCGGGAATGCTGATGTTCTCCGGAGGAGGAAAGTTCTTTATTGATTTCGCGCTCTCTATTCTGGGTGCGGTGAGAGGTGGCCCTGCAAAGGTTGCGGTTATTGCAAGTGCGTGCTTCGGCACACTTTCCGGCTCTACTGCGTCCAATGTTGCAGCAACCGGGTCCATTACCATACCGCTGATGAAAAACACCGGGTATGACAAGAACTTCGCCGGTGCTGTTGAGGCGGTTGCTTCAAACGGCGGGCAAATAATGCCTCCGGTCATGGGCGCGGTCGCGTTCGTTATGGCGGAGATGACCGGCTTTAAGTACATCGAGATATGCTTTGCCGCACTGCTTCCCGCAATACTTTATTACATGGCGCTGTTTACCCAGATTGATCTTGAGGCTTTGAAGCGTGGTCTAAAAGGTGTGCCCAAGGAACAGGTTCCGTCTGTTAAGGAGACCCTGAAAAAAGGTTGGCAATACCTGGTGCCCATCATAGCGCTGATTGTGTTCCTTGCAGTATTTAGGTTTACACCTGAAAAATCCGCACTGCTTGCTACCGGTATTCTGATAGTGGTAAGTCAATTCCAGAAAGAATCCAGGCTCAATATTATCAAGATTGTTCAGTCCCTCGATGATACGGCGCGGTCCCTGTGTACTGTTGTTTTGGCTTGCGGTATGGCCTGCGTAATTATGAGCGCTCTTAACTCCACTGGTGTCGGTATGCGTCTGGCAATGGGTCTCGTTCAGATTTCTGGCGGCCGCCTGCTGGTTTTGGCTCTGCTCGTTGCTGTATGCTGCTTTATCATGGGCATGGGCTTGGGCAACATAACCATATACCTAACGCTTTCCGCGCTCGTCGGTCCCGCAATGATAGAACTTGGCGTTCCGGTAATGGCTGCGCATATGTTCATTCTTTATTGGGGCATTGTCGCATTTATCACGCCGCCTGTTTGTATTGCAGCCTACGTGGCTGCGAGTATATCCGGCGGCAGCCCAATGAAGACAGGCCTATATGCCACGCGATTGGGAATATGTACTTATATTGTACCGTTTATGTTCATCTATAATCCAGTTCTTGTGATGATTGGAGAACCTCTGGCGATTATACAGGCAACTGTTACAAGCATTATTGGCGTCGTTATTCTGTCTGCCGGTATCGTTGGACACCTATATGTTGAACGTTGGGGGAGTCTGACTACCGTTGAGCGAATAATATACATAGCTGGGGGTATTGGTATGCTTATTCCCGGTCTTTTAACCGATCTGCTTGGTGTTGGAATTGTTGCGGTCGCGTTCCTAGTCCGCATCCTTCTTAAGCGTAAAGGCGCTCACGTGGAAGCATAGTCTGTAAATCCTTGACATCATAACTGTGTAAGATTAAGTGCATGCCGGCTTCTGCTTTAGAGCAACAAACCGTCCTGAGCAGAGTCGTATCATCTGACCAACACAGCCGGAGGAATTATATGGTAAACAACTTAAACAATCCTATCTCCTATGACAGAAGCGGTGACTGTATAAAAGAGCCGCCCAGAAATACCAGGGTTTTCGCTGATGTGGATGTTGCAGTTGTGGGCGGCGGAATGGCAGGCGTCGGCGCCGCGATATCTGCAGCCCGCGCAGGAGCAAAAACGCTTCTTATTGAGGCCTTTGGATGCCTGGGCGGAACAGGCACCAGCGGCATGGTCAACTGCTTCTGCGGCTTTACTACATATGGTGATTCGGAGAAAAAACAAATCGTTCAGGGTATCGGCGGCGAAATTCACAGGAACCTCTATGATCTCAACGGCGTTGCCGACATGAAGAGTTTTGTATTCAACCCGGAGATCCTCAAGCTGATACTTGACCGTATGGCAGAGGAAGCCGGTGTTCAGGTTCTTTATTATACCCATGTAACGGATACAATCTTGGAAGAAAACTCTATCAAAGGTCTCATAATTGAAAACAAAGCCGGCCGCCAGGCAGTAATAGCCAAAAGAGTTATTGACTGCACGGGAGACGGTGACGTCTGCGCTCTTTCCGGTGTGCCATTTGAGCTGGGAGACGGTTCGGGGAATTTTCTTTCATGTGATATGGTATTTCACATGGTAAATGTCGGCAACTTTTCCGCCGACGTTCTGAACGAAACGATAAAACGCAAGTTCGGCAGTGGCGAATATGAGCTGACAAGGCCGCAGATTATAACGCGTGAGATATGTATTCCCGGCGCATACTGGGTCAATTGGGCAGGTATTCCCTGGCCTGCCAATTGCGTAGACCCCCTCCACCTAACAAAAGCCGCCATAGACGGCAGGAGAATCGTTCGAGAATTGCGCAGGTTCTTGCGGGCAGAAGTGCCTGGATTTGAGAATATGGATGTAATAGACACTGCGCCAATGATTGGAATTCGTGAGTCCAGGCGTGTTTTCGGCGATTATATTCTCAAGAAGGAAGATATTTCTTCCTGCACAAAATTTGACGATGGTATCGGCGCGTGTGCTTGGCCGTTTGAAATTGTGGACCCTGTTAAGGGGCGCATTTTTGAATGGCTGCCGGCCGGAGAGTATTACACCATTCCATATCGAGTTTTGCTGCCGCGCGGTGTTGAAAATCTGCTTATGGCAGGGCGTTTTGTTAGTTGTACACATGAAGCACAGTCATCGACCAGGGTCATGGGGCCTGCGGTGGTTATGGGACAAGCTGCGGGAACAGCGGCAGCTATTTCGCTTGATCGCAATGTCTCTCCGCGCAAAGTCGATACCGGTGAATTGAGGGCAGCGCTAGTATCAGCGAACGCTTTTATTGGTGAGTAGCACCTAGCGGCTTCTATCAGTTTACGTTCACATAAAAACGTACAGCTGGATTCGCAGTCATATGTATAACGGCCGAAGGGCCAAAGAACAAAAGATTATCGTTAAAGGAGTAATGCGGATGTACGATTTTGAGTTTCATGCTCCAACTAAAATTCATTTTGGCGTTGGGGCCGAAAAAAAAGTAGGCAGCGAGCTTAAAGCCCTTAATTTGAAAAACGTGATGGTTCTCTACGGCGGCGGCAGCGCTGTGCGTAGTGGCCTTATTGGAAGAATTACCGCCGATTTAGAGGCTAATGGGGTGCCTTACCTTACTCGGGGCGGAGTGGAACCAAATCCTAAGCTGGGATTCGTCTTGGAGAGTGCAAAAATTTGTAACGAGAAAGGCGTAGATTTCATACTTGCAGTAGGCGGCGGAAGCGTCATCGACTCTGCAAAAGCCATAGGTATGGCTGCAAAATGCGAGAATGATCCCTGGCTGGTTATGACCCATCAAGCCGAACCCCCGGAGGATATTATACCTGTCGGCGCAGTTCCGACCTTAGCGGCTACAGGCAGCGAAATGGGGTGGGGATTTGTAATTTCCAATCCGGAGGTCAGACGAAAGCAGGCATCCCACCATGCAAAATCATATCCTGTAGTTTCTTTCCTTAATCCGGAGCTTACTTTCAGCACCCCGCCTTTCCAGACTGCATGCGGCATTGTTGACAGTATGATGCATACCTTTGAGCGCTACTTCTATGACGTTGATGAGTTTGAGCTTACAGACCGGATCGCCGAGTCAGTTTTAATTTCCATTAAGCGTGCCGGAGTTATAGCTATGGCGGAGCCTAATAATTATGAGGCTCGCGCTACGCTGCTATGGGCCTCGTCCCTTTCTCATAACGGGCTGACCGGCTGCGGGCGGCATATTAGAATGTTCGCTGTTCATCCCATAGAAAATACACTTTCGGGCATGTATGACCATGTTGCTCACGGCGCGGGTCTGAGCGTGCTGTATCCTGCCTGGGCAAAGCTAGTCTATAAATATGACATTAAACGATTTGCCAGACTTGCAAAGGTTCTGTGGGATGTGCCTGAGGATTACGGTACGGAGGAAGAAATTGCAGCAAAGGGCATTGAAGAAATGATCGCTTTCTTCAGGTCACTGGGTATGCCGACGACCATGCGCGAGCTTGACATTCCCGCGTCGGATTTCGAAGCGATGGCAGACCATATCAGCCGCAACGGCAAATTCGCAACCCCATCCTACATTCCCATCGGCAGAGAAGAAATGCTCGCCATGTTCAAGCTGGCAGAGTAAATTTGAAAAGGGGCTGAGTAAAGTGGATAAACACCAGCTTCTGAAAATTGCAGAGGATTTCTGTGATAATTCTGCGCTAAACTTTGTCGGCGAAGATTGGGGCGTAGACGAAAGATTAATCGGCATGCGTCTCCTAGATAAGCCCATTATGAAGATAGGCAGAGCGGATGATCCTTGGTTTGAAGACCTGCGGGCGCCCGCTGTTGTCGGCCCCCAGTTTAAGCTGCCGAACTTTTGGCTCGAGGATGCTAAACGTGTAATCACTCTATTCCTACCTTTGAGTAAGGAAATAAGAGACAGCAACCGAGGCGGATATCCGGTGCCCTCTTTGGAGTGGGTAATCGGCCGCGTAGAAGGTCAGCGTATGGTCAATGCTCTTGGTACACACTTAAAAGAAGCTATTATTGCAGAGGGCTATAAAGCCGTCCAGCCCTGTCAGGACGAACGCTTTGTAAACTCTCAGCGCGACGCCAAGGGTGACATTCCCCCATTTAATTCAAACTGGTCTATACGCCACGTTGCATTTGTTTGCGGCCTGGGCACATTTGGCATACATGATTGTATTATAACCGAAAAGGGAAGCGCCGGCAGACTGCTTTCACTTGTCACAAATATGGATCTGGAACCCGATGAACGAGATTACAGCGATCGCTTTGAATACTGCCTTAAATGCAGAAAATGTGTTCCAAAATGTCCATATGAGGCAATTAAGCCCGATGGATATAAGGATGCCTTGCAATGCCATACTCTGCAGAGTTTCTACAACAGGGTTTTTAACAAGCCACGTTTAGGGTGCGGAAAGTGTTTGGTTGATATCCCATGCGAGAGCAGGCGACCGGGTCTGCCAGCCTGAATTGTCCTTGGAGTTTTCTGAGGAACGTCAAGTTTTAATCATGCTATAGCGGCACAAAGCACGCTTAAATTATAGTATAAACATTATATTGGAGGTAAAAAATGAGAATTTATGGTTACTATGATGTAGTTGTTGTTGGCGGCGGTGCTTCCGGTACTGCTGCAGCTATTGCAGCTGCCCGTGAAGGCGCCAAGACAATTATAATTGAGACTCTTGGCGGTCTCGGGGGCATGCTGAATATGGTTGGGCCTCCGGGCTGGGCATTTGACCATCTGTACAATGACTCCGGTGAGCAGATCATTGGCGGTTTCACCATGGAGCTATACAACGATCTCTACAAGATGGGCTGCGCAATTGATCTTCCCAAGCCTGAAAACCGCTGCCGGAACTCTCCTGCTTTCGTGGACATCGACATGGGTGGTTTGCTGCTGTTTGAAAAATGCCGCGAGTCCGGCGTTGAGTTGCTCCTGCACTCCCTGGCAGTTGATGTTCTGAAAGAGGGCAATGAGGTACAGGGCGTTATAGTAGAAAACACCTCCGGCCGTATGGCTGTCATGGGTAAGGTCATTATCGAAGCAACAGGCGAGGGAGATATTGCTGCTATCGCAGGTGTTCCCTATACCAAAATCGACCGTACTGTGGAAGAGATAGACCCGCCTTCTATTACCTTCATCATGGATAATGTTGACTGGGCAAAGACCACTGCATATTTTAAGGAAAATCCCGACCAGATTGTTCCCGACTTTGTGAGAAGAGCGCCTGAACGCTATGCAGAAATGATTGAACGCAGGAGAAAAGCTCTTGAGAAGTGCGAATCTATTCTGGATCTGATTCGTGACGGCGTTATGGACCAGATTGACTATAGTGCCTTGACCATGGAGGCCATTAAAAACGGGGACATGCACCCATACGGCGACCTGGGACATTTCTTCACCGTCCGTCAGGGTGGCTTCCTGCAGCCTGTGTTCCAGCACACTGCTCAGGCTTACGACTGCGACACTACAGATATAACTGAGTATTCCTGGGGCGAAATGGAAACCAGGCGTCAGGTAATGATTGCTCTTCCTGCAATCAGAAAGTACCTGCCCGGTTTTGAAAATGCGTACCTTACCCGTATAACTGTCGGTATGAGAACCCGCGAAGGCCGTCACATGATCGGCGATTATCAGATGCAGTCTTCCGATGTGGCAGAGGGCAGAAAGTTTGACGACGTTATGGCAAAGTGCGCAATGCCCACATCTTCCGGCGCTCCTTTCCACTCTGCCTCTACCCCCGGTACAGCGATGAGCACCAGCTCCACCAGATTCACCACACCAAAGGACAAAGGCTCATATGACATACCCTACAGAGCATTTGTGCCCAAGGGTATTGATGGAATGCTGCTCACCGGTAAGCTCGTTTCCGTTTCTCAGGACTTCAAGCGCGACCTCCTCCCCGACAACATCATTTGGGGTCAGGCGGCAGGTGTTGCTGCTGCTGTATGCGTCCGCAAGGGAGTCACCCCTCGTGAGCTCGAAGCAGACGTTTCTGAGGTTCAGGAAATCCTTCGCAAGTACGGCGCAATCCTTGACGGCGTAAAATAATACTATTAAATCAAAACGCAAGAAAGCCCTGAAACCATTGAGTTTCAAGGCTTTCTTTTTGGTGCGCGAGGCGGGACTTGAACCCGCACGTGCGTATTGCACACTAGAACCTGAATCTAGCGAGTCTGCCAATTCCACCACTCGCGCTTGTTTTTCGCCGCCTGAATATAGTAGCATAAGGGGCGGATAATGTCAACCATTTATAATGGCTTTTATTATGGACTTTTATTTGGAAGTATTATATAATCGGTCTTACCTAATTTTAGAAAAAGCGGGGTGTTAATATGACCTGCAAAAACTGCGGCGCCATCAACATTGACGAAGCCCGATTCTGCACTGAATGCGGAAAACCGCTGGAAAAAGCTGAAGATTTTCAGACGCAGGTGGCAAATGAGGCCGGGGAAACGGCCTTTGCCCGCTCCGATCCGACGGAACCGGACTTGCCGCCGGAGGCTTCCGAGTATTCGGGCGATTATGAATCGGCAGAGCCGTCCGTACCTAACGACGTGCCTTTATTTGAAGAATACCCGCCAGTCGAGGCCCCGGTTCAGGAGCCCGCCGACAAGGCATTACCTGCAGAGCAGAAAGAGCCGTTTTACAAAAAGCTCATGCCCTGGCTCAGCGCGGTCCTTTCCCTGGCGGTCATAGCGCTTTTGTTCACAACATGGATACAGACGGACGCTTTTCCCGAATTAGCCGACCTGACGCCCTTCAAAATGCAGGTCTTAAGAGGCGCAGTTTCCCCCACCCTGCAAAAACTGCTGACGGATACAGTTGCCGACTACGCCATATCGGCCATGCTGCAGCTTATCAGCTTCCTGCTGATGATTGTGATACTGGGATGCGCGTTCTATATTACGGCGACTATTATGAACCGCCGCGGCGTTCAGGTTTGCGGCCGCATCGGGTTTAACGCGTCCATCGTACTGTCGCTAATCATAATTGCGTTCACAATCCTGTTCACGCTATTATACCGCGAATACGAGGGAATAGGCGATAACGTGCTCACGCCGACTGCCTTCCCGTTCATAGTATTGTTCTTAAGCGTAATCGGGAGGATAACGCTTATAAAGAGCTTCCGGCGCAGGCCTTACGGCTCCGCGCTTGAAGGCGCGCATGTCGGGAAGCTGCTGCTGCCGCCCGCCATACTATTTATCGCGACAGCCGCTGCTTCGGTCATCACAGGCTACATAAGCGGTATAATCGGATCAAACGAGTACTACGCTCTCAGCCTCGCTAATTTGGTTCTCAGCTGGTGTTCAGTTCCGCTTTTCATATTGGCCGGGGCCGGAGGCCTCTATCTTATCTTTTTCGGCAAAATGGTCCCCTATAAGCTCAGCGCCGTTATAACCCTCGGCGTGTCCGCAGTTGTCGGGTTCGCTACGCTGATATATGCGCTTTTGCATGGAGGCGCGTACATAAGCCCCGTGCTGCCTCCCTCCAGTCTATACTCCATGACTATAAGATGCTTTAATATAGGCGCGATAGGGCTGCTTTTCCAGCCGGCGATGCCTTATATGGCAACCGTCTGGTATCGTCGTTCACGCTGGTGGATGCATTTTATAGTTTTATTGCTTTTGCCCGGGGCGACATACTTATTGGCTTACCTGTTTTGCGAAATCATGGATCTGACTATTGTCGGAGTAGTCTCCGCGAATGTGCTCGCGCTGGCTCTGGACGCCGCCGCCGTTCTTCTCATGGTGATTTTCGGCCGCGAAAAAGCGGATAAAATCAAGAAAATCTAGGCAAATAGTCAGGTGGGAAGCACAGTTTAACCCGGCTCGCGCTGACAGATAATCCCGCGTCTTTAGCGCGGGATTATATTACACATTAATAATTTACGGAGGGCTACTATGAACAAGTTTCCTCATCTCTTTTCACCGATTCAGGTGGGAACACTGACGCTTCGCAACCGCATAGCGCTTGCACCCATGTCTTTTACGGTCCAGAATTTTGACCGGGGGTTTTCTAAAGAGAATATTGCGATGGTAGAGAGCGTGGCCAGGGGCGGCGCCGGGCTGATAACTCTGGGAGAAACTGTAGTAGGCCAGCGCACCGGCAAGTCGCACGAGGACATGATTATGCTCGGTGAAAAAGGCGTTGAGCGCAGCTTGTTCCTCGTAGCAGAGGCCTGCCACCGCCACGGGGCCGCTATTTCAATCGAGCTCAGCCACGGCGGTTATTTCGCGTCGCCTAAGTTTAATTCCGGCAAGCTCCCCTACGCGCCCAGTAGGGTCAAATACGACTTCTCCTTCGGCGATACCGAGGATGTGACGCCGATGACGGTCGATATGATGAACGAGGTGGCGGACAGCTTCGCGGACGGGGCCGCCAAGGTGAAAGCCGCGGGCTTCGACATGGTTCAGGTGCATATGGGCCACGGCTGGCTGCTGCATGAGTTCCTTTCGCCGCTGTTTAATAAGCGCGAGGACGAGTATGGGGGCAGTATTGAAAACCGCGCCCGTTTCCCGCTCATGGTAATAGACCGCATACGCGGCCGCGTTGGCAGCTCATTCCCGATCGACGTGCGCATATCGGGAACGGAGCTAATAGACGGCGGGTTTGATATATACGATGTTGTCGAGGTAGCCAAACTGCTTGAGGACAGGGTGAATATGATCAGCGTCTCCTGCGGCGGAATCTACGATGACCGAGCCGTCGAGCGTATGTCGCCGTCAATATTCATGCGCCGCGGAATAAACGTCTATCTCGCGCAGGAGGTCAAGAAGAACGTAAAAATCCCCGTCTCCACTGTCGGGGCTTTGGCAGAACCCGAAATGATGGAGGACATAATCGCCGCCGGCCGCGCGGACATATGCAATATGGGCCGCGCTCTGATGGCCGATCCCGAGCTGCCCATAAAGGCTAAGGAGGGGCGCGTCGGCGAGATACGCCACTGCCTGCGCTGCTCTGTATGCCAGCACAGCATAACGACGGCTCCGGAACGCCTTGCGCGCTGCTCTATTAACCCTATTCTCGGGCATGAGGATATGCATCTGGACCCGAAAAGCCCGGCTCACGTAAGGCGCAGACTCGTAATAATAGGCGGCGGGCCCGCAGGAATGGAGGCGGCGCTCACTGCTTCAGCACGCGGCCACGAGGTTATCCTGCTAGAAAAAGAGGATCGACTGGGCGGCGCGCTTTCTTTCAGCGATTACGTGCCTTTCAAGGCAGACGTTAAAATCTATAAGGACCGCCAGGCAAATCGCGTCCTGAACGACCCCAATATACATGTCCTGCTTGGCAATGCCGCCACGCCGGAGGCTGTCGCGGCTTTGAGGCCGGACGCGGTATTCGCGGCCGTGGGAGCGGCGCCGGTCGTCCCGCCGATTTCCGGCTTGGGCGATGCCATTTTTGGTTCGGAAGTTTACGGGCGCGAGAAAGAGATAGGCGAAACGGTGGTTATCGTAGGCGGCGGCCTCGTCGGCTGCGAGACGGCAGTCTATCTTGCCGACATGGGCAAAAAAGTATCTCTTGTGGAAATGCTCGGCGAATTTGCCCCCGACGCTTCGCAGGCGCATCATAACGCGCTGAGCCATCAGCTTGAGGATAAGCTTATATCCCTGTACCTTAATACCTTGTGCCGGGAAGTGAACAGGACTGGCATCGTATGCGAAAGGGCCGGCGAAAAGTTCACGATAGAAGCAGATACGGTCATTATTGCAGCCGGTATGCGCGCCCTGACCGCCGAAGCGTATAAATTTGCCGGGGCTGTTACTCATTTTCGCGTAATAGGCGACTGCAGGAAGGCGGGCAAGATACAGTCGGCTGTGTCGGACGGCTTTTTCGCGGCAATGGATCTCTGACAGAGGCTTTATTGTAATTACCCTGCGCAGACGGGGAGTTATATCTGAAAAAAACCGGGGGGTATCTCATTCTGAGATACCCCCAAACTGATGTTGCTGGACAGGTTCTTTTTCTTATTTTGTTTAGCTCGTTCGGCGGAGCCGGGCTTATACTGATCAGATTATGTCCATCGCCGCGCAGAAGCCCTCGTATGTGGCCTGCGATACCTGCCTTGACTGTTTAGCATCGCCCGTTACGACGAACTTGGGCACGATGCCGCGCAGCGCCTCCACAATCTCCTGGTTGGAGCGCATGCCGGTTGCGTATATGACTGTGTCGGCCTCGGCAAAGCATTCCTTGCCGTCACGCAGGAATTTAACGCCCGTGTCCGTGACCTCGGCCACCGTGACGGAGCAGTCCCAGGTCATTGTCTTTTTCATCCTGGGAAGAAGCGCGCGGCGGTGCGAATCGTTCGCGTCTATTGCCAGGTCGTCGCGCATTTCGAGTATATGGACGCTGTGGCCGTTGTCGGCGAAGAAGTAGCCGGTCTCGCAGCCTATAAGCCCGCCGCCTATCATGACAATCTTTTTGCCGACTTTGCGAAGGTCGGCGTAAGCGTCCAGCGCGTGGAGGGCCTTTTCAATGCCCTTTATGGGAGGTACGGCCGGTCTTGAGCCTACGGCGCAGATAACCGCGTCGGGGGAAATCGCCTCTATTATCTCCTTTGTTACCTCACAGCCCAGCCTTATATCAACGCCGTTATGCCTGCAGCGAGCCTCAAGGCTGTCGCGGAAACGGCGGAGCGATTCCTTATGCTCATCCACGTCGGTGAACCAGAGAAGGCCGCCGAGCCTGCCGCTCTTTTCGGCCAGTATAACCTCATGGCCTCTCTCGGCCGCCGTAAGAGCCGCGTACATTCCAGATACTCCGCCGCCCACGACAAGCACGCGCCGGCGCGCGCGGGGCTTAGGTGCGTTTCTCCAGCGCAGCTCCCTGCTTGCCCACGGGTTTACCGCGCAGTGCCACAGGGTCGGCACAGGCCTCTCCCCGGGATTGGAAGCCAGCGGGTTGAAGCATGAGCAGCGCAGACAGGGCGCGATTTCATCAACGCGGCCTTCGATCGTCTTATTTACAAACTCGGGGTCGGCAAACTGCTGCCTTCCCAGGGCCACAAAATCACACTTGCCGGACGCTATGGCGTCCTCGATCTGCTGCGGGTGGTTGAAACCGCCGACGGCCACGACAGGAACGCTCACCACCGCCTTGATAGCGGCGGCCAAATCCAGATTGCAGCCGTGGGGGTCGAACATTGAGGAAAAGGCCTTCGTCTCGACATGCTGGTGGTAGATGCCGGCCGTTACATGAATTATGTCAACCTTCTTGTCAATCAGCCTGCAGAATTCGGCCGTCTCCTCGATTCCCATGCCGCCGGGGACCCGCTCATCGCCCGATACGCGGTACTCTATAAGAAAGTCGGGCCCGCAAACCTCGCGTATGCGGTCGATTACCATAATGGGGAATTTCGCGCGGTTTTCAATAGAGCCGCCGTATTCGTCCGTACGATGGTTGGACAGAGGCGATATAAACTGGCTGAGCAGCCAACCGTGGCCGCCGTGCAGCATAACCATATCGAAGCCGAGCGCCTTGCAGTTCCACGCGGTTTCGGCGTAGTTGTCCGCGACTCGGCGCATCATCTCTTCGTCCATCTCGTCCACCTGGACGCCGTCCGGTCGCACAAAAGCCGAGGGCCCTATCGGGTTGCGATGATCTATGCAGGTGTCCGGGTGGTTCACCGCGCCGACGTGATTAAGCTGGATCGACGCCACGGCGCCGTGAGCGCGTATAGCTTCCGTCAGCGTAAGAATGGATTCGGCATGCATTGTGGACATGTTCTTCGAGTATATATTAAGCCCGTGCTCGTGGCGCGCGGCGAACTCGTTGTCCACAAAGCTTTCGGTAACCGTTACCTGAGCAAAACCTCCGCGTGCCCGCGTCTCGTAGACGTCAATTCCCTCAGGCGTCGGGTACCCGTGGTCAACGATGCGGCTTGTCGTCGTCGGGGCAGCGAGCACACGGTTTTTAAATGTTGTCCGCTTAATGGTCAAGGGGGATAACATATGGGGATAGCAGCTCATTATTTTTCCGCCTTTCTGAAAAATCTAGGTTCATTATAGCATAAAAGCAAAAGAGTTGTAACTTTTTTTATATATTAATGATTCTTTTCACGAATGATACTATCGCTGTTTTGAAGTGTACAAACAAAAGTAAAGATTATAAGATACCATATAGAAAACGCTGTTGTATAAAACACCAGTAAGATTATAACAAGGAGGACAAAATGAAAAGAGCATTGTCAATCCTAATGGCCGTGATTATGATAATCACTGTTTTCTCTCTTGTCTCCTGCAAGAAAAGCGCTCCTGCCGAAACTGCAACCGGCACGCCGGAGCCGACCCCAGCCGAAACAAACAGTCAATCGCCGGAGCCGGCAAGCAAATCCGAGATATATAAAATAGGCGATCTGCTGGAGGTTGAGATCGTTACCGCTCCCGACGGCACAAAGACATATAATGACAAAACGGAAGCCGACCTAGACGCCGCCAAGCCCAGGGAGCTTGTCGCGGAGAAGCTGGCTGCTGGACGCGAAGTCCTCTTTGCCTACTGCCTTAACGAGTTTAGCGCAGACGATGTCACGCGCCGCGTCAACGGACTATGCAGCGCGATCGAAGCGCTCGGGTTCATTACGGGAACCAGCGACGCTTCTCAGGACGCCAATGTTGAAATAGGACAGATTGAAAACTTTGTTACTATGGGCGCCGCATATATTCAGTGTGTCGTCGGCAGCATCGCCTCGTTTGAGGACGTCGCAAAGAAAGCGATGGATAGCGGCACCTACATTGGTTTCTGGGGGCAGGTCCCCAAGTTCGAAGCCGCGGGCGTTTATGCGTTTGACCAGAAGGACCTGGGCAACAAGTGCGGTCAAATGGCCAGCGAATGGATAGATCTGGTCTATCCGGATGCCGGCGAGGGCGAAGTCCACTGCGCGCTGCTTGGCAATGAACGCAATGACGACGTCACTCTGCGCACCAACAGTATACGCGAGGGCATCGAGGCCAATAAAAAAGCCAAGATTACCTTTTACGTCATTGAACGTCTGAGCATTGACGCTGCGTATACCGCAGCTGAGGAGGCAATGACAACCGACCCTGATATCCGCGTGTTCCTGACTTTCGCTCCCGGACAGGCTATCGGGGCAAACAACTATATCATCGCGCAACCGCAATTTGATCTGACTAAGTTTGGAGTCTTTTCCTGCACCGAAGACGCTACGCTTGTCGACCTGATCAACGAGGCGAAATCCGATGGTAACAGCGTCGCCAGGGGAACAGTCGGCTATGAATGCGAAAACCTTTGGGACGCAGAGTTTAAGCTTATCACCGATCTGCTCTTCTTTGATGCCAAGCCTATGCATTTTGTCTACGACACTCTCCGCCTCGTCAAGGGCTTTTGAAAATACATAAAGGTTTTCTTCTTAGTGTAAAGCAAGGAAAACGCATAAATTAAAGGAGGGCGGAAAAGCCCTCCTTCAATTTATGCCTGACGGAGATAAGTCTCCAACACAGTACGAATATTCTCATTTAATAAAACGTCGCGGCCGCTTCTCGCCTCAATACGAATTATTGAAGCTGCGTCGCCTCGGGGAAGGCCTCCGTTATCGCTTTGATAAAACGTGTCAGCGCGGAATTATAATTCTGCTTTTCGGCGAGGAGATAAATATAGAACTCCGTATCATCGTCCTCAATATCGACTAGCACACATCCTGTGAACTCAGAAAAATGTTTTGCGGCATACTTGTCCACAAATGATATACAGTCTCCGACCTGTATGGAAAAGACCATATCGTCGTTAGTTGATGGAAGCGTTTCCAGCGGCACAGTGCCGGAACGTCCGATGAGGCTTTTCCAGAAGCTGCTGTTAATATGTTTGAGGTGGTCCTTGTAAACGAGCCTTTCTCCATTAAGCTCATTGAGCCGAATTGAGCTGCGGTGAGCGAACTTGTGGTTCTTGCTCATTGCAACTATCATCCTGGTCTTGTAAACACGGTATACATGGTAACGCGAATAATGCTGAAGATTCTCGGCCTCGAAGGAACGTATAAAAGCCGCGTCGATACTTGACGCGTTTAGCTCCTCCATAATATTTTCAAACTGCGTATGACGCAGACTGACCTCAAGCCACGGGTTTTCCACCTTGAATTTTCGGAACACATCCACAATCTTGTTGTTGTCCAGGTTTTCAGAAAAAATGATAAGGCTGCGGCCGCGCCCGGCGGCAGTTACGCGGGCCTTGGATTCAATTTCCTCGATCTGCTGCATAAGCTGCGTCCCCGAATCGTACAGGACCAGGCCCGCCTCTGTAAGTTCAACAAAGCGATTATTGCGCTCCAACAGCTTGACGCCTAATTGCTCTTCAAGAGTTGTGATTTGCTTTGACAGGGTGGGCTGGGTGAGATACAGTGCCTCGGCCGCGCGTGTGATGTTCTTGTACTTTGCGACCACCAAAAAATGAGAAAGCAGTCTTATGTCCAAATTACCCACCTCCTGCCTCCTTATTATACATTATATTATGACAAAATGCTAGAAAATTCAATCAGCGCGGACGGCGATTCATCTTGTACAATAGAAGAAAAGGCGCAGGGATAGAGCATATCGGTTAAATGGCTTTTTCTCACAACATTTCACCCGAAGTGCCTATCCCTGCAAGTATAAGGTAACTCAAGTTATAAAGTTCAGGCAATCGCTACTCTTAGCCGCCGGTAGTTCTTGCGTCCGGACTATCCAAGATGTTTAACAATCCTGCTAAAATCTTTTTTCATTTAAGTACGGCCATGCCCTATAAATCCAAAGCGGCGAAAAAGCCCTCTTGCGTGGCGGTAAGTATTTTGCCGGGTTTGCGGCAGTCTCCAATCAGGCGGAAGAATGAAACGTCGCCTTCAAAACTAAGGGCTTTGGCTGTAAGCGCCTTCATGCCGACTGCTACGATCACAGTATCGGCCTTAACTTCGAATCTGTTTCCGTCCTTCTCGCAAACTAAACCCTCGGGAGTGATCTCTTTGCAGACGGTATTTAAGTGCAGAGCGTCCGCCTTGAGACTTATCTGATGGCTTAGCGCGTTGTGGTGGGCCTGGGAGGCGTCCGGAGCAATTTTTCCCATCATTTCGACAACTGTGACCTTCCTGCCGAGATCAGCAAGGTAAACTGCAGTCTCGCAGCCAATGAGCCCGCCGCCTATGATTGCGACACTCTCGCCAATTTCATTTTCGTGGCCGTATATGTTTGCCCCGATCATGACATTTTCGCCGTTAATTCCCGGGATTGAAGGGATAATAGGCGTGGCGCCAATTGCGGCGAATACTGCGTCGGGGTTAAGAGCGGCGACAGCCTCGGCAGTAGCCTCGGTCCCCAGGAGAAACTTTATATTAGGGTCATTAAGAACCTTATTGGCCTGGCGGTCCTTATATATTTTTACATCGCTTTTAAACGGGACGTATTCGCTGAAATTAAGCGCGCCGCCCAGGTGGTCATTCTTTTCAAACAGCGTTACCTTATGGCCGCGGGAGGAAGCCGTCAGCGCCGCCTCCATGCCGGCAGGACCCCCGCCGATGATAACTAAATTGCGGCTTATGTGGGCGGGAATTTTGGGGTCAATGTGCATATCCTCATGCCCAAGCATTGGGTTGATTGCGCATCGCGCGAGGCGTTCCGGAGAGCGGGAAATGCTGTGCTGGCATACGGAGCAGCGCAGGCAGTGGCGTATATCCTCGTCACGGCCCGCCTTTGCCTTTATCGGAAGCTCAGGGTCGGCCATCAAAGCGCGGGCCATATTGCAGACGTCCGCGCGGCCGGAGGCGATAATCTCCTCCATCATTTCGGGGTCGGCCAGAGCTCCGACAGTGGAGACGGGGATTTTTAAGTTCTTCTTGACCTCCTCCGCGAGATAGACGTTTATGCCCCGAGGCATAAATATTGACGGCGACATGCGTTCAGCAAGCCTGTCGTGGAAAACGCCACCGCAGGACACGCTAATCAAATCCACCTTGTCTTCAAGGTACTTAGCTATCTGAACGACTTCCGCGATATCGAGCCCGCCTTCGAGCACCTCTGATCCTGAAATCCGTACATCAAGCGGAAAACTGCGGCCGACACGTTCGCGGATGCGGTCTATTACCATGAGCGGGAAACGCATTCGGTTTTCAAGGCTGCCGCCGTACTCATCGTTGCGGCGGTTAAATATCGGGGAGAGGAATTGATGCAGCAGCCAACCATGGCCCATATGTACCTGTGCCATATCGAAGCCCGCGGCCTTAAGCTTCTCCACGCCGTCGGCGAAGCTGTCTGCCACCTCATTCATCATATCGACCGTCATCGGTATAACTTCTTCCGTATTGCCTCGGTTGAATCCATAGTCGTTCTTAAATGAGCTGGGCGCATACGGGAGCTTTCCGTTATTCATATGAGGAGGCGAGAATAATCCTCCGTGACTTATCTCAATAGAGATGGCCGCACCATGGCGATGACAGGCCTCGGCAATCAGAAAAAGGCTGCGCTCAATACCCTTTTCTCCAAGCATTATCATATCGTCGTGTGTTTTGCCAGTTTTAAGGCCGACAACCGTCTCACCCAGCGTTATAAGCGCCGCGCCGCCCTTGGCAATGCTCTCGACCATCATGATATTCTCTTTGCAGAATCCGCGGTCAAAGTTCTGGACGGTAAACGACATCGGCGCAAGCGCTATGCGGTTACGCAGCGTAAGCGTGCCAATCTGTATAGGTGAAAAGAGATGAGGGTATTTGTTCATTTGGTTACCTCCATTATTATTCTGATTACCATTGTAACAAACAGTTTTAAATTTGTATAATCGTAATGAAGAATGGTTCCATTCATAAAAGAATTGATACACGCGTGGTTTCAGAAATATTAGTGCAGGAGATCATCCGCTTTCTGCTGGAGGCCGGCGCAGGCATAAACGAGCCGTTGTGCTTGATAATCAGAACTTTTCACAGACAGCAAGCAATGGCGGCATAAAAAAGCCCCGGTCAGGCGAGATTAGCGCCTTACCGGGGCTTATTACAGGAAGCGGTCTAGCGACATTTAACGAAGGTCGAAACTTTCCCCTTATACGGCCCCGAGGTATTTCCACTGAAAACGCAGTCGTCTGAAAGCCTTACATCGACTATTCCTTCGGTTCCCGCCTCAAGCCCGTACTTCTGGGTTCGTTTCGCCTGGTCGTCATAGAAGCTGCAGCCGATAAACGAGACGTCTGAGACATAGCCGCTCATATCGCGGTTATCGACAATCGCGCCTATATAATAGTTATTGAATACCCTGGTATCCTGAATGGTTATGTTCCCTATGCCTCTTATCTGCCTGTTGCCATATATGGCTATGCCGTAGCCGTAATTGCCGTAAATGTCCATGCCGGAGATATTTACGTTTGAAACATCCCGTTCTATTTGGAAACCGTATTCGTTGCCGGCCAAGCTTCCGCCGCTTATGTTTATGTTGCTTGCGTTGAAAGCATAGATACCGTTGCTTCCGTTATAGCTGCAGTCGCAGCCAATCACCGAAACGTTTCTCACAGTCTCTTTATAGCCCGCCAGAAGAATTCCGGAGCCTGCGTTGCCCGAGCAGCGCGTATTGACGATATTTATGTATTCGACCGCCTGGCCCAGGTTGGGCTCTATGTCTATGCCGGCTCCCGGGGCAATTCCTTTTGTATTGCGAAACTCGCTGTTTTCAATCGTCACGTATGACGCGTTCGTAATCGAGAGGCCCTGGCGCCTGTTGTTTTCCGAAACCACGTTTCTTATCGTGATATTGCTTACGGCAGTATCCGCCGCCCCCGTCGGGCTTCCAATATAGAGGCCGTCGCCCCAGCAGCCGCTTATTTTCACGTTGCTGATCGTGACGTCTTTTGAGCCGTAAACTATCTGTATACCCATTCCCCGCTCGCCGGAATTGCCCAGATGCCCGTCGCGCTCCCCGATAATCTGCCCGCCGGTTATTGTAACGCTGCTGGCTCCGGACACATTGATTACCGCCGACCTTCCGCTTGACGTGGGTATAGCCTTCAAGACCGCGTTCTCGCTCATCGTAAGCTTCTGGTTGGACCTGATTTGCAGGGATTTATCGGCGTCAATGAGATAGATACCGTCGGGTATGCAGACGTTATCGGAGGAATCAAGAGCCTTCTGTATTGACACCGTGTCGTCTGTCAAGCCGTCTCCCACGGCTCCGAATTCCAGAACGCTCGCTGTATCCGCGGCCAACGCGCCTGCGCTGAGTACCTGCAATGCCAACAGAAAGCATAAAAGAAAGCAGATTCGCTTTTTCATAAATGTATCTCCTTCGGCAGCTGGCTGTCAACCGCTTGCGCGGTAAGACCCTGTAGCTTTGCGTCCCGGCCTTTCGGCCGGTTTGCCTTTTCGGTGAAAATACGGCGAAAATACAGAAAATCCCGCACCTAACGCAAGACCGTTTCGGCTCGGGATAGTACCCTCGCGCTTTATTCGGCAGCTGGCTGTCAACCGCTTGCGCGGCAAGACCCTGTAGCTTTGCGTCCCGGCCTTTCGGCCGGTTTGCTATTATCGTAAAATACGCACTATTTTCTTTCTTGGAAAATATTAGCACAGAAATTGACAAATATCAAGTATTTTTAGCAATTATCCAGACCTGATCTTTTTGAAAAAAAAGTGCTTAATAAACGCGGCGGAGCTTATACGCACCTCTTTTTCAAAAATTAGATTGACCGCAAAGAAAACAGGTATTGCTGCAATGCAAAAAACAGCCGCCCATAAGCCGATTTTGACGTAGGAGCCCGTATCCATGGGAATGAGCTTTGAAATAATAACCAGTATTATAAGCAGAAACAGGTTCACAAGGCACCTCCTGTAGGTTATCCAGGGACTCCTGCCCCAGATTTTCCTGCTGGCATATATTATCATATCGTTAGTCCTGTATAACAGAGCCGCGGCCGTTCCTATGAGGACTCCGTGTATGCCTATGAAATATACAAGCACAAGCGATATGCAAAGATTTATGCCCGATTCCAGTATCGACCTCCATTTCGTCTGTCTGAAATGGCCCGCGAAGCTTATCGCCATGTTAGGCGCCGCCCTTGCGTTCGTCAGGAGGAAAACGGATACGAACAGGTATGGCAGGAACCTGTCGATATAATTAATATCCGTAACGCCGGATGTATAAAGTTGCAGGAAAGGCAGTATAAAAACAAACGAGATTCCGCAAAGCGCGAAGACCAGGGCCATATAGTACGTTTCAAACGCGTCGTTCATTTTCAGGTATTTGTCTCTGTCCGTATTGAATACCTGCCCCAGGCTGAAGTTGAAGCCTTTCAGCACGGACTCGAGCGCATATTTTACCACATTGAACAGCAGCGAATACACGGTATATACGCTTACGAGCTTAAGATCACAGAAAACCGATAATATAATTATATCCGTATTGTTAAATACCAAGAAAGATATATTGTGGACAAGCACAGATCCTTTACTTGAAACGGCCCTCATGTCCGGCTCGGTCTTTATGTCTATCCAGCCGTACTTCTTTTTTATGTAAACTTGTATGCAGAATATTTGCACCAGGTTGAACAATGTGTAGGCCGACTGGACGGCTATAATGTCAAATCCGTTTTTCAGGAGGACTATTCTTGAAATATTGGTTAATATATTTACTAATATGGCCAGGTTTGTAATTATGTATTCCTTGCCTTCCGCCCGGAGAAGCAGGCAGTACTTCTCCTGCAGGAAGAAGCTGAGCATTCCGGGTATGCCGGTCAGCAGGATAACAACGGCGATTGCCGTTTTGCTTATGTCCGACGGTATAATGAGCGGGTATACGGCGGCGAAAACCAAAATAGCGCCGAGGTACCAGAGCCCGCTCTTTTTATAGCAGCAGTTTGCAGCCGACAAAATCCCGTTAATGGCGTACTTGTCCCCCGCCGCAACAGGGCCGTAGAGCGCGACTAAACTGGCGGTTCCAACGCCGGCCTCGAACAGCCCTATATAGACAAATACCTGGCTGACGGACGCTATAAGGCCGTTTGTTTCAGAGCCTAAGGAAGTTATAAAAAGCCTCGGCAAAACCACGCCGAGAATAATTGAAACAGCCTGGCTCAGAAAACCGAATAATATATTTTTTATGCCTCTTTTCAGATACATCCATTTAACCTGCCCAGTCCGATAGTTTTACTGATTAAAAAACTGCCTAAGTTAAGTTCTGTTAATCGCGTTATATATATTGAGCAATATGTTATAAAGCGGCGGGCAGAGTCTAAACAGCACAAGATGCCTGCGCAGGCGTCTGAACCTCTCGATTTCATATACGTCCCTTGAAATGGCCGGGTAAAACTCGCGGTAGTCCCTTAGTATTTCCCTTATATGCGCCCGCCTGTTTTTAATTTTGGATTTTTTCAGGCCGTTATAACAAAACAGTATGTGCCTGCAGATATAGACGGATATGTATTTGCATAGCTTTTCATACCTGCTTTTATGATAATAATAAGCCTGCTTCCCTGCCTTGACGGTTTCCATTTTGGCGAGCCTGAAAGCGCTGCTTGTCTTGCTGTTCTCATTTTTAAAATAGAAGTAATAATGCCCGCTGACGACGGCCTTCTTTCGGCACATATATGATGTTATTATATTTACAATATAATCTTCGCTGTAGCTTAGATCGGGGAATCTCACGTTATCGAACATAGACCGCCTAAACAGCTTGTTCCAGATAAAATCGGCCGCATTTGTTTCCGTTACGAAATCAAATGAGCACTGATAGCTCCCTGAGACTACGCCGTCCCTGAATCTGCTCCTGGAGATAATATTGCCAGACGCGTCGAGTATGCAGTAGCCGCACTCGGCGATATCGGCGCCTTTTGCAGTGATGGCCTTCAGGAGATTCTCGTACATTTCCCCGCGGATATAATCGTCGCTGTCGACAAAGCCTATGTAATCCCCTGTTGCAACGTCAAGAGCGCGGTTTCTGGCGGATGCGACTCCCCCGTTTTCCTTGTCTATCACGACTATCCTGCAGTCTTTTTTGGCGTAGTCATTGCACACCGAAAGAGAATCATCAATTGAGCCGTCGTTTACAAGCAATATCTCTAAATTTCTATAGCTCTGGTCTATTATGCTCTCTATGCACCTGGGCAGGTATTTTGCGCTGTTGTAAACCGGCACAATAACTGAAATTTTCGCATCCATATCTATTACCGGAGCTTAATTAAAGCCGTTTTGAGTTTAAAAAAGAAGAATATGGCCTTTACGTTCCTGCGCCGGGCCATAGCTATAACGGGAGAGTATTTTAGGCCGCGTATACTGAGCCTGTTAATTACGCTTTTAAATACACCGTCGTCCAGTATGGCCTGTATTTTTCCCCTGCTCTTATCAAAAGTTTTCTGCTGCCTTATTATTTTCTGAAATATGTAGTACGTGTTTTTTACGAAAAAAGATGACGCCTGTTCGCAGAATTCGTCTTTTATATTCTCCCGGCAGAATCTGTCAACAAGCCGGTACAGTTTTTTTTCAATTTCGTAGTAGTCGTCCCTGTATTTTGTGGTAAGCGAGTTTTCCATCTTCCGGTAATTGTACAGGCAGTCGGCAATAATATTTATTCTCTTGCAGCCGGAAAGGTAGTTGAGGCAGAAATCTATGTCCTCGCCCATGTCCATTTTTTCGTTGTAAGAATTTCTAATAAGCTCCCTGCGAAAAAGCTTATTCCAGCTGGCGTGGAGATGATTGGTTTCAAGCAGGCGCTCAAGATCGTCGGACAGCTGCGCCGGCGTTTCATACTGTTTATTTGCGAAGCTGTAATGTATTGTCTTCCCCCCGGTGAGCATTTTGTAGCCGCATATGGCTATATCAAATCCCCTGATGCTTTCCGCGAGGATTTGGGACATATTTCTCTCAATATAATCGTCGCCGTCGACAAACTGTATATAGCGCCCGGCCGCCTCCATAATGCCCGCGTTCCTTGCGGACGAGACTCCGCCGTTGGGCTTGTGTATTACTCTGATTCTGCCGTCCCTTTTCGCGTATTCGTCGCATATCTCGGGGCTATGGTCTGTCGAGCCGTCGTCGACAAGTATGATCTCCAGGTCCTCGTAGGTCTGGCCGATGATTGAATCAATGCATTCCCTCAAATATTCCCCGCAGTTATATATGGGGACTATTATGCTTATCGTCTCGTTCATAACTGACTCCTCATGCGATTACGGTAACGCGGCGGCAATTTCCCGCGCATGACTTCAGAATATTAGGCTTGAGTAGGGATAAGCATTTCCCTGCCCGCCTAAAACCGTGTAATAAACGTAATAGAACAGGAAATAGAGTATCATAATCAGCGTTACTGTCAGTCTGTCTTTGATATTGCGGTTTTTTACTATGACCATAGAAATGAGAAGCGGAAACAATGTTGCGACAAACAGGGCCAGCCTGTTAATAAATATATTGATATAGCCGGCAAATTTTAACGGTATTATAAGCAGGCTGATATTGAACAGACTGTCGTATCCGGAATCGCGTATAAACCTGCGATAAAAAAGGACGGGCAGGATAAGAGGGACGATATCCAGCAAGACTCCCAACCTGAAACTGGAGAAATCCATGCCGTACTCCGTATAGTACGAGCTGAAGAAGGAGATATTGGAAGCCGCTCTCACAAGAAGGCTTACGAGTATAGGGGACAGCAGCAGGATTGAATAGAATACGGTTGACTTCGCCCTCTCGTATTTTTCCGTTTCGCTCACCGCGAACACATAGAACAGCAGGCATATGACGGATGTGTTATGGAACAGCGTCGCAAGAAGCACAAAAAGAAAATACTTAAGAAACTTCTTTTCTCTTATATACCTGTAGGCGTAGAAAACTATCGAAAAAGCTATTGACTGCCTTATGCCGTTGAGGGTTACCGAAAATATAAGAGTATAGTAGAAAAAAAGGCTCAGCGGTATTGATATGTCTTTTTTATGATAGTCAAGCGTCAGGATTATGAACCAGTGTATGACAAAAGCGGAAAGCAAAAGGCTGCCCCAGAACGCTCCGAAAACTCTGCCCCCGATAAAGTCAAGCAATGAATAGAGCGGCTCCGTATTGGCTAAAGCCCCGAAAAGGCCGGCACTCTGATTCCACAGGAACCTGACGTAGTAGTTATAATAATCCGTGCCGACGTTTACTCTCACGGCGCTTATCAGAACGGGCGCCGCGATAATAAGAAGCAGCCACATGTATTTCTTTATTCTCGGCATCTGCGTTTCGGAGCCGTTTCCGGTTTTTTTCTGGTACAGCCGGCCGCAGAATATGGAAAAGGCAAAGCTGGCCGAATAAACAATAACCGACTTCAGCATATTTACTCCATACCGTCGTTTAATAGGCCGCAATAAAACCCGCCGAGGGCCGGGGCCTCGCGTTTTATGTCATAACCTGCCGTTCTGATTATCTCTGCAGTATCCGTCCGGCATCCATGCCTTGCCAGCCTCAGCGCCTCCCGCGCCCATACATCCGCCTCTTCGTCCAGTGAGATATAAGTTATAAGCCCCGTAACGTTAAGTTCCTTTGTTATACTGTCCGCGGCCAGGGAGCTAAGCCCTGCCGCCTGGGCCTCTGCCAGAACCATGGACAGGCCCTCCGAATGCGATGTCGTAATAAAAAGGTCGAATGCCTGCATCAGCCGGGGGACGTCGTCTCTCAGGCCCAAAAACCTTACTGCCCGAGTCAAACCGAGGTCTTCGACCTGTCGCCTTAATTCGCTTTCCAGTTCCCCGCCGCCTATTAATAAAAGAACCGCATCTTTTTCCCTGCGGTAAACTTCGTTAAAAACCGTGATTAAAAATTTATGGTTCTTTAAATGAACAAAACGCGCGATGCTTCCTATGACCAGCTTATCTGCCAGACCCAGCTCTTCTCTTACCTCTTTGCGCACGCTTTCCGAAAACGAGAATTTTTCAAGCTCAACAGCGTTGTGAAACAGCCTGAATTTCTCGCTTTTCATAGCATTTTTCCCGTAGGCCCATTTGCCCGCATGCTCAGAGCAGGCCAGCCAATGCGTGGCGTAATGCTTTAGCAGCAGCCTGAAAATTATGTTTATAAGACTTAACGCAACGTTTTCCGATTGAGGGCCCTGATGGCTGTGGGACAGCCTGATAGCAATGCCGTGTTTTTTCGCTATGCGCAGCGCGAAGAAGCCTTTTAGTCCCTGATGGCAGTGCATAATGTCATAGTTCCCGGATTTGACCACTTGCTCTAAATCCTTCAGGTTCCGCCTTAAGGATTTCTTTTTCGCAGTGACATGAAAGATTCTGCAGCCCCATACCTCGAACGCTTTTTCAAGTTTCCCTGTTTTTTCGCCGTGCACAATAAAATCAAACCGTATCGAATCCCTGTCCATATGTCCGTAGTAGTTGTACAGCATCTGCTGCACGCCGCCTCCGGCCTCAAGAGAGGATAATACGTGCAAAACTCTTATCATTCAGACCTCCCGCGCCTCCGCCCGCTCGCGGCACTTGTCCGAAACATAGGCATAGTAGCCCGTCCTCTTCTCGTTGAGAATGGATTCCCGGTATTTCTTTGCATTTTCAAAATTCTCCGACGCGTATTTCGCCATATCGCTCCGAAGCATGCTCTTTACGGCCGCGACAACCGAATTGACGGAGCCTCTTTTGAAAATGCATTCCTTCTGCAAAAGCTCCGGTATGCCGCCCGTATTGGCGCCGAGCACGGGGCAGCCCCTGCTCATCGCCTCAATTACGGCGCGCGGCAGGCCCTCCTGTTTGCTGGGCTGTATATAAATGTCCGTTAAATCCAGAAGCTCAAACACTCTGCCGCGCGAAACGCCGCCCAGAAACACGACGTTGTCCGAAACGCCCTGTCTGGAGGCCAATTTCCTCAGATATGACTGGTCGCCCTTTCCCGCCAGGCAATAAGTAACATTTATGCCCTCCGCCGCGAGGCGTTTAATTGCGCGTATAACATATTGCTGGCCCTTTGCCCTGACGTTTACTCCGCCCGCGGTCATCAGATTTATATTATCGCGCTCCATGCGCCCGATTTTTTCCATACGTTTTTTCAGCGCGTCTTCTTCCATTTCTTCAATTTTAACATTTGATACGCCGGTACTGCGGTTTTTGCACGGATAACGCTTTTGCAGGAAGCTTTCCGTCACGTACGTTGCAAAATCGGCGTTATATACAACGCACCTCATTTTCAGGAACATATACGGGGCCGCTAGTTTTCCTATAAGGCTATGGTTTAAGTACCCGTCCCACGCGCAGGCCATCGCTTCCGCCAGATACGGCTTTTTTTGGCTTCTTGCCGCGTTTGCCGCCTGGTATGCGATGACGGACGGAACTCTGGCAATAACGAGGTCGCAGCTGCGTACTGCTTTTCTTATCTCTTTCCTGCCTTTATATGAAAGCGCGTCCAGGAGCCGGTTAAAGCCTACATAGCTCACGGCAAGGCCGGTAATTTCCCGGCAGAATTCCGGCGGGGACGATATTTTATATATCCTCGCGCAAAGCGCGAGGTTATTAAACCCGGCGCAGTATCTTTCGAGTATCGGGACAAAAGCGTTGTCCGCGTAATACTGACCGCTCACATTGTAAATTCTTGTGTCAGTTGCAATCAAAGCCTTCATCCTAAAGCCCTTCCGGCGCTACCGGGCTATCTCCCCGCCGCTTAAAATGGTTTGAGCGTTTTTCATCAGCCTGCGGCTCCGGTCCCTCCCCAGAATCTTAAGCGCCCTTGAGAATTTGTCATATGCGTCAGTATTCCTGTGGACGTCGCTGCCGAGCACATGTGAAAGCCCGGATGAGAACAGCCTGAGCATCTTCGTGCGGCTTCTCAGGGGCAGCAGGGCCTCCGCGTTCACCTGTGTGATAAGGCCCATATCCAGCAGTCGGCTAAGCGGCGCCTCGTTATACCTGTCAATATGGGCGATGACGGGTATCAGCCCGCGCCTTGCCCGAATTACATATATCGCGTTGAACACCCAGTCGTTCCAGATATCAGAAGGCATCTCCAGCATTATGTATTTTGTGTCTCCGACGCACATCCTCGAAAGCTCCGGCAGGTCCTCAATACCCGGCATTAACGCCACTTCGGCGGCCTTAATTATCCTTATATTGCCGGCAAAGCCGCGCAGCTGAGCGTACGCGCGGTCACGCCGATGGAGAAATTCATCCGCCGAATCAATATCCATATAAAAATGCGGCGTCGCTACGATTGTGCCGATTCCCGCCTCGGATGCTTTTTGCAGCAGCTGCTTTGAGCATTCCAGGTTTATGCTGCCATGATCAACGCCGGGCAGGATATGGGAATGCAGATCATAAATCATAAACCGCTCCAGCCGTTATTTAATAATCCTATCTTTTTTGATACTCGTAATGCTTGAGGTACCGGCTCTCGATCTTGGACCCGACCTGCTCGTAGTATTTTTTTAGTTTTATACGGTTGACTATGATTCCCAGCAAATTTGCCTCAACCTTCCTGAATTTTTCCACAGTCCTGACCAAACTTTCCTTCTTAGTCCTGGCGTAGCTCGTTATCAGAACCACGCCGTCGGCCTGCCGGGAAATGGAAATCGCGTCAGTAAATAAGCTTACAGGCGGCGTGTCTATGAAAATAATATCGAATTTTTCGGACAGTCTGCGCATAAGCCTTGAATACTCTTCAGACAGCAGCATTTCGGAGGGATTCGGAGGTATTGTCCCGGCCGGCAGAATCTCGAGATTTTCATAAGGCGTGGGCTTAATGCAGGAACCGAGATCTGAAAAGCCTGCCAGAACGTCGCTCAGGCCCGGGCTGTGCTTGACCGGTATGAGGCTGTGTATGGTCGGGCTTCGAAGGTCGGCGTCAACAATTATGACTCTTTTTCCGGTTTGCGCGAAGGATAGGGCAAAATTCGCGCATGTAGTCGACTTCCCGTCGGAAGGCAAAGAGCTTGAGAATAATACGCTCTTATACCCTTTGCTGGAAAGTAAAAACAACAGATTGGTCCTGACGTTTCTGTATGCCTCGCTTACGACGGCCGCGGCGTTGTCCGTCAGCACAGCTTTGATCCTTTTCTTTGCCATCAATTTCTCCCGAATTTCCGGCCCGTCTCAAATATGGGGATTAATCCTATTACGGGCAGTGATGTGCTCTGAACTATATCCTCTTCAGATTTGATTCGCGTGTCCAGAATATCTTTCAGCGCGATTCCGAGGCATGAAAGAAAGAAACCGGCCACAGCGCCGAAGAATGTAAGAGAGGCCACATTCGGGAAGAACGGCTCATACGGCAGCTGTGCTTTATCGACTATCTCGACATTCCCCGCTTTTACTATGCGTATTATCTCCGAGGGCACAACCTCGCCTATGGACTGCGCAAGCTTCAGCGCCACGGCCGGGTCTTCGCTGCGTACCGCCACCCGAAGCACCTGAGTATTGTTGACCGCCGACTCGTCGATCATGCCTTCAAGCTCGCCGGCGGAAATGTCGAGGCCGGATTTTTCGATCACTTTTTCAAGTACGGAATTGCTGTTGAGCAGCACCACATATGTGTCCAGAAGATCCTGAGACGAGGCCAAATCCCCCGAGGATATATAGCCGTCGTAATCCCTCGTATTCTCGATGTACATGGTGACATACGATTCGTAGAGCGGTGTGAGGAAGTTATTTGAAACAATAAAAACAGACAGGGCGCAGATCACGGCCGCCGCTATGACAACCGGCCACCTGCGCAGTATACCTTTAATCAGCTTCAGCGCTTCCAATTCCATATTCCCAGCACCTTTTCCTAGCTCCTGTAAA
>JBMNQI010000018.1:0-35181 GCA_050944055.1 Oscillospiraceae bacterium | reverse complement strand
TATACGGCCTCGCAAAGCCCGGACACAACCGCGGCGACCGCCGCGCTGTCCTTAGGCGTGGTCAGGCCGTAGCCCTCCACCTTCGACTGAATAGAGCCCCGGTATGTAAACTCGGTAAGCGCCGTCGTAGAGGCGTCGGGCTCCGCGAAAAGCTTGAGCATACCGAAAACTATCCCCCCGACGACGGCAAGCGCGATGACGAGGGTTATGATGCGGCGGACAGTCTTTTTGCGGCGGCGCCTTTTTTTCTGAGGCTTCGGCGCGGGTGCGGGCTCCGCCTGCACCGTTTCCGGTGCTGCTATTGTGGCCAGATTTTCATCCATAACGGTCTTCCTCCCGGATTTTCTTTGTCTGTATTATAACATTTAATACAGATAATACAATGCAGAAATAGTATATTTTTAAATACATTTCGGAAACAGACGGGAAATGTTCAGCCAATTTCTAATAGACGTAAAACGGATATAAAAGTTTCCTTAGATGGAAACGTTTTCTCCCCTGGGGCAGCCGCGTTAAACCCAAGCTAAAAGCGCGCCCTTAGTTCGGGGCGCGCTCTCGTGAAAAAGGCTTATAATACGCGGACGCGGAGGATGTTTTCAAGCGAGTTTATGGTCTCGAGCGCTTCGCCGCTGACGTTGTCGTTTAAGTCTATGATGGAGTATGCGTAGTCTCCGCGGGATTTGTTCGTCAGATTCTCGATATTGAGGCCCAGACTGGATATGACGCTCAAAATGCTCGACAGGATATTCGGAAGGTTGCGGTGGATTATGCAGAGCCTTACCTTTCCTGAGCGGTCGAGCTCGACAGTAGGCATGTTTACGGAATTCTTGATGTTGCCGTTAAGCAGGTAATCGGCCAGCTCGTCAGCCGCCATTGCGGCGCAGTTCTCTTCCGACTCACCTGTGGAAGCGCCGAGGTGGGGGATGCACAGTACGCAGGGCTTTCCTACAAGCTTTGAATTCGGGAAGTCCGTCACATAACAGGCGACGCGGCCGCGGTCTATGCCGTCAAGTATATCGTCGTCGTTTACAAGCTCTCCGCGGGCGAGGTTTATAATCCGCACGCCCTCGCGCATATGGCTGATGGCGTCGGCGTTTATCATGTGCTTAGTCTCAGGCGTGTAGGGGACGTGTATGGTTATATAATCGCAGTTTTCATAAATCGTGCGCAGGTCGTTTGCGTGTTTGATGCTGCGCTTGATGTTCCAGGCGGAATCCACGGAGATATACGGGTCATAGCCGTATACGTTCATTCCGAGGTCGGCTGCGGCGTTGGCGACTTTCACGCCGACGGCCCCAAGGCCTATGACTCCGAGGTTTTTGCCCTCGATTTCCGGCCCTGTGAAGCTCGATTTGCCCTTTTCGACCTGCTTTTCAACCGTAAGCTCGCCGTCTTTTAATTCGGAAGCCCATTTAATGCCGCCGAAGATGTCGCGCGAGGACAGTATGAGCGCGCCTATCGCAAGCTCCTTGACTGCGTTTGCGTTGGCGCCGGGCGTATTGAAGACGACGATTCCGGCTTCGGAGCAGCGGTCGACTGGTATATTGTTCGTGCCCGCGCCCGCCCGGGCAATCGCCCTTAAGTTCTCCGGGAAGACGTAGCTTTTCATATCCGCGCTGCGCACCAGAATGCCGTCGGGGTTTTCCGCTTTGTCGGATACTGTGAAGACGGATTTATCGAGCCGGGCCAAGCCCTTCTCTGAAATCTTATTTAGCGTCAGTATATTCATCATCAGTATTACCCCCTTAAATGTGCCTTGCTTCAAAATCGCGCATAAAGGCCGCAAGCTTTTCGACGCCTTCGATAGGCATAGCGTTGTATATTGAGGCGCGCATGCCTCCGGTGGAGCGGTGCCCTTTCAGGTTTACAAGTCCCTGCGCCGCCGCCTCCTTGACGAATTTGTCATCGAGCTCCTCGCTTCCTGTGCGGAAGGTGACGTTCATATCCGAGCGGGAATCCTTCTGCGCGTGCGGTATGTACAGCTTGGAGGAATCAAGCACGTCATAGAGGAGCTTGGCCTTCGCGCTTTTAATCTTCTCCATGCCCGCTATGCCGCCCTGCTCCTCAAGCCATTTGAGCACGAGGCCGAGTATATAGATATTGTATGTCGGGGGAGTGTTGTGCATCGAATCCCCCTTGATCATCTTTTCATAGTCGAGCATGACCGGCGTATAGGGCAGGGCGTGCCCCGCGAGGTCCTCACGTATGATGACGACGGTCAGCCCGGCTCCGGCCATGTTTTTCTGGGCGCCCGCGAAAATTATGCCGTATTTTGAAACGTCGACGACTCTGGACAGTATATCGGACGACATGTCGCAGACTACGGGCACGTCCCCCGTTTCGGGCACATACTGCCATTCTGTGCCGTATATAGTGTTGTTGGCGCAGTAGTAGAAGTACGAGGCTTCGGGATCCAGAACAAGCTCCTCCTGAGAGGGTATGCGGTTGTGTCCTGCCGGCTTTGTGTCAAACGCTATGTTTACCTTGCCGTATTTTTGAGCCTCGTCCCGCGCCTTCCCGGCAAAGCTGCCCGTGACGGCGTAGTCGGCCTTGCCGGAGCGGTACATGAGATTCATGGGCACCATGGCAAACTGCGTTGTCGCGCCCCCCTGGAGAAAGAGGACCTTATAATTGTCCGGAACGCACATTAGCTTGCGGAAAAGGTCCATTGTTGAATCAAAAATCTCAAGATATATCTTGCTTCTGTGGCTCATCTCCATCACGGACATGCCCGTACCGTTATAATCAGTCATTTCCGCAGCCGCGCGCTCAAGCACCGGCAGCGGGAGCATTGAAGGCCCGGCCGAAAAATTATAGACTCTGTGCTCGCTCATGTGAGCTTTCCCCTCTTTTCTCTGAAATAGGCTGAATTTTTATGTTAAAGTACATTATATTTAGCTGTTAAAAAAAAGTCAATCGAGGGCGTCAAAAATATTAGCCAATCAAATTACACGCAATGGGTGATAATAAACAAAACGCCGGCCGAAGGCATGGCCAATTATTCAGGCGCATGACGCTTTACAATTTACTTTATAATATGTTATACTGCATCAGACTGGAGCGTGAGACAGTGATAGAATTTGACGAATACAAGCTGCAGCTTGTCAATATGAAGCCGGCGCTTGCGGATCTGGGTAAGTCGCTGGATATCAGCGGCGCCGAGGCCGAGCTTAAAAGGCTTGAGGAAGAGTCGGCCGCCGACGGTTTCTGGACCGATCTTGAAAACTCGCAAAAGGTGCTGCAGAGGATAAAAAAGCTGAAAAGCAAATGCGAATCATATACAAAGCTCGTAAGCCGGCACGATGACCTTACGGCGCTTGTCGAGATAGCAAACGAGGAGGAGGACTTAAGCCTTTTGCCCGAGGTGCGCGACGAGTTTAATTCGCTTGAGCAGGACATAGAGACAATGCGGATTTCCGCGCTGTTTACCGGAGAATACGACGCGAATAACGCGATATTGACCTTCCACGCCGGGGCGGGCGGCACGGAGGCCCAGGACTGGGCCGAAATGCTATATCGCATGTACACGAGGTGGGCCGAGCGCCACGGGTACAAGTATAAGATACTCGACTATCTCGACGGCGAGGAGGCCGGCCTTAAATCCGCGTCCATAATGATCGAGGGCGAAAACGCCTACGGGTACCTCAAGAGCGAGCACGGCGTCCACCGCCTGGTCCGGGTTTCGCCTTTTGACGCCTCCGGCAGGCGGCATACCTCCTTCGCGGCTGTCGAAGTAATGCCTGAGATAACCGATACGAGCGAGATAGAGCTTCGGGACGAGGACATCAAGATGGATGTGTTCCGCTCCTCGGGAGCGGGTGGCCAGAAGGTAAACAAGACCTCCAGCGCCGTGCGCCTGACGCATTTGCCGACAGGGATCGTGGTATCGAGCCAGGTCGAGCGCAGCCACTTCCAGAACCTCGAAAACTGCAAAAGCATGCTGCGCGCGCGCCTGGCCGAAATTAAGGAGCGCGAACACTTAGAGCGCATTGAGGACATTAAGGGCGTGCAGATGAAGATAGAATGGGGCAGCCAGATACGCTCCTATGTCTTCATGCCCTACACTCTCGTAAAGGACCATAGGACAAACTACGAAAACGGCAATATCACAGCCGTAATGGACGGGGATCTGGACGGATTCATAAACGCATACCTGACCGCGGCAGCCACAGGCAGCCTGGCATCCAAATAAGACTGCTCCCGCACTGGCACATCCTGAAAACAAAAGACGGCGACCGGCATCAGCCGGAAGCCGTCTTTTGCTGTTTAAAGCTGGAACCGCCATATCCGCAGCCGGGGCGGGCGCTTCAGGAGGCTCGCCAAAGAGGAGGACTGGAAAACCCTACGTGAGACAATCATGGGATATGCCGTTTTATGGAGATTAATATGTTTATATAATAATACAAATTATGTATTAATATAATTTATATAATAATAAAATAATTATATTTCTCTATTTTAGCTAATTAAAATATAATATTATGTAATAATCTCGATTCAGAAAGCGCGTGATCTCTTTTTTTAGTTGCAAGTGGAGCTGAGCAGGTCTGCACTACGAAATCATATTGGCAAACGGAATACGTGCCAAAAAAGGAGATGTGGAAATGAAGCGAATTCTTGCACTGATACTCGTACTTATTATGGCGTTTTCGCTGTCCGCGTGCGGCAATGGGGAAGTGAGTTCCGGCGCCCCGCCCGCCGACGGCAGTGAAAGCACAGCACCGGCTGCCGGCGGCGCGGACGACGAGCCGGCTTCCGGCGGAATGATCGACAGGCTCAACATTGGCACATTTGACAACAACAGGGGCGCTCTGCTCTCCAACGGACAGGACTCTACCGCGGGCTCCGCCCAATCGCTGGTATTCGACATGCTGATTTACATTGACCCGGAGACCGGCGAGCCAAAGTCTAATATTCTCGACTTTGAAATCGTCAATGACGGCACATCCCTGTCCATGACGCTGAAAGACGGTATTACTTTCAGCAACGGGGCCGCCGCCACAGGAGAAGACCTGCTCTATACGTTTCAAAGCCAGGTTCAAGGGCATGCCCGCGGAATGGCAACCGTTCCGACTACATACGATCCCGCGTCCGCCCGGCTTCTTGACGACGGGATGACGGTTGTAGTTGAGTCCGCGGGCGGCCTTCACGCTTCTCACATGTTTGGGGAGCTGATGCTGTGCGAATTTCTTAACAAAGAATGGTGCGAGTCTGATGAAAACGTGTGGGCCGGAGAGATTTGGTATCACGGCCCGGTAGGCTCGGGCCCGTACAGGGTCAAAGAATATGTTACCAATCAGTCTTACCTGCTTGAATACAGGGACGACTGGTGGCAGGCCGGAGAGCGGACTGTCCCGGCCAAAGAAATAAAAATTACATATTATAACGACGCGTCCACAATGTATATGGACCTGGAAAACGGCGCGATTGATCTGGCGATCAACATTGCGTCGGCGGACTTCGCCCGTGCCCAGGAAGACAAAAGCGGCAAGATAGTATCGAAAAGAATAATCGATAACAATATATGGCAGCTGTTCATGGATGTCGATAACAGCCCGCTTTCCAACCAGGACCTGCGCCTGGCTATCGCCCATGCCGTCGATTGGAATGCCGTGGCTCTGGCCGGGCAGGAGGATCTTTGGTCGCCGGCCACCTCGTTCATAGCCTCAACCATGTTGTATTATAAGAATGTCGGCCAGTATGAATACGATGTTGAACTGGCAAAGCAGTACCTTGCAAAAGCGGGCTGTGAACCGGGGGAGCTGACGCTTAATATGACGGTCACAATGGGACCTATGGATAGCATGGCGGTTGTTATACAGTATTATCTGGGGCAGGTGGGCATAGGGCTGAACATCAAATCTGTTGACCCCGGCTCATACATTGATGCGCTGATGTCGGGAGATGGAGATTTTCAGTTCATGAGCATGCCTCAGGCCACGCCCGACGGCGATCCCATCTCCATGTTCAAAGCGCCTGTCATGATGCCGTTCCTGAATGTCAGACGGCTTTCGGATGAAAAATGGGCGGAATTATTCGAGGATTTTGTCATGGCAAAAACCGATGACGAGATTGCCTCAGCGGCGGGCGCTTTGCAGCAGCATATTTTCGATACGGCCAGCGCCATTGCTATTTGTGAGATAAATTCGGCTGTAGCCTGGAATCCAGAGGTCATTGCGGATCCGCATTTAAGCTACACGCCCGGTGCGAATCTCAACTTTATCGAGTTAGCCCAATAGGCAAGCGCGGCATAATACCATCTATCTTATTGCGATACTGTACTAACAAGGGTAAGCCGCACCCTTCATTTGCGGCTTACCCTTGTTATGGTAAGAATACCGCCGGCGCGGCCGGTGGTGTTGGCTTTATTGTGTTAGGCTACGGGCTATAACGGGAGGGGATTAAAATTATCAGATACGTAACAAAAAGAGTCCTCTGGATAATCCCTGTACTAATCGGCGTGTCGTTTTTGGTATTTACTATAAGCTATTTCATGCCCGGAGATGTCGTGTGGTCCATCGTGGGCTTCACCGCATCGCAGGCGGATTACGACGCCATGTATAAGCATCTGGGACTTGACCAGCCGTTTCTTGTACAATACTGGAACTATATATCAAATATCATTTTACATTTCGACCTGGGCACCTCATTTATGTATAATCACGATGTAGGCAAAGAGCTTATAGCCCGCCTGCCTTTTACGATCATACTCGGGGTTCTGAGTACGGTCGTGACAATACTTGTTGGCATGCCTGTCGGCATTGTATCGGCGACAAAGCAGTATTCGGCTGCGGACTACATACTGACAGTTGTCTCAATGATACTGGCGTCAATGCCGAGCTTTTGGCTGGCGCTTATGCTGATGCTGGTCTTTTCCGTAAAACTCCGTTGGCTGCCGGCCACGGGCACGGGAACCTGGAGGCACTGGGTGCTTCCCGTAGCTTCAAGCGGCCTTATGATGAGCGCTGTAATCATGCGCATGACGCGCTCAAGCATGCTTGAGGTCATACGCCAGGACTATATCAGGACCGCAAGGGCAAAGGGACTTAAGAAAGGCACGGTAATCCGCAGGCACGCGCTGAAGAACTCGTTAATACCGGTGGTAACGGTCATCGGAATGCAGTTTAGCATTCTGATAGGCGGCTCCGTCATAGTCGAAACCATCTTCAACATGCCGGGCATAGGCATGTACCTGATGACCGGCATAAATAACCGCGACTATCCGGTCATAATGGGATGTGTTCTGCTGATTTCCGCCTGGACTTGCGTTGTAAACCTCATCGTCGATTTAAGCTACGCTTTCATTGACCCGCGTATCAGCGCGCAGTTCCGCAGGAAGAAAGCCAAAAGAGAGGCGGCCTGCCTGCCCGGAGAGGGGGTCACATGATGAAATCCGGCCTTCTCATTGATAAAAAGCGGTGCGGCGCGGATGCCGCGGAAAGCGCGGATATGCCGTATCGTAAAAGCGGACAATGGCGGGAAGTATTTCTGCGGCTTATAAGAAACAAGCTTGCGATGGTCGGATTTGGTATAGTCGTGGCTTTAATTCTTATGGGCATCTTTGCCGACATTCTGGCGCCATACGGATATGATGAACAGGATATGAGCCGGAGATTCGCCGATATATCGTCCGAGCACCTCTTCGGAACGGATAATTTCGGGCGCGATATTCTGTCCCGCATTATATATGGCGCGCGCGTGTCCCTGCTTATTTCTTTTGGCTCCGTGATTATTTCTCTTATCATCGGCGGTGTTCTGGGGCTATTGGCAGGGTATTTCCAGGGCGCGCCCGACACCATAATTATGCGCATAATGGACGTTTTCATGGCTGTTCCAATGTTTATGCTGGCCGTGGCGGTGCAGGCAGTTCTCGGTTCCGGCAACTTCAATACGATGATGGCGCTCGCAATATCTTCTGTACCTAGCAACGTGAGGATACTGCGGGCAACAGTGCTGTCTATACGTGATCAGGACTTCGTAAGGGCGGCCAGGGCGACGGGTTCAAATGACTGGCGCATAATCGTGCGGCATATTCTCCCGAACACCATAGGCCCTGTGCTTGTGAACGCCACCTTAGGTCTCGGCGGTTGTATCATGGCAATTTCGGGGCTCAGCTTCGTGGGCCTGGGCGTCAGTCCGCCAACGGCTGAATGGGGCGCCATGCTCAATGCCGGCAGAGCATTCGTCAGGGATTATTGGCCGATAATCACATTCCCGGGTTTCGCCATATTGCTTGCGATGTTTGGCTTCAATGTGTTTGGCGACGGCCTCAGAGACGCGCTTGACCCGCGGCTGAAGCGATAGGAGGCCTGCTGTTGAATGAAGTTAAAACACAAAAACCGGGGGCCGCGCTCTATAGGATTTGCGCGGGTTATCGTGGGGGTACATATAAATGAGCGTACTTGAAATCAAAAACCTCAGAATAAACTATATTACCAGGGATGCTAGGATCGAAGCGGTCAACGGCATCAACCTGAGCATAGAAAAAGGCGAGACCCTGGGCCTTGTAGGCGAAACCGGAGCGGGAAAGACAACCACGGCACTTGGCATTATGGGCCTTGTGCCCGACCCGCCGGGCAAAATTCTGGAAGGCGAGATACTGTTTAACAACAAAAACCTTTTAACCCTCGGCGAACACGAAATGAGAAAGATTAGGGGCAACGAGATATCCATGATATTTCAGGACCCTATGAGCGCGCTGAACCCCACTATGCGCATAGGCGAACAGATTTTCGAGGTTATACGGCTGCACAGCAAATGTTCAAAGGAAGAGGCCCTGGATAAAGCGTGCAGCATGCTCGAGATGGTAGGCATAGAGCCCGACAGGCATATCGAATTCCCGCACCAATTCTCCGGCGGAATGAAGCAGAGAGTGGTCATTGCCATCGCACTTTCCTGCAATCCGGCGCTGCTTCTGGCCGACGAGCCGACAACCGCGCTGGACGTTACCATACAGGCCCAGGTTTTGGATATGATGAGGGAGCTCAAGGCGAATCTCGGCACATCTATCCTGCTTATCACGCATGACCTGGGAATCGTGGCTGAAAACTGCGACAAGGTCGCTATTATGTACGCCGGAGAGATTATTGAATACGGAAGCCTGCGGCAGATTTTCAAGGACGTAAGACACCCCTATACGATAGGACTTTTTGGCTCGCTGCCAAGCCTGGACAGGGAT
Organism: Oscillospiraceae bacterium; assembly: GCA_050944055.1. Classification (GTDB taxonomy): domain Bacteria; phylum Bacillota; class Clostridia; order Oscillospirales; family Oscillospiraceae; genus JBMNQI01. The sequence goes on along the minus strand of JBMNQI010000018.1, from coordinate 26,003 downwards.
ACAAAGCGCCTGAGCCCTATTCCCGGGCTTATGCCGGACCCGGCCAATCTGCCCAACGGGTGCAGGTTCCACCCCAGGTGCCCAAAGGCTTCCGAGAAGTGCGCGGCAGCGGAGCCGCCCGTATTCGAAGTAGAACCGGGCCATATAGTCAGGTGCCACTACGCGGGCCAGAACGAACCCGAAGAAGCTTTTCTGCCGCATGGGTCACAGAAACACGATGAATTCCGCCCTCAGCCCGTTTCTTTGCATAAATAGATGATTATATCGCAGGCAGCCATTCCTGCCGCACAGCATTATAAAAAGGAGAAATAATAAAAACCACCTCTTTCAGATGGTTTTTATTATACGTGATGTTATGAGCGAGATATTAAAGGTTGAAGGCCTGAAGAAATATTTTGACACGCCAAGAGGCAAGCTTCATGCCGTTGATAACGTCAGCTTCACAATAAACAGGGGCGAAACCTTGGGCGTAGTGGGGGAGTCGGGATGCGGGAAGTCCACACTGGGCTGCACTATTCTGGGGCTTGAAACGGCCGACGACGGGAAGATCATTTTCGAGGGACAGGAAACGAGAAACGTAAATAAAAAAGAGCGAAAAGCCCTTCGAAAGAAAATGCAGATGATTTTTCAGGACCCCTTCTCGTCCCTGAATCCGCGCCTCAGCGTGACGGAGCTGATAGCGGACCCGCTTAAAGCCTATGGCATGTATAGCGCCCAGGAACGCGCGCAAAAAGTGCTTGAGCTAATGGACACAGTCGGCCTTGCCCGAAGATTTGCCCATTGCTACCCCCACGAGCTGGACGGCGGGCGCAGGCAGCGTATCGGAATAGCCAGGGCTCTGTCTCTGAACCCAAGCTTCATCGTATGCGACGAGCCTGTCTCGGCCCTTGACGTGTCCATTCAGGCCCAGATATTAAACCTGCTTCAGGATTTGCAGGAGCAGCACGGCCTCACGTATATATTCATAACACACGACCTGTCCGTCGCAAAGCACATCTCCAACGACATACTCGTCATGTATTTGGGCTGCATGGTTGAAAAATGCGAGGCGAAAAGCCTTTTTAGAAAACCGCTGCATCCGTATACAAAGGGCTTGCTTTCGGCCATTCCCGTACCAAATATTGATATACAGAGAAAGCGCGTTATCATGAAGGGCGAGCTGACAAGCCCCATAGAGCCGAAGCCGGGATGCAGGTTTGCACCCAGATGCTCCTGCGCTGCCCGGCTCTGTGTCTCTGAGGATCCGGTTTTTGAGGAAGTTGAACCGGGTCATTTTGTGGCCTGCCATAATGTGCGGGATTTGTCCTAGCCGGGAGTAATTAAACACTATCTGAAGGCTTCAGGATCAGCCGCTGCTTAAAAACGCAACAGGCGCGCTAATCCGGTATGAGATCTCCGTACGCGAAATTATTCTGCCAGTAATATTCGATTTGGCGGTAGCGGAGGACGCTTTCAAGCTCCCGGGGCTTAAGCTCCTTTGTAAGCTCGCCGCAGGCGCAATAGACGCCGGAGGTATGCAGGACGTCTGTAACCCGCTCGATTTCCCTGCTCGCCTTCATAAACGAGTTGCCTTCCCAGCCTAGTGCATCAAAGACCCTGTTCATCAGAAAGCAGGGGGAGATATCGCCGCCGTCGCCTCTTATTTCATGCCCGAGGACGGTTTTTGCCGCGTCGTTTGCCCAGATGAGGTAAGGCGCCGAATAGTAATTGTAAAAGCCCTCCTCTTCGGACAGTTCCAGGCTGATTCCGAGCATCTCGTATGTGGAGTTGGCCTCTCCCAGCCAGGGCTTGTGGTCGCCGAAAAGCACGACGACAACAGGCTCTCCAGACTCGCGGAAGTAGTCGAAGAGCTGTTCAAGATATGTATTTGTATCATATATTGAGGCCAGATAGTTGTTTAAGTAGTTGTAGTCCGTCTCGTTATAGTAGCTTTTCCTAACGGCGTATTCAGTGTCAGTCAGCTTTTCGCCGGAATAAGGCCCGTGTCCCTGGTAGGAGACGGAGAAGCTGAAGTATGGCTTGTCGCTCCGGGCTTCATGCGCCTCATAGAGGTCGAAAATGCTGGGTATAAACAGGTAGTCCGGGGCCACATTGTCGTAGGAATAGGGCGCGTAGTAGTTCTCCACGAACTTGTAATCCTCAAAGCCAAGGTATTCGTTTATGTTCTCACGGTTATAAAACCACTCGAAACAGCCGTGGGCCCCCTCTACGTAATAGCCCTGCTGCCGCATGTACCAGGCGTAGGAATTGGTCGGCCTGCGGAAGTTTCCGAGATCTGAAAAGCCCGTTATAAAAGCGCGCTCGGTGTCGACCGTGCCTCCCGCGAAGATGTTTGTTATAAGATCGCCGTGCAGGCTCTCCGACTCCAGGTCGTGCAGCGTTTTGTAAACGTCGATATTGAAGTCTATTTCGTTGAAATCGGTAAAATCAGTATAGCTTTCAAGCATTATCGCTATGATATCTACCTTTTTATCCGCCGGGATATCCGAGTTTGCGTATGAAGAGAGCTCGGAGGCGGCCTTATTCTCGTCGTAGCCCTCCGGCTCCGTATTGATATTGTAGCTGATGCTGTGCAGGAAAGGGTATATAAAGCCTTTTGATATGTATCTTTGATTCTCCGACCAGGGGCTTATGAGCTCTTCGTTCCTTGTCCACTCGTTATATACGTTGTTGTTCAAATAAAGCGGTTTGAACAAAACGGCGAAAACGGCGACGCATATCAAAGCGCCAATGGCCCGCCGGCGTTTTTTTCCTATGCGGCCGCGCATAAAGACGGCGGCGAAGATGATTCCAAGCATGCACAGCCCGATTATTATGTAGCAGACGGGCTTAAGCTCCCAGGGATATTTCTGGCCCATGTTGGCGGCCTCAAGGAACAGTGTTACGTCCTCGGCTATAAGCGGGTCGTTGCGGTGCAGCATCTTCATGTAGTTAATAAGAGTCGCCAGCATGGTAAGGCCGGCGGACAGGCCGAAGGCCCAGGCGGCGCGGTTAATCAGGAAATAGAGGAGGAATGTGAACAGTACGACGGGCAGAAGGTTCAGAGTGATTATCCAGAAGCTTCGCAGGTAGGAGAGAAACATGGCATGCCCGTATTTGCTCGTCGCTAAAAACAGGCTGCATATGCCGAGAGCGCAAGAGGCGAAAAGCAGCATCACGGCCGTAAACGCGAAGCTCTGGCGCAGTTTTTCGAATTTTTTCCGCCGGCTGACGGAGAGAATTCTTTTTTTTGTTTTTGTCTGTGGACTCATTTCAGTGTATTAAGCCTCTCAATAACCCCGGCCGCTCCGCCCATTATTTCGTCAATTACCTGTTTAACGGGTTTTATCTCCTTAATAAGGCCTATTGCCTGGCCGACAGGCAGTGTACCGTGCTCAAGGTCTCCGGTGCGCAGGCTTTCAAGAAGCACGCTGCCGGCTATATAGGGCATCAGGTCCTCAAGCGTCGCCCCCTGCGATTCCATCTCCAGCACTTTTCGCGCCCCCTCGTTGTTTCGGACGCGGGCCTGGTTGCGGATAGAACGCTGTATAAGCAGCGTTTCCGTTTCGGAGGCTGAGGCTATCCAGTTTTTAAAGTTCTCGTGAAGGCTGCACTCAGTTGTCGCCAGCATTCGCGTGCCGAGGCAGACGCCCTCGGCGCCGAGAGCCAGGGCCGCTATAAGTCCCCGTGAATCTGCAAATCCGCCGCCCGCGATAACCGGTATCTTTAAGCTTTCAGCCGCGCGGGGGACAAGCACCATGGTGCCGACATCGTCCATACTGGGATGCCCGCCGCATTCAAGGCCGACGACCGTAACAGCGTCGACGCCGGCTTTCTCCGCGTGCAGGGCATGGCGCACTGTTGCGACCTTGTGTATGATCTTGACGCCCGCGTCTTTTAAAATCTTAAAAAGGTCGCCCGGGTCGCGGCCGGAAGTCTCAACGGCGGCCACGCGCTCCTGTGCTACGGCCTCGATAAACTGCCTCGTCCTCTCCTGCTTCATGAGCTCCGGCAGAATCGAGATGTTTACGGCAAAGGGCTTATCCGTCAGCTCCTTGGCCTTTCGTATGTCCCTTATCAGCTCGTCCTTACTCGAGCAGCGCGCGGCGGTCATGACGCCGAGAGCGCCGGCGTTCGATACGGCCGCCGCGAATTCGGGCGTAGAAAACCACATCATACCGCCGGCTATTATGGGATGCTCAATCCCGAGGATATCGCAGATTCTTGTATGCATACTCTGTACTCCTGTAAATTATTTTGAATAGTCGTAAAACCCCTTGCCGGTTTTGCGCCCTAAGCGGCCGCTCTGGACCAGCCTCTGGAGCATGAGCGGCACGGCGAACTTCTCGTCCTGCGTTTCGTCGTATATGGCCTTTATGCAGCTGTAAGTAACGTCGAGGCCGGTCATGTCTATCAGCTCCAGAGGGCCCATGGCCCAGCCGTAGGACTTGCGCATGCCCTTGTCAAGCTCGGCCGGCGTGATAACGCCCTGCTCTACAAGGCGTATGGCCTCGACCGTCGCGGCGGAGAAAAGGCGGTTCATAACAAAACCGGCGACGTCTTTGTTTATTACGCTGTACGTTTTTCCTATGCGCTCTATGAGTTTCTTTGTTGTTTCCAGGGTTTCGTCGGAGGTTTCAAAGCCCCGGACGATTTCAACAAAGTCCATGATAGGGACAGGGCTGAAAAAATGCGTGCCGATGCACCTGTCGGGCCTTTTGGTAGCCGATGCAATAGTCGTTACGGGTATCGCCGAGGTATTAGTTGCGATAATCACGTCCGGCGGGAGGAGCTCGTCCAGCTCACGGAAGAGCTTTTTCTTTAGTTCCGGGTCTTCTGATACGGCCTCAATGACAAAATCCGCGTCTTTTGCCTCGCTCATATCCTCAGTCGTCCTGATCCGCGACATGATTTCCTCGGGCGATTGCGTAATTATTTGCTTTGCTGATAACTTGCTCAGCGAGAGCCTCATATCCGCGAGAGACTTTTGGAGAGCGGCGCCGCTTTTGTCCATCATTGTGACCCTGAAGCCGGATGTCGCCGCAACCTGAGAGATGCCGCCGCCCATAAAGCCTCCGCCGAGAACAAATAAACGCTCAATAGACATTTTATCCTTCCTTTTCTCAGTCCGTGACGCCCGAAAACCATTCGGCATTCATAGCCCTCGCCGCATGTCTGAGCCTGCGCGCGATTACTGTGGATGCTTCCCAAACAGCAGTTAAATTAATATAAATCTTCAAATATTATACAACGCGGGTTTTTACTTTGCAATAGCGCCGGCCGTTCCGGGAAAACGTTCCGCCAGGGAACGCCGTTAGGCTGCGGCATCGCCGGGTATTACCCAGGCCGCCCATGGGCTTTGTAAAATTTCGTCGAAAACACAAACACAAAATGTTGTGTATATGTTGACTTTGACCCGAAAGCATACTACAATATGTAGCACACGAGATTTGAGAGGAGAGTTCCGATGAATATAAGCGAGAACGCCAGAGTGGTGCTCGAGAAGCGGTATTTGAATAAGAACGCGGACGGCGAACTGACGGAGACGGTCGAGGGCCTTTTCGACCGCGTGGCAGCCGCCATAGCGGCGCCGGACAGGAATTACGACCCCGGCGCGGATATCAAAGCGCTTGAAAGCGATTTCAGGGAGATGATGACCAGCCTGAGATTTCTGCCAAATTCTCCGACTTTGATGAATGCCGGCAACCCGCTCGGCCAGCTCTCGGCCTGCTTCGTGCTTCCCGTGGAGGACTCTATGGAGCAGATATTTGAATCCATAAAGCAGGCGGCGCTTATCCATAAATCGGGCGGCGGCACCGGCTTTTCTTTTTCACGCCTGCGCCCCGCGGGGAGCACTGTCAATTCGACGGGCGGCGTGGCGTCCGGGCCCGTAAGCTTTATGAAGGTTTTCAACGCCGCGACGGAGGCTGTCAAGCAGGGCGGCACCCGCCGCGGGGCGAATATGGGCATTCTCCAGGTCGACCATCCCGATATTCTCGATTTCATCTCCTGCAAGAAAAAAGGCGGGGAGATCACGAATTTCAATATATCCGTGGCGCTTACGGAGAATTTCATGGAGGCAGCCCAGTCCGGAAGCGACTATGAGCTTATAGACCCGAAAAACAACTGTGCTGTAGGAAAGCTTAACGCCCGGGAGGTGTTCGATACCATAATAGACGCCGCATGGACCAACGGAGAACCCGGCATTATATTCATCGACCGCCTCAACCGCGACAACGTGGTGCCCTCGCAGGGCAGGATTGAGTCCACAAACCCCTGCGGCGAACAGCCGCTTTTGCCTTATGAAAGCTGCAACCTCGGCTCCATCAACCTTGTGGAGATGCTGTCGCAGAAGGACGGGAAGTACTATATCGACTATGACAAGCTCGGCGATACGGTGGATAAGGCCGTTCATTTCCTGGATAATGTAATAGACGCGAATAAATACCCGATAGAGGAGATAGAAAGAGTCACCAAGCTTACGCGCAAAATAGGGCTCGGAATAATGGGCTTTGCAGATATGCTTTTGCGCCTCGGCATACCCTATAATTCCGAAGAGGGAGTTGCGACGGCGGAGGAAGTCATGGGCTTTATAAACGAGAGGGGCCACGAGGCGAGCAGGCGCCTCGCTTCCGTCCGGGGCGCCTTCCCGCTTTTTGAGGAAAGCACGCTGTGCGGCGGCGGCAAAATCCGCAACGCCACCGTAACCACCATAGCCCCGACCGGCACGCTGTCCATCATAGCCGGCGTTTCAAGCGGCGTGGAGCCGGTTTTCGCATACGCTTACATCCGCAACGTCATGGACAATACCGAGCTTATTGAGACAAACTCGATACTAAAGGAGGAACTGGAGCGCCGCGGCCTTTATACCGAGGAGCTCATGCGCCGCATAATAAAAGAGGGCACTCTCGCGCATATAGACGAGCTGCCCGAGGACTTAAAGAGCGTCTTTGTCTCCGCGCACGACGTATCGCCCGAATGGCACATTAGGATGCAGGCGGCATTCCAGAAGCATACGGACAACGCCGTGTCCAAGACCGTGAATTTCCCGAACTCGGCGACGAGGGAGGACGTGGCCAAAGTATACTGGCTGGCTTACCGCCTCGGCTGCAAGGGCGTCACCATATACAGGGACGGCAGCCGTGAAAGCCAGGTACTCAATATAGGCTCCGTCAACCACGGGGAAGGAGCGAAGGCCGGGACGCCCGTTGTGGCGATGCCTAATTCCGTGCAGCCGCGCCCCCGCCCCGAGGTTACGGCGGGAATCACCGAAAAGGTCAGGATTGGCTGCGGCAACCTCTATATCACGGTAAACTACGACGAGCATGGGATATGCGAGATATTTACAAATACGGGCCGGCACGGAGGCTGCCCCTCCCAGTCGGAGGCGACAGGACGGCTGGCGTCCATCGCCCTGCGCTCCGGCGTCGACGTAGCGACGATTATCGAGCAGCTCAAGGGAATACGCTGCCCGTCGACCATAAGGCAGCAGGGCCTGAGCGTGCTGTCCTGCCCGGACGCTATCGCACGGACGATAGACAAGGTAATGAAGATGCAGAGGTTTGGGCCGAAACCCGCCGCCGAAGGAAAGCCAAAAGAGGATCTGATACCCTGCAACCCGAGCGCTATACGCCTTTGCCCCGAGTGCGGAGCGGAGGTCGAGCATGAGGGCGGATGCGTCATATGCCGCCAGTGCGGATACAGCAAATGCGGCTGAAACAGCGGCTCACAAAAAGGCAGAGCCTCGAAGCAAGAGAGGCTAGATGAGCGCGCACAAAAGCCCCGCCGTGTCGGCGGGGCTTTTGAGATATTAAGGAGCGTATCAAACGTATCCGAGCAAGCCGGTCATAATGGGAATCGCGAATGCGACTATGACTACGAACACCAGAGACGGCACCCAGCCCTGTTTTACCATATCGGGAATCGAATAGTAACGGAACTGATATGTAAACATCGGAACAGCGTCCGTCGGGAGCAGGAAGGTGACGCCGCTCCAGAACGATGTTATCATGGCAAGCGCCGTAACTGAAGCGCCGGTCTGCTGGGCCAGCATTACAATAGGGGCGACGGCGAGCCCGGCAACGGCGGGGCCTGACGGGCAGAGCCAGTGCAGGCAGCATATGAGCAGGGATACCGCAAGGCAGATAACCCAGGGAGACCAGGAGGCGGCACCGCCCAGAGCGGTAGTGATAAGCCAGGAGGCGGCTCCGGTGGAAAGAGCTGCGGCGGACATGGCTCCGACTCCTCCGACGAGGAACGTGCCGTCCCAGCCTCCCTGTTCAACATAGTCTTTCCAGGATATGACGTCGATGCCCGGGAACATGAAAAGGCTCATGCCCAAAAGTGCTACCACAGTGGTGTTGAAGATGGGGAGCCATGTGCTCGCTATCCACAAAGCGACCATTACGCCCAAAACTACAAGGCATTTTATCTCGCGTGCGGTCAGGGGGCCGGCACCGGATATCATATCCTTCGCGGATTCCATAGCCTCGTTTGTGATGGGCTCGGGCTTATAGAACAGGCAGATCCACAGCGCGAATAAAACTACGAGGACGATGCCGATAGGATACCCGATAATCATCCAGTCAAGGAAGGTTACGGGCTGCCCCATTTCGGCAAGCAGATCGTATGCTATTATGTTGGTGGGGCTGCCGGCGGGGGTCATGAAGCCGCCAATTACGCTGCCGGCGGGAATAGCCATCATCAGGCATTTGCCCAGGTTGCTTGTGCCGGGCTTGGGGTTGCCGTTGGCCTTAAGTACGGCTATAGCCAAAGAAGCGAACATGGCGCAGGAGGGTATATTCGACATTATGGAAGAAAGGACGGCGGCTCCAAGGGCGAAGCCAATGGTCAGCTTTACTGGGCTGTTCTTAGACACCTTTAAAATAAAGCCCGCGATTCGCGTCGGTATTGTTGTCGAGGCCAGCGCGGTGGTGATTGCCATGGTACCTACCATAAAGAAGAACACGCTGCCGCCGAAACCTTTAAACATATCCGCGGGTGTATTGACCTTTAATAGCGGTATCATGCAGGTAAGAATGACTGTGGTTACGGCCATGTTCATTGCCTCTGAAATCCAGAGGACAAGAGCGGCTATCATTATAGCCAGAGCCGTCAATCCCTCGCGCGTAAGGCCTTCGGGCAGAGGCAGAACTCTGGACAGGATAACGATAATTACGGCGATAGCCACCATAACCAGTTTGGTGGAGAGCTTCTTTTCTCCGTTCATGAGCTTGCTGGACCGGGGTTTTTCCTTGATCAATTGTATCTCTCCTTATTTCTGCTTATATACCATAAACAAGCCGTTTAAATTGGGGCGCATCACATAAGGCTAAGCAAAACGGCTCATTTATTGGATTCTGAAAAAACAGCTTGCCTCGTAAAACGACAAAAAAACGTATGTAACGCTACAGTCCCCCAAAAAAACACAACATAATATATTATATATGTCATGGTCAAAATTTCAATAATAAAATTTACCTATAGATTATGACCGCAAGCCATGTCAAAATTGTGTATATTTTTGCTTTTTTTGCAACTATATTGCCTCTTTACATTTTGTATTGATTCATATTATAATGGATCATTATTATATGATAAAATTTGTTTTTAAGGAGATAAGCGATGTCTGCATCCGTAAAACCAAAACTCAATGTTTCATCACTTGTGGCCTGCATGGTCAATATGTTCTGTGTCGGCCTTGTATACCTTTGGAGCGTTTTCCGCACCCCGGTAGTCGAGCACTACGGCTGGGACCCGGACGCAGTCACGCTGATTTCCTCAGCAATGATTGTCATGTATGTATTCGGCACGCTTATAGGCGGCTTTATTCAGGACCGTACCTCCCCGCGCTTTGTGTCGTGGATCGGAGCGTTCATATACTTCGCCGGACTGTTTACCACCTCGCTGCTTTCGGCGTCAACGCCCTGGCTAATATACATCACTTACGGCGTTTTAGCGGGAATAGGCGTTGGCTTCGTATACTCCGCGGCCTTAAGTACAGTCCAGAAGCTGATGCCCCACCGCCGCGGCTTTGCCACCGGCATCTCCGTCGGCTCCTTCGGGCTTTCTGTAGTTGTGTTTTCACCTGTCATAGAGCGGCTGCTTGAAAATGTCGGCGTTCCGATGACATTCCGGTTTATGGCGATAGCGCTTGTAATAGTTCTTCTTATCTCCTCTTACTTCATAAAGAACCCGACGAAGGAATATCTGGACAGCCTCAAGCTTCCCGCCCGGCAAAGCAACCGCCGCCAGTACAGGCCGTCCGAGGTGCTCAGAAGGCCCGAGTTCTGGTGCATGGCCCTGTCGCTATTCTTCCTGCCCGCCACTTATATGATAGTTATACCGCTTGTAAAAGACCTTGCAATAGCGCGCGGCATACCAAGCGCCCAGGCCAGCTTTACAGTCCAGCTTGTCGGCATCTCGAGCGTGGTATCGCGTATAATAGGCTCGACTCTGTCCGATAAGCTCGGAAGGGCAAGGACCATTCTGGCTATGGCGATACTTACCTGTATCGCCGCGATAATGATGACGTTCGCCAAAGGTATACTCTATTCTGTCGTAATCGTTCTCATTGTCTTCGGGTATTCCGCTCCGGCGGGAATATTCCCCGCCATGAGCACGGACGCCTTCGGCACAAAGTATTCGGGCACGAATTACGGCTTCGCATTCATGTTCCTTGGCTTCAGCTCTCCGGTTTTCTCCTGGCTCGCCACCGTCCTCAATAAAGACGGCATGGCTACAGGCAACTTCACACGCTCCTTCCTGGTTGCCGCGGCAGTCTGCATCATACCGATCGTCTTGCTGCCTCTCTTCGATTTCTTTGTAAAAAGAAGAGCGGACTGAGTAATCGCAGAAAAAAGCTTAAAGCTTCGATAATAAAACAATGGGGTGCAGTTCACAGCCGCACCCCATTGTTTTTTGCGGAATGACACAACGAACGCGTCATAAAAACGTTGATTTATAAGCCGGGACGGAGAGGCAGGCTCAGCCGAGCGTATAATCCAGCCAGTTTTCGGCGAGGCTGAACCACTGCCCGGCGTGGGGATTTAGATGCTTTTCGGTGAACGCGCACTCCTCGTCGCAAAGAGACATGGCGTGCATCCCCTCGGGGAAGAGGTGGAGCTCGAAGGGCACGCCCGCCTTCCGGAACGCCTCGGCTAAAACAAGAGAGTGCTCTACGCTGACCATCTCGTCCGTCACGGTCTGCCAGATAAATCCCGGCGGAGTTTGGCTGCCGACGCCGTGAGCGGGCGAGAGCTCGAGCAGCGCCTCGCGCCCGCTTTCGCCTGAGAGGTTTTTAAACATCTGCAGGCAGTCGGGAAGATCTATCGTCGAGGGAGAATAGGAATAAATTACCGCGTTAGGCCGTATATCCCCGGGACTTAAGCCCAGCCTTTCCGAAAGCCACGGCTTATGCCAGCTGTTTGCAAGGCACGAGGCGAGGTGGGCGCCGGCTGAAAAACCGCAAAGCGCGATCTTATTTGGGTCGATTCCGTATTTTGCCGCATTGCTTCGGATATAGGCCACCGCCGAGGCTAGCTCAAGAAGCTGCGTCGGGTACTTCGCCGGCAGAAGGCTGTAATCGAGCGTGAAGGCCGCCCGCCCGTCGGCCAGCAGGCGCAGCGCGACAGGCTCGTACTCCGTAATTGATTTCATAAAATAACCGCCGCCGTGAAGCACGATAACGGCCGTGCGAAGCCGCTCGCGCGGTCCCTGAGAGGGGTCGCGGGCGTATTCGCGCAGCTTTGCGCCCCGTATGTCAATAATATCGTTGAGCATTTATACTCCTCCTTTTTTCTCCGTGTTCCCGGTATTAAAACAATCTGTATTTGGCATTATAACATAAAATATTTGAAATAGCGGTGATTTTGTAATATAATCCATTTTACGAATCTTAAGGAGGCAAAACCATGGAAAAAGGAACGTTTTACATCACAACCCCTATCTACTACCCCTCGGACAAGCTCCACATCGGGCACACCTACTGTACTGTCGCGACGGACGCTCTGGCCCGTTATAAGCGAATGCAGGGTTATGATGTCATGTTCCTCACAGGTACCGACGAGCACGGCCAGAAGATCGAGGAAAAGGCCAAAGCCGCGGGAATGACGCCCAAGGAGTTTGTGGACAGCATCGTCGAAGGACCTAACGGGATCAAGGCCCTGTGGAAACTCATGAATATATCGAACGACCGTTTTATCCGCACCACGGACGACTACCATGTCGCCTCCATACAGCGCATATTCAAAAAAATGTATGACAACGGCGACATATACAAGGGCGCGTACAAGGGGCTATACTGCACGCCGTGCGAGAGCTTCTGGACGGAGAGCCAGCTTGTAGACGGCAAATGCCCGGACTGCGGCCGCGACGTACACTACGAGGAGGAGGAGGCCTACTTCTTCCGCCTGTCCAAATATCAGGACCGCATTCGCGCGCTATTAGAGACGCCCGGCTTCCTGGAGCCCGCCTCGCGCGTCAACGAGATGATAAAAAACTTTATTGACCCCGGCCTGGAGGATCTCTGCGTCTCCCGCACAACTTTTTCATGGGGCGTGCCGGTTGACTTCGACCCGGGCCATGTGGTCTATGTCTGGATCGACGCGCTTTCAAACTATATAACCGCGCTCGGCTATATGAACGACAGGTACAACGACTACGGCAAATACTGGCCGGGCGTAAACATAGTCGGCAAGGAGATAGTGCGCTTCCACTCAATAATCTGGCCCGCTATGCTGATGAGCCTGGGCGAACCGCTGCCTTTAAAAATCTTCGGGCACGGCTGGCTCCTGCTGGAGGGCGGCAAGATGTCCAAATCCAAGGGCAACGTCGTGGACCCCGTCGTCCTGGCGGGCAGGTACGGCGTGGATTCCCTGCGCTACTTCCTGCTTCGGGAGTTCCCGTTCGGCACAGACGGGGTGTTTTCAAACGAGCTTCTCATTTCGCGCATAAATTCGGACCTGGCGAACGACCTTGGAAACCTCCTGTCGCGCACGGTCGCCATGGCTGAAAAGTATTTCGGCGGTACTTTGCCCGCAGAGCAGGAGGAGGGCCCGGAGGACGCCGAGCTTATCGAAATGGCCTCCGGTCTTAGGAACAGGTACGAGGAGGCGATGGAGAAATACGCGCTCCAGTCCGCACTGCAGGAAGTGTTTAAGCTCATTTCCCGCGCCAACAAGTATATCGACGAGACATCTCCCTGGATACTGGCTAAGGACGAGGCGAAAAAGCCGCGCCTTGCAAGGGTGATTTACAATCTTCTCGAGGTGCTTCGCATTACAGGGATGCTGCTTTCCCCGTTCATGCCGGAGTCCAGCGAAAAACTGTTTAAGCAGGTGCTTGCTGGCGGCGAAGCGAGGACCTGGGACTCATTGGGGACATGGGGCGGCCTGCGCGCCGACGCTTCGGTAGCCAGGGGCGAGGCGCTGTTCCCCCGCCTGGACATGGAAAAAGAGCTCGCCGCGCTCGAGAATTCCGGCAAGCCAAAGGCTGAGCCCGAAGCCGCGCCCATCAGCATTGACGATTTTGCGAAGGTTGAGATGATTGTCTGCAAGGTCGTCTCCTGCGAGAACGTGCCCAAGTCAAAGAAGCTTCTCCGTTTTACGCTCGACGATGGAAGCGGCGAGAAGCGTCAGATACTCTCCGGCATCGCGGAGTACTATAAGCCCGAAACGCTTGTCGGCAAGACTGTCGTGGCGTGCACGAACCTCGCGCCGCGTATGATGATGGGTTATGAGAGCTGCGGCATGCTGCTTTCCGCCGAAAAGGACGGGGTATTAAACCTCATGATACTGCCGGACGACGTGCCCGCGGGCTCCAGGGTGTGCTGAGATGCTCTTCGACACTCACGCCCACTATGACGACGAGCAGTTTGACACCGACCGGCGCGAGGTGCTGTCCTCGCTGCCGGAGCACAATGTCTCGCTCGTCCTGAACCCGGCCTCAAACATAGATTCCGCGCGGAAAATTATGTCCTACCTCGACGAATTTCCTTTTTTGTACGCCGCCGTCGGAACCCACCCGCACGACGCCGCCCGGATGACGGACGACGATCTCTCCGAATTTGAGAAGATGTCCGAGCACCCGAAGGTCGTGGCCATAGGCGAAATCGGGCTTGACTACTATTACGATAATTCCCCCCGCCCAGAGCAGAAAAAGCGCCTGCGCGATCAGCTTGCGCTGGCACAGAATCTGGGTCTTCCGGCAATCCTGCACGACCGGGACGCGCACGAGGACACGCTGAATATACTCAGGCAGTTCCCTCGCGTCCGCGGCGTCGTCCACTGTTATTCCGGCAGCGCTGAAATGGCAAAGCGGCTCACGGATATGGGCTGGTGGCTGAGCTTCACCGGCGTCGTCACGTATAAAAACGCGCGCAGGTCTATTGAGACGGTGCTGTCCATGCCGCGCGACATGCTTATGATCGAGACGGATTCGCCCTATCTCTCGCCGTTGCCCCACCGCGGAAAACGAAATTCCTCGCACAACCTGCACATTGTCGCCGAAAAGCTCGCAGAGGTGCTCAAAATGCCCGCAGACGAATTTGCGGAGCTTACAATGTCAAACAGCCGGCGTTTCTTCGGGATAAAAACGCCATAAAGAAGAAACGAAGATGCCTGGCTCACAATAACAAATTCAGTCGTACGGGAGAGACTTCGCAGAGAAGTTCTCTCCCTTTAATTTGTTCTCTTGCAGCTTTCAATTCCCTCGTTTTCGCTATTGACAAGATACTCTACAGGTGTAGAATAATATATACTACAATTGTAGAGCAGGTGAGGAACGATGCGCGATATTCGTCGTTTGCCGGACACTGAATTGGAAGTGATGCAGGCTGTTTGGAGCTGTAAGGCCCCGGTTTCAAGGCCTGAAATTGAAGCTGTTCTGAAAGAAAAGCATCCGATGGCGCTTACAACGCTTTTAACGCTGCTGACCCGTTTGGCGGAAAGGGGCTTTGTAGCTATCGAGAAAAACGGGCGAAGCAGCACTTATACTCCGCTGGTAACACGCCGGGAATATCTTGCCTGGCAAAGCAGGCGGTTTATTGACAAGCTCTGCGGCGGGAGCATGTCCGCGTTTGCCGCCGCGCTATGCGACAGCGGGCTGAGCCGGGAGGAAATACAGGAACTGCGCAGACTGCTGGAAAGAGGCGAGTTATGAGTACAAACGAGCTTATACGCGGCTTTACAGCGTTAATGCTTGCCGGCGCATTGGCCTTTGGTATCTATCGCCGTGACGACGGCTTATTCGGGGATGATGACGGGAAAAAGAAACAGTATACGCCGATGATTGAACCGCTTCTCCTTCCTTTTTTTCTGATTGTTCTGTTTATTTTTTCTTTGGTTATTAATGATGCAAAAGGAACAGCATCACTGCTTCTGTCAGTGTGCTTCGGCATTTTTCTTCACATAAGCGTCTATTATATCTTTTTGATTCTCCTGCTCCCGCTTCTTCGGAGAGTAATGAGCGCAAAATCCTGCGCTTTATTATGGCTGCTGCCGAATTTTCTGTATATCACGCAGCAGAGATATATGTCGCTTCCGGAGCCAAAATGGGTGTGGTTTATCGAGGGAAAAGGCATATATATAGCGCTTTTAATCTGGGCGCTGGGTTTTTCTGCGGTTATAATCTGGAAGCTTGTCAGCCACATATTGTTCCGGCATAGGCTTCTTAAAGCTGCCCGCGCCGTGGAAGACCCGGATTGCCTTGAATTATGGAAGCATGAGCAGAAGGCCGTTGGGATTAAAAAGGCGAATTACCGATTAGTGATATCCGATAAACTGTCTTCTCCGCTATCGGTTGGACTGATTAGGCCGGCTATCCGCGTTGTGCTTCCCGATGAAGAATATTCAGAAGAGGATCTTAAATTAATCTTTCGCCACGAGCTGATTCATATTAGAAGAAAAGACAGCCGTACTAAGCTGTTTCTGGCCTTTTGTTCTGCAATGTGTTGGTTTAATCCTTTGATGTGGGCTGCCATGCGGCGCTGCGCCGAGGATTTGGAATTGAGCTGTGACGAACTGACACTTGAATATGCGGACGAAGCGCAGAAAAGAAGGTACGCGGAGCTTATACTTCGGTCGGCGGGCGACGAGCGCGGATTTACTACATGTCTTTCCGCCAAAGCCTCGTCCATGCGTTACCGCCTCAAACAAATCATGCAGCCCGGAAAAAGGCTGGCGGGCGGCATTATCGCGGGGGCAATATTCTTTTTCCTGATCGTGACAAGCGGGTATGCTGCACTCGCATATAACGGGGAAGACAGGTTAAAAGACATATTTAACGGCGGATCCGTATCCATTGAATCGATCAGCGCCTATGATACATCCTATCATAGTTTTTCCTGCACGGATGAAGCCGCGTTCGCGGACTATCTCTCCACTCGAAAGCTGTATAAAATAGCCGGAAACTATGATTTTCATAACGATGGGAACGAATTGACGATTATATTGCGGGATGCGGGCAGTCTGGTCGGGATAATTATGACAGGCAGGTCAATAACCGTAACGCAGTTTATAAAATCAGGCAGGCAGGCATATTACTTATCCGAGCCCACTGATTGGGACTATGTCATGTCGCTTCTGAAAGAAAACGAGCCGGATCGCTCCTGCCCCGGGCTTTATTTCGCGACGGACATGGAAGAGGACACCTATAATCTCATAATGCCTCAGGTTCACAGCATTACTGATGAGGATGGCAGCTACTGCCCGGATTGGGATCAGGATGGATGCTGCATTTTGGTCGGATTTGCGCCCGCGCATATCAGATTTTATTTCAGTTATGAGCCGGAAGAATTCGGGGTAAGCGTAAAGCCTGTATACGCCGGCGAAGGAGAGATGCATGAGCTCGGCAGCGTGTACGAAATCGAGTGCATACACTTCAGCGCGGAATATCATATACGGGGTACTTTTGTAACAGAGCAGAATAAAATATATGATGCGGAGTTCACCATTGTAGTCATTCTCCCGGAGGATTCGCAGCGCTGGGAGGCCGAAAATTATTGACTTGAGTTATATTTGATTTTTATGTATTATTGAGATACATAAAAACGGGGATTAGCTCTTGAAATAAATGGATTTGCATGCTATAATCCAGTAAAACAATATATGTTTCTCCGAGCGAAGAGCCTAATGGCCAGAGCGCAGATGCGTTCGGCCGATGGCTTGAAGCCAACGCCTCGGCGTTCAAGGCCGGTCCGGAAACAGGCCAGCCCTCCGTATTTGAAAAGGAGAACAATAACCACCCTGTGCCGCTTTGCGCCTTACATGGGGGTCCTGTTCTTGAATTCAAAGACGGGGCCCCCATTTTTTATACGGGAGTGACAAATTTGAAGCTGATTAAGACTGAAAATGCCGTAGGTCATGTTATATGCCACGATATTACACAGATAATACCGGGAGTGACGAAGGACGCCCGGTTCCATAAGGGCCACGTGGTCACGCAGGAGGATATACCGGTCCTTCTTTCCATGGGCAAGGAGCACCTCTATGTCTGGGAGATGAAAGAGGGCATTGTCCACGAGGACGACGCGGCGCTGCGTCTGCTTAAGCTCTGCATGAACGATAACATGTCTCCGACGCAGGTCAAGGAAGGAAAGGTCGAGCTCAGGGCGGATATCGACGGGCTTTTTTTAGTGGATGAACGAAGGCTGATGGCCGTCAATATGTGCGACGAGCTCATGATAGCGACGCGTCACGGGAACATAGCCGTGAAAAAGGGCGAAAAGCTGGCCGGAATGCGCGTCATACCGCTTGTTATCGAGGAGGAAAAGCTCGCTGCCGCCGAAAAAGCGGCGGGGTTCGAGCCGCTTATCAGGCTTCTGCCGTGGAAACTCAAAACGGCCGGCCTGATAGTAACGGGCAGCGAGGTCTATAAGCGCCGTATAGAGGACAAATTCGGCCCCGTAGTTGAGAAAAAACTCGCGCAATTCGGCATCAGCGTCGTAAAGCGCGCGCTGTGCGACGATAACACGGATATGATAGCGGAAGCCATTAATGAAATGCGCAGGGCCGGAGTCGACCTCATCGCCTGCACTGGCGGCATGAGCGTCGACCCGGACGACCGTACTCCGGGAGCCATCAGGAAGAGCGGAGCGGAAATAATAAGCTATGGGGCGCCCGTGCTGCCCGGGGCCATGCTGCTTGTCGGCTACTATGAAGACGGGACGCCCGTGCTGGGGCTGCCCGGCTGCGTGATGTATGCCAAGGCCACCGTGTTCGACCTTATCCTGCCCCGCGTCGCCGCGGGAGTCCCGATTACGAAGCAGGATATTGCGGCGCTCGGCCATGGAGGCCTGTGCCAGAGCTGCGAGCAGTGCTTATACCCGCACTGCCCCTTCGGCAAGTAACTAATAATAATCAGGAGGCATAAATGTCCGTAACCGTTGAAAAAGCGATTGAACTGATATTGAAGGACGCTTCCCTGCTTGATTGCGAGACAGTGCCCGTTTTATACGCCGTGGGCCGCGTGCTCGCCTCGGACGTGCGCGCTTCAATCGACCAGCCGCCCTTCCCGCGCTCTCCTCTTGACGGATACGCCGTGCGCTCGGAAGACACGGTCGGCGCATCGGCAACGACGCCCAGGCAGCTGCGCGTCACCTCCAGAATCTTTGCGGGAATGGACGCTGTGACGCCTGTAAGAGAGGGAGAGGCCGCGCGCATAATGACCGGCGCCATGCTGCCCCGGGGCGCTGACTGCGTCGTCAGACAGGAGGACACGGACGGGGGCGAGGAAACAGTCAATATATTCGTTTCCCACAGACAACATGAAAACTACGTGTTCGCAGGCGAGGATTTCAGAAAGGGCGACTTGCTGGCAAAGGCCGGTATAAGGCTAGACGCGGCCGCCCTCTCCGTCGCCGCCGCGACAGGCCTTACATGTATAAGAGTTCGCCGCCGGCCGCGCGTGTCGGTCGTCTCCACGGGAGATGAGCTTGTCGAGCCCGGAAACGCCCTGCCCTCCGGGAAAATATACAATTCCAACCAGACATATATGTGCACCCGCCTAATCGAGCTGGGCGCGGAAATTGTAAGCGCAGCCTCCGCGGGGGACGAGCTCGCTCTTATCTGCTCGGCGCTTAGCAGGGCAGCGGAAATATCCGACCTGATTATAACCACGGGCGGCGTGTCTGTCGGCCAGAAGGATTTGCTGCCCGAGGCGCTAAGTGAGCTCGGCGCGGACGTCGTGTTCCACGGCGTCGCGATGAAGCCCGGAATGCCGACTCTTTTTGCGCGGCTTAAAAACGTCCCGGTCCTCGCGCTTTCCGGAAACCCGTTTGCCGCCGCGGTGGCTCTTGAGCTATTCGCAAGGCCGCTTCTCCATAAGCTTACGGGAGACCCCGGACTTACGACTGTCCGCAGGACCGCGGCGCTGGGAAGCGAATTTGGCAAGAAGAGCTCCGGCAGGAGGTTTGTAAGAGGCCGCTTCGAGGCCGGATTTGTAACTCTGCCCGAGGGCCATTCAAACGGCCAGATGGGCTCTATGGTGGGCTGCAACTGCCTGGTAGACATCCCCGCCGGTACGGGTACGCTGAAAAAAGGAGATGAAATCGAGGTGCTTATTCTGTGAGCGGGATGAACCATTTTGACGAAAGAGGAAACGCCGTTATGGTGGACGTGTCGGGGAAGGATATTACCTCGCGTACGGCGCAGGCGCAGGGAGAGATATATGTTTCCGCCGAAATAATGGACGCGGTGCTAAGCGGAAGCAGTAAAAAGGGAGACGCGCTGGGCGTGGCCCGGGTAGCGGGCATAATGGCGGCCAAGCGCACGGGCGGGCTTATACCGCTCTGCCATCCTTTATCGCTTACAAACTGCGCCGTAGACTTTGAAACCGAGCCCGAGAAAGGTATCATACGCGCGATTTGCACCGTCAAGACTGACGGGAAGACGGGCGTCGAAATGGAGGCGCTCACCGGGGTCTCCGTAGCGCTGCTCACGGTTTACGACATGTGCAAGGCCGTCGATAAAAAAATGGTGATAGGAAACATACATCTCATAAAAAAACAGGGGGGCAAATCCGGGGATTTTGTATTCGGAGGGGACGCCTATGCGTGACGGGCTGGAAAGGACGATAGACTATCTGAGGGTTTCGGTGACGGACCGCTGCGATTTGCGCTGCGTGTACTGCATGCCCGAGGAAGGCGTTAAGGCGCTGGACCACGGCAGTCTATTAAGCTATGAGGAGATAATGCGCCTTGCGCGCATATTCGCCTCTTTGGGCATAAAGAAGATACGACTGACGGGCGGAGAGCCGCTTGTGCGAAAAGACATTCACAGGCTGGTCGCTGAGCTTAAGTCTATAAACGGCATCAAAACGGTCGTAATGACGACAAACGGCACGCTGCTTGAGGAAAACCTGCCGGAGCTAATTTGCGCGGGTCTTGACGGCGTGAATATAAGCATAGACGCGATTGACGAGGACGTTTTCCGCCGGATTACGCGCAGAAGCGGGGTTGACAGGGTGCGTCGGAGCATAGAAGCGGCCGTCGCCTCTCCCGGGCTTCGCGTTAAGCTCAACTGCGTGCCGACGGAGCTGAATATAACCCAGCTGGTCCCGCTGGCGAGATTCGCAGGGGAGCTTGGCGTACCGCTCCGGTTTATAGAGCTCATGCCTATAGGCGAGGGGAAAAGCCTTAAATGCCTGAGAGAAGCGGAGGTGCGCTCGATCCTGACCGGGGCTTTTGGCGACTTAAAGCCCGCGCAGGAGAATATAGACCCGCGCGAAAAATGCCGTTATTTCGTTCTGCCGGGCGGCGGAAAAGTAGGGTTCATAAGCGCCCTGAGCCATAGGTTCTGTCAATACTGCGACCGTGTGCGCCTGACTGCGGAAGGATTCCTTAAGACCTGCCTGCAGTACGACAGGGGACTGGCGCTTAAGCCGCTCCTCGGCGTGAGCGACGAGGAAATACGAGAGGAGATAATAGATGCCGTGCGGACGAAGCCGGCGGGGCACCATTTCGGCTCCGGCTCGCAGGCTGGCGACGAAAAGAGAATAATGTCACAGATAGGAGGCTGAATATGGGAAAAATAGTTGCCGTATGCATAAGCGAGAAAAAAGGCACGCAGAAAAGAAACGTGGGCAGCGCGCGCGTAATCGAAGACTGGGGCTTCGAGAACGACGCTCACGCTGGCAAGTGGGCAAGGCAGGTTTCGCTGCTGTCAAACGAAAAGGTGGAGGCCTTCCGCGCGCGCGGGGCCGAGGTCGATAGCGGCGCGTTCGGGGAGAACCTTGTAGTCGAGGGCATAGATTTTGCCCGGCTCCCGGTGGGCACACGCTTTACATGCAACGACGTGCTTTTAGAACTGACGCAGATAGGCAAAGAATGCCACAGCGGCTGCGCGATATATCAAAAAATGGGCGAGTGCATAATGCCGAGGGAGGGCGTGTTCTGCCGCGTGCTCCGCGGCGGCGTCGTATCAGTCGGCGACGAGCTGAAAATCGCCGGGCAATGAGCGGCGGGCGTATGCGCTTGACGAAAGGAATGTCCGAATTTGAAAAAACAGGCTTACCGCGTCGCGATTATCACGGCCTCCGATTCCGGCTTTGCCGGGAAGAGGGAAGATAAAAGCGCCGAAGTCATAAGAGAACTCGTAACAGCGGCGGGATACGAAACCGTTTCCTACGAGCTTCTGCCGGACGACCGGGAGATGATTTCACAGGCCATGACAAGGATATGCGACAATTCCGAGGCCGAGCTTATACTTACGACGGGCGGCACGGGCTTTTCGCCCAGGGACGTCACGCCGGAAGCCACGGCGGATGTTATAGAGCGTCCCGTGCCCGGCATCCCCGAAGCTATGCGCCAGCTCTCGCTTCGCATAACCGACCGCGCTATGCTCAGCCGGGCGGCGGCGGGCATCAGGGGAAAGACGCTTATAGTGAACCTCCCCGGCAGCCCGAAAGCCGTCAGGGAATGCCTGGAGTTTATACTGCCCGCAGTCTCTCACGGCCTCGATATACTTACCGGGGCGGATTCCGAATGCGCCCGGTAGAAGGGCTTAAACGCTCTCGAAGGGAGGATGATAACGGCCGGAGGTTTTTATATTTCATTCGAGCCGGAAGAGCCTAAAGCGCCGCTTTACGCACGCCACGGCGTCCGGCCTGTCCGCGCATATCAGGAGCGCGGGCACGGGGTGCGAGCCGGAAACGGCTGCGCCTTCCATGTTTGAAA
Organism: Oscillospiraceae bacterium; assembly: GCA_050944055.1. GTDB lineage: Bacteria > Bacillota > Clostridia > Oscillospirales > Oscillospiraceae > JBMNQI01. Next base: position 3,853 of record JBMNQI010000018.1, on the reverse strand, counting down.
AGGAGGAAAAATTATGAAAAAACTGATTGCCGTTATCCTGGCGCTTACTCTGGCAGCGAATTTGGCCTCCTGCTCCAAAGCGGAGTCTAAAACTGAGCCTGCGGAGCTTGTCGTCTTTGCCGCCGCCTCCCTGACGGAAACGCTCACGGAGATAATAGAGCTGTATAAACAGGTCGCTCCAAATATAAGCATCATCGCCACATTCGACTCTTCCGGAACGCTCAAAACCCAGATCGAACAGGGCGCGGACTGCGACATATTCATATCGGCCGCCCAGAAGCAGATGAACCAGCTTGACATAGAAATGGACGAAGATAAAAACCCGGACCGGCTTGATTTTGTCCTGCACGAAACCCGCCTGAACCTGCTCGTCAATCAGGTAGTGCTTGTTGTCCCGGAGGGCAATCCCAAGAATATTGGAAGCTTCGACGATATGGCGCAGGCGCTTCGTGACGGGAACGCGCTTATGTGCATGGGCAATTCAGACGTGCCGGTCGGCCAGTATACCTCGGAGATACTTGCTTATTTCGGGCTTGATGAAAATTCGCTTGCCGATAAGGGACTTATCACATACGGCACAAACGTCAAGGAGGTAACTACTCAGGTTGCCGAGGGCGCGGTGGATTTCGGAGTCGTATACTGCACGGACGCGTACAGCGCGAACCTCACGGTCGCGGACAGCGCAGGCGAGGACATGTGCTCCCAGGTAATATATCCCGCGGCCGTCATGAAGTCATCCAAAAACGTCGACGCGGCCAAGGCGTTTTTGGAATACCTGCAAAGCGACGAGGGAGCCTCGGTGTTTAAGAAAGTCGGCTTTGAAATGGCAGGCTGAAAACCGTCAGCCTGAAGCCCGGCGCCGAAGCATATTAAGAAAACGAACTATGCCAGGGACACAGCTTAGCAGGCATCGTTTCGTGGGAGGAATTTAATGGACTGGTTCCCGCTCCTCAATTCGCTGCGTATAGCGCTTATATCGACCGTATTGGTCTTCTTCGCCGGCATACTGGCCGCCTATTATATTGCGAAGATACCGCGCGTTCTCAAGGGCGTGCTTGATGTGATACTGACGCTGCCGCTTGTGCTCCCGCCGACAGTCGTGGGATATCTGCTTCTCAGGCTTCTTGGCCCGAGGCATCCTGTCGGCGAATTCTTTCTCAATGTATTTGGGACAAAGCTCGTGATGACCTGGTGGTCCGCAATATTCGCGACGGTCGTCGTGTCCTTCCCGCTTATGTACCGCACGGCGCGCGGGGCTTTTGAGTCTTTTGACGAGACCCTGGCTATGGCGGGCCGCACGCTTGGCCTTTCAAATTCATGGATTTTCTGGCGCGTGCGCATGCCCGCCTGCAGCCAGGGCATAATCGCCGGGGCGGTTCTCAGCTTCGCCCGCGCCCTCGGCGAGTACGGCGCCACAAGCATGATAGCGGGCTATACCCCGGGCAGGACGGCGACCATATCGACAACCGTCTACCAGCTTTGGAGGACGAACGACGATGCTCTGGCGTTTAAATGGGTAATAGTCAATATCGCGATATCCGCGGTCGTCCTGCTTACCGTAAACATGCTTGAAAGGTATGACAAAAAACCTGGCACTGCCAAAAAAGAGGTGTAGACGTGCTCTCGGTGGACATAAGAAAAAACCTCGGCATTTTTCAGCTCGACGTCAGCTTCGAGACGGACGGGGAGGTCTTGGGGATTCTGGGCGCGTCCGGCTGCGGCAAGAGCATGACGCTCAAATGCATCGCGGGCATAGAAAAGCCGGACGAGGGTACGATTATGCTCAACGGGCGCGTCCTGTTCAGCAGCAGGCTTAAAATTGACCTGCCGCCGCAGGAAAGGCGGGTCGGGTATCTGTTCCAGCAGCACGCGCTTTTCCCGAAAATGACTGTGGAACAGAACATTATGGCGGGCTGCCGGGAAAAGGACAGGAATAAGAAAAACGAGGCCGTTAAGGAGAAGATACGCTCCATGCGCCTTACGGGGCTTGAAAAAATGCGCCCGCATCAGCTGTCCGGCGGCCAGCGGCAGCGCGTCGCGCTCGCCCGCATTCTCATAAACGAGCCGGAGCTCCTGCTTCTGGACGAGCCCCTCGCCGCGCTGGACGACTATTTAAAATGGCAGCTCGAGCTGGAGCTCGCCGACATAATAAAATCCTTCGGGCGCGGGGCAGTTTTCGTATCGCACAGCCGCGACGAGGTTTACAGGCTCTGCGACAGCGTTTGCGTGCTTGATTGCGGAAAAAGCGAGGAAAAGCAGTCCGTGAAGGAGCTCTTCGGTTCGCCGGGCACGCTGGCGGCCTGCCTTCTCTCGGGCTGTAAAAACTTCTCGCGCATTCAGAGCGCGGGAAACGGCCGCGTGGAGGCCCTGGACTGGGGAGCTTATCTCTCGGTCCCGTCTGTTCCCGCGGACGCGCAGTATGCCGGAATACGCGCTCACTATATCCGCCTTTCCGATATGCCGGAGTGCAAAAACAGCATTTTGTGCACAGTGGAAAAAGTCGTCGAGAACGTCTTTTCAACTATTGTTATGCTCGCGACGCCGGGCGGGAGAGAGGGCTGGTCGCTGCTGCGCGCGGAGCTGGGCAAGGACGAGTGGCGGAAACTGGAGGGGCGGAGAGATGTCTACGCCTTGATAGAGCCGGAGGACGTCATGCTGCTTCGAAACGGCGGCTCGAAGGAAATAAAATAAAAAATTATGCAATATCACAGTTTATGTTAACAACAGGGTGACATAACTGTGATAAATGCACGAAAAATTGAGTTATTCTTAGTTTTTGTCAGGCAGAAAGAGTTATCCGGCATATAGCTCGGCGTATTCGGTTATAAATGCATTATCCTATATTTGCAAAAAGATCAATGCGAGGTTATACTCAAGACAAGCTCCAGGGAATACTGAAAAAGTCCAAACGGAACGCAAGCCGCCGCATCCAATGCGGAAGCGAGAGCGATTGATGATCCGCTTAATTGTGGAAACAGGTCGCATGTCAAACACAAGAGCTGTGTGCAGAGATATAAACAAGGTGCAAACTGAGTTGGTATTTCGTAAAGCGGATTTTGATGGGTGATAGAATCGCAAAAGGGCCGAGTGAAGTGAGGATTTTGATGGTTCGCTGGAGCTTTATTTATTGACTGCCGCCTCATTGAGGCGGCAGTCATGCTTTTTGCCCGATTTCGGCTATATAGGGGAGGTTCCTCCAGCACTCATTTTGGTCAAGCCCGTATCCGATGAGAAATTCGGTTGAGACCTCAAACCCGACATAGGGCATTGGAAGGTTTATAAGCTGCTCGGCCGGATTAAACAGCAGCGAGCAGATATTTATGCTTGCCGGCATCCTGGACGAGAGGATCTGAACGAGATACGCGACGGTCAGGCCGGTCCTTATGATATCCTCAATAATCAGGACGTGCTTGCCCGCGATATCTGTGTTAAGGTCCTTGACGATTTTGACGGCCGAGTTATTGGGAGAATTGGGGTAGACGCCTATGGCCATAAAGTCCAGCTGAACCGGCAATTCAATTGCCCTGGAGAGATCCGCAAGGAAAAAGACAGAGCCAGTGAGGACGCCGACCAGGACGAGGTCCTTGCCGCCGTAATCCCGGCTTATCTGAGCGCCCAGGCTTTTTATTCGCTCCTTAAGCTTCTCCTCGGATATTATTACTCTTTTTACAGGCGGGTCAAACATATATTACCTCCTTCTATCCTCAGCGCCCGCTGCGTTTTTTACTCAGGCTTCCGCCGACCTCGGGCCGAAGCGTTCAAGCAGGGAGTTGAAGTTCTTTTTATTCACTATCCTTATATTGATATCCGGGTAGAGCTCGCGCAGCCTGCTGATTTTTTTCATCTTCTTATT
>JBMNQI010000017.1:0-39430 GCA_050944055.1 Oscillospiraceae bacterium | reverse complement strand
CGGCTGTGGCCGCAAGGCCGGTGCCGATGGCCCAGATGGGCTCATACGCTATGACTATCTGGCGCAGCTTAGTGGGCGGAACGCCGTGGAGCGCGGTCTTTACCTGCAGCGCCACAAGCTCCATCGTAACGCCCAGCTCGCGCTGCTCCAGCGTCTCTCCAACGCATATTATCGGGATAAGCCCGTTATCTAAAGCGGCGAGCACTTTTCTGTTAACCATAGCGTCCGTTTCCCCGAAGTACTGGCGGCGCTCCGAGTGGCCTACGATTACGTAGCGAACCCCGGCGTCCGCCAGCATGCGCGCGGAGACTTCGCCAGTGTAGGCCCCGCCGGCCTCATGGTGTATATTCTGCGCGCCTATGGCGACACGCGTATCCTTAAAAGCCTTATAAGCTGAAGCAATGTCCGTAAACGGGACGCAGAGAACAATCTCACACCACTTGGCCTTCGGTATAAGCGGACGGAAGGCCTCGGAAAAAGCCTTGGCCTCGGAGGGCGTCTTATTCATCTTCCAGTTGCCGGCAATGACGGTCTTCCTGTAACGTCTGTTCATAAGCTATCCTTTCTTATCCAGCAGGCAGGTAATCCCCGGGAGGTCGATGCCTTCCAAAAACTCAAGCGACGCTCCACCGCCTGTCGATATATGAGTCATTTTATCTGCAAACCCGAACTGCTCCACCGCGGCGGCGCTGTCGCCCCCGCCGACTATTGTGACGCCGTTGCACCGGGCCATGGCCTCGGCCACGCCGACAGTGCCCCTGGAGAACGCGGGAAACTCGAATACGCCCATCGGGCCGTTCCACACCACCGTGCCCGCGTTCAATATGGCCTCCTGGAAGAGGCGCACGGTATCAGGGCCTATATCCATGCCCATCCACCCGTCGGGGATGTTTGCGGAATTGACCGTTTTTATATTGCAGTCGGCCCTGAAAGCGTCTCCGGCTACGTTGTCTATGGGGACAAGAAGCCTGACGTCGCGGCTGCGCGCCTTTTCCATCAGATCCCCGGCGAGGGAGACTTTGTCCTCCTCGAGCAGGGAATCTCCAATTTTACAACCCATCGACTTAAGGAAAGTGTAGGCCATGCCGCCGCCGATTATAATCGTATCGGCCTTGTCAATGAGGTTGTTGATTACGCCGATTTTATCCGAGACCTTTGCCCCGCCGAGCACCGCGACAAACGGGCGCTTAGGGTTAGTCAGCGCGCCGCCCATCATATTAAGCTCCTTCTCAACGAGGAAGCCGGAGACGGCGGGCAGATATGAGGCTACGCCGACTGTCGAAGCATGGGCGCGGTGGCAGGTGCCGAAAGCGTCGGAGACGTATATCTCAGCCATTGAGGCCAGTTCCCCCGCGAATTCGGGATCGTTCTTTTCCTCCTCCGGGTGGAAGCGGAGGTTCTCAAGCAGCAGTACCCGGCCGGGCCTGAGCGCCGCCGCCAGGGCCTTCGTCTCCTCTCCCACGCAGTCCGGTGCGAGCGGAACATCAATTGAAAGCTGCCTTGAAAGCTCCTCCGCCACGCAGCTAAGGGACAGCTCAGGCTTAAACTTGCCCTTCGGCCTTCCGAGGTGAGAGCACAGGATCACCGCCGCGCCTTCTTTAAGCAGATATCGGATCGTAGGCAGGGATTCTCTTATGCGTTTACTATCCGTGATTCTGCCCTCGTCGTCGCGAGGGACATTGAAATCGCAGCGACAGAGGACTTTTTTCCCAGCGACGTCTATGTCGCGGACCGACTTCTTATCGTACTTCAATTTGACTTCCTCCATATTATAACGTGCGCCGCGGCATAAGGCCATATGGCAGCACGGCCGGATTGACTATCTGCCTCTGAATACAGCGCCCAGAACCGCATTCCCAAGTATGGAGGCCGCAGTCTCTCCAATGGGCACGAGCTCAATTTCGCCGCCAACGCGTTTTTTCAGCTCCGACACAATCGCCTGAACGTCCTGTTCGGGCACGTCTCCCGCAAAAACGGATATATGGCCCGGTTCCGGGCTGCATTTCTCCTCCACCAGGCCCGCTATATCGCCCGTGGCCTGGGCGGGACGCGCCTTGTGGATCATCTCCGTCTTCAAAGAACGGCTCCTGAATATGGGGCGCAGGCCTATCGTCAATCCCGCCGTGACCGCCTCCGCGCGCAGATCGCCGTTTTTCAAAATAGTTTCCGGGTCATAGGCTATAAATATGCTTTCGCGCCGGGGGAGCTCAGTTTTCAGCATTGCACATATCTCGCCGAAACCTGCGCCCTGGTCCCGCATACGGGCCGCCTCGACCAGAAGATCGCCGTACGCAATTGAAAGAGACCGGGAGTTTATGATTTCGACGGTGACTGCGCCGGCGTTTTCCTCGTAGAAAAGGCCGCGCGCGACGCAGGCGTTATCGTAGCACTGGCTCAGCTGCGAGCCCAGCGTTACGCAGATTATGTGCGTATATTCAGCCGTACGGGCGGCCATGAAGCTTCCCAGATACCTGACGGGCGTTATCTGTCCCGGCTCCGTACCGCTGCGGCGCAGCGAAATGACCTCGATGCCTAAACTCTCAGCCAGAGCGGCGGGCAGGTCGCAGCCGGAATCAGTGACAATATGTATTTTATCCACTGTACCCTCCTCCTTTACGGTTTTTTCAAATTTTTATTTGAATTCTTGTTAATTTTATGCCTCAATCCATATAAATGCAATGCATAAATATGAAAAATATTAATATTTTTTTATGCTTTATTATATCTAAATAATATGATAAAATACACTATCGGATTAATTTTTCCCAATGCCTTAAGGCGGGCGCGCAGCGCCTTGTTTACAATGCGGGAGGCAGCCAAAGGCGCCATGGCGCAGGATTTTATTGACGGCAGCCTTTTTTGCGCAGCAACATATGCGCGCGGGAGGTTTATATGCAGACAGCTAATGCAAAACGAATAATCGTGAAGGTCGGCACCTCAACACTTACGCACGGGCCGGGCCGCCCGGATTTCCGGAACATAGAGATGCTTGCGCGCACTCTCTCGGACATAAAAAACCGCGGATATGAGATTGCGCTGGTTTCCTCCGGCGCCATAGGTGTCGGCTGCGGCAAGCTGGGCTTCACCGAAAAGCCCAGGGAACTGAGTTTGACGCAGGCCACCGCCGCCGTAGGGCAGTGCGAGCTGATGCATCTTTACGATAAATTCTTCGGAGAGTACGGCCAGACCGTGGCGCAGATACTTCTCACATACGACAATATTGACAATGAGTGCAGCCGCAAAAAGCTGGAGAATACCTTCTCGGCCCTTTTCTCGCTCGGAGTCATTCCGATTGTAAACGAGAACGACTCGGTAAGCACTATCGAGATCTCCACGGGCGAGGAGCATGTCTTCGGCGACAACGACACGCTTTCCGCGCTTGTGGCAAGGCTCTGCCGCGCCGACCTGCTTATTCTGCTTTCGGACATCGACGGGCTTTACGATAGCGACCCGCACAAAAATCCGGGCGCAAGGCTTATATCCGTTGTCGACGGGGTCGACGACAGAATACGCTCAGCCGCGGGCGGCACGGTTAACGCTTTGGCGACAGGAGGCATGTCGACGAAGCTGCGCGCCGCCGAAATAGCCAACGGCTCAGGCATCGACATGGTCATCATGAACGGAGCTAACCCGGAAAAAATATATGACATGCTCAGCGGAATACCTGTAGGAACGCTGTTCCGCGCAAAAAAGGAGGTATTAAATGAAGCTCAATGAAATCGGCACGCGGGCAAAAGCCGCGGCCCCGAAGCTCGCTTCGCTCAGGTCAAAGGAGAAAAACGAAGCTCTTCTGGATATGGGGCAGATGCTTGACGAAATGCGCTCCGAGATACTTCGCGCGAACGCTTTGGATATGGAAAGCGCCTCAAAAAACGGCATGAACCAGGTCATGCAGGACCGCCTCCGCCTCACAGACGCGCGCATAGACGGCATGATCCAGGGCATTCGCGAGGTAGCGGCGCTTGAGGATCCCGTCGGCAGCTTTGTGTCCACCGTCCGCCGCCCTAACGGGCTGATAATAGGCCGCCAGCGCGTGCCGCTCGGCGTGATCGGCATAATATACGAGTCCCGCCCCAACGTCACTGTCGACGCCGCCGCCCTGTGCTTAAAGGCCGGCAACGCCGTAATCCTGCGCGGCGGCAGCGAGGCTATTAACTCGAACATAGCCCTCGGTCGCGCCATGAGGAGCGCTCTTTCCCGCTGCGGTCTGGAGGATGCCGTGCAGGTGATTGAAGACACGTCGCATGAAACCGCCGTGGAGCTTATGAAGCTTACGTCCTGCCTCGACGTGCTTATCCCCCGCGGCAGCGCCAAGCTGATAAACTCCGTCGTTGAGAACGCCACCGTCCCCGTCATTGAGACGGGCGTCGGCAACTGCCATGTCTATGTAGACTCATCCGCCGACCTCGATATGGCCGCCAATATAGTATTCAACGCCAAGTGCTCCCGCCCGTCCGTCTGCAACGCGCAGGAGAGCCTGCTTGTCGCCCGCAGCGTCGCCAACGAGTTTTTGCCTCTTGTAAAGTCGCGCCTGGACGAAAAGAAGGTTGAAATCAGGGGCTGTCCGGAAACCTGCGCCATTCTGGGAAACTTTGCCGTGCCCGCCGCGGACGAGGATTTTTATACAGAATACCTCGATTATATTCTCTCCGTTAAGATCGTCTCGGATGTCGACGAGGCGATAGCGTGGATAAACGAGCACGGCACGCGCCATTCCGAGGCCATAGTCACAAGCGATTATTTTGCCTCCCAGAAATTCCTCCGGGAGGTGGACGCCGCGGCAGTTTATGTCAATGCCTCCACACGGTTTACAGACGGCGGCGAGTTTGGCCTCGGAGCCGAGATAGGCATATCGACGCAAAAAATGCACGCGCGCGGCCCGATGGGAGTAAACGAGCTTACAACCACCAAATATATTGTCTACGGGGAAGGCCAGATAAGGGTCTGATGCCTGTTTAAGCTTCATAATAAATTAAAGACCTGCGGCAGTTCACAGCCGCGGGCCTTTTTATTCCGGTTTTTTGATGCTGTGCCTTCCGGCGAAGCAGCCGTTATGTTCATCGTTCCGACGGGATGGTGCATATGTCCCCGTAAATCATATCGTCTATGTCCATTACAGGCTCATTGGTTTCAGAACGATCTTTCGGTTCGACACTGCTCTGCAAGCCCGGCTCCCCCTTCCGCAATAAAAGCATGCCTCCGCTGCCCCGCATCCGTTCGTACATAAGCACGCTTTGCTTTACTAAGAATCAGTATATGCAAAGTATTCTGTCCATGATTACGGGAAGAATTCTATTACGGTATATTTTAATCGGTATGCTCATTGAAATTTAGAAAACAGTATTATATAATAATCAGATACTGGATGAAATGTACACCACATATTACACATGGAGAAGAAAAATGGGAGATATAAATCCGGGCGCATCTTCGCCGAAAAACTTCATACACGCCATGATTGAGGAGGATATGAAAGAGGGCGGCCGCTTTGCGGGCATGAAAGTGCATACCCGTTTCCCGCCCGAGCCTAACGGTTATCTCCATATAGGCCATACAAAGGCGCTCTGCATAGATTTCGGCACGGCCCAGAAATACGGCGGCCTGTGCAATCTCCGTATGGACGACACTAACCCCGAGAGGGAGGATACGGAGTATGTCGACGCCATTAAAGAGGATATCCACTGGCTCGGCTTCGACTGGGGCGACAGGTTTTACTACGGTTCTGATTACTTTGAGCAGACCTTCGAGTACGCGGTCGAGCTTATAAAAAAGGGCCTTGCCTATGTATGCCAATTGAGCCCGGAGGAGTTTAAGGCAAACCGCGGCGACCTCAATACGCCCGCCGTCAGCCCCTACAGAAACCGTCCGATCGAGGAGAGCCTCGACCTTTTCATGCGCATGCGCAACGGAGAATTCCCCGACGGCGCGATGACCCTCCGCGCGAAAATCGACCTTTCTTCCGGGAATTTTAATCTTAGGGACCCGGTGCTTTACCGCATCCGCCATGTCGAGCACCACAGGACGGGCAATAAATGGTGCATATACCCGATGTACGATTTTGCCCACCCGATACAGGACGCGCTCGAGGGCATAACCCACTCTCTTTGCAGCCTTGAGTACGAGGACCACCGCCCGCTTTACGAATGGGTAATCAACAACGTTTCAGTTCCGGCCCGCCCGCGCCAGATAGAATTTGCGCGCCTCTCAATTAATTATACCGTCATGTCGAAGAGAAAATTGCGGCTTCTTGTCGAGAAGGGGCTTGTTTCCGGCTGGGACGACCCGCGAATGCCTACTCTCTGCGGGCTGCGCCGCCGCGGCTATACCGCCAGGTCGATACTAAACTTCACGGAACGCATAGGAGTTTCCAAGGCCGACAGCACCATAGAATACGCCTTTCTCGAGCACTGCCTGCGCGAGGACCTCAACGAGCGGGCTCAGCGAGTCATGGCCGTAATTGACCCCGTAAAGCTGACGATAACAAACTACCCGGAAGGCAAAACCGAGTATTTTGAGACTGAGAACAACCCCAACCGCCCCGAGGACGGAACGAGGAAGATAAGCTTCTCAAGAGAGCTCTGGATCGAGCGGGAGGATTTCATGGAGGAACCCGCCAAGAAGTACTACCGCCTGTTCCCCGGCAACGAGGTGCGGCTCAAGGGGGCGTATGTAATCCGCTGCACAGGCTGCAAAAAAGACGAAAACGGAAATGTCGCAGAGGTGCTGGCCGAATACGACCCCGGCACGGCCGGCGGCAACACTCCGGACGGGCGCAAGGTAAAAAGCACTATTCACTGGGTTGACGCGGCGACTGCCGTCGACGCCGAAATAAGGCTTTACGACAACCTGTTTACCGACCCCGATCCGGATTCGGGAGACTTCCTGGAATTACTCAACCCCGATTCGCTCAAAGTAATGAAGGGCTGCAAGGTAGAAAAAGCGCTCGCTAACGTCGAGCCTCCCGCGCACTTCCAGTTCATGCGCCAGGGCTACTTCTGCGTCGACAGCAGGGACAGCCGCCCGGGTTATCCGGTTTTCAACCGTTCCGTATCTCTTAAGGACAGCTTTAAGCTTGAATCAAAGCCGGTTTAACAAAGGCAGCATCATAAACCCAGCCGGCAAGCTCCCGTTTGGCCGTAAACTGAGGGAATGTTTCTGATTTGAGGGATAAACATGCGTGAACTGATAGTCGGACAAAACGACGCCGGCCAGAGGCTTGACCGTTTTCTCGGCAAGGCCGTGCCGCTTCTGCCCTCTTCCCTGCTTCAAAAGGCCATACGCACAAAAAAAATAAAGCTCAACGGCTCCCGGGCGGACAGGGCGGCGCGGCTTAACGAGGGCGACGTCGTCTCGATTTATCTCGGCGACGATTTTTTCAAGCCTGTTTCGGACGGCGAATCATGGCGGCATATAACAAAACCGGAGCTCACAATCGTCTATGAGGACGACAACATTCTGCTTCTGGACAAAAAGCCCGGCGTGGTCGTGCATTCAGACGGCGAAGGCACGAGGAACACTCTGATAGCGAATATTCTCGCCTACCTGCACTTAAACGGAGGCTGGGAACCGGAAGCTGAAAACGCCTTCACGCCGGCCCTGTGCAACCGCATCGACCGCAACACAGGCGGCATAGTCATAGCGGCGAAGAACGCCGAGGCCCTGCGCATAATGAATGAAAAGATACGTTCGCGCGAGGTCAGGAAATTCTACCTCTGCCTTGTACACGGGAAAATGGAGCCTCCCGACGGGGTTTTGAGGAGTTTTATATGGAAGGACGCGAAGCTCAACCGTGTCTATGTCACATCCAAACCGCAGCCCGGTGCGCGTACGGCAGTTACGCGCTACCGCACTCTCTCGGCCGGGGGCGGGCTTTCGCTTCTGGAGTGCGAGCTTGAGACGGGCCGCACGCATCAGATAAGGGCGCAGATGGCACACAGCGGCCACCCGCTGGTGGGCGACGGCAAATACGGAGCCCCGGGCGCTAAAGGCGAATTCGGCCGCAGATACCAGGCGCTTTATTCATATAAAATCCTCTTCGACTGGCAGACCGGCGCCGGCATGCTTGATTACCTTAAAGGCCGCGAATTTAAGGCTGATAACGCGGATTTTTCTCTGCCGCTTTAATTTTACTGAGCTTCCCGCCATTATGCGCGGAAAAGCTCAGTTTTCGCTGTTGACAACAGAAGTATTTACCTGTATATTGTCTTTTGCAATTTCATTTTCGGAATGGGGGAGGATAATGTCCAAAGAGCTCATTCGCCTTGTCGACTGCACGATGGCGTTTGACGGTGAAGTAGTGCTTGATTCGATAAATCTTTATATAAAAGACAGTGAATTCCTCACACTGCTGGGTCCCTCGGGCTGCGGCAAGACCACGACGCTCCGTATTATCGGCGGCTTCACGGCTCCGACGTCCGGCGACGTCCTGTTCGACGGTGTGAGGATAAATGACGTTCCGCCCCATAAGCGCCAGGTCAATACGGTCTTTCAAAAATACGCACTTTTCCCCCATCTGAACGTCTACGACAACATTGCCTTCGGCCTTCGCATTTCCAAGGTCCCCGAAAGCGAGATCGAGGAACGCGTAACCGAAATGCTCAAGCTCGTCAGCCTCACAGGCTTCGAGGACCGCAGGACGAATTCCCTCTCCGGCGGCCAGCAGCAGCGCGTAGCTATTGCCCGCGCCCTCATCAACCGCCCGAAGGTACTGCTTCTGGACGAACCTCTGGGCGCTCTTGATCTGCGTCTGCGCAAGGACATGCAGAACGAGCTCAAGCGCATCCAGCAGCAGATGGGGATTACTTTTATATATGTCACGCACGATCAGGAGGAGGCCCTTACCATGTCGGACACGGTCGTCGTCATGGACAAGGGCGTTATTCAGCAGATAGGCACGCCTGAGGAAATATACAACGAGCCGAAGAACGCCTTCGTCGCCGACTTCATAGGAGAGAGCAACATTATTGACGGCGTGATGATTGAGGACAGGCTCGTGGAATTCTTCGGCCGCCGTTTCAGGTGCGTCGATACCGGTTTTGACCCGATGGAGCCGGTCGACGTCGTAATCAGGCCGGAGGATATAGATATAGTCCCGGCCGGTAACGGCAACCTCTGCGGGACTGTAACCAGTATCACATTCAAGGGTGTTCATTACGATATCATCGTCGACTTCAAGGGCTTTAAATGGCTGATACAGTCCACCGACTATCAGCCTGTCGGCGCCTACATAGGTATCAGGCTTAACCCGGAGGATATCCATATTATGAAAAAAAGCATGTATTCCGGTATGTTCGGCGACTACAGCTCCTATTCCGCCGAGTATGACGATATAAGCGACGCGGAATACGAACCTGAAACTGAGCCCGGGGAAATCTGAATCAGTTTAATCTTCGTTTTGCGCAGCGGCGTCTGCGAAGGGTGGTCATAAATATGAAGATAAGAGGCGCTTCTTCCCCATATATTGTATGGATGAGCATATTTATTATCGTGCCGCTGGCGGTCGTCGTGTATTTTGCTTTTACCGACTCCATGACCGGCGCATTTACATTTGGAAACGTCTTAAGGCTTGAGGAATACCTGCCCATATTTCTCAAATCCGTATGGCTTGCGCTTATTGCCTCCGCCATATGCCTGTTTCTCGGCTACCCGACGGCTTATTATATCGCACGCTCGGGTAAGAACAGCCAGCGTTTTCTTATTCTGCTTGTTATGCTGCCAATGTGCATGAGCTTCCTGCTGCGCACGCTGGCCTGGGTCTCCCTGCTTGAGGATACGGGCCTTATTAACCGCGCCCTGAAATCGATAGGGCTGCGCGCCCTGCCGCTGAGCCGCAACTCCGCCGCGGTCGTGCTCGGAATGGTATACAATTACCTGCCCTATATGATACTGCCCCTGCACAGCGTTCTTGTCAAGATGGACCCGACGCTGATTGAGGCGGCGCAGGACCTGGGCTGCGCGCCCGGGAACGTTTTTCTGCGCGTTACACTTCCGCTCAGCAAGCCGGGAATAATTTCGGGAGTGACTATGGTCTTTGTTCCCGCTGTCTCCACCTTCTATATATCCAAAAAGCTCGGTTCGGCCGGGACCGTTCTCATAGGCGACGTCATTGAGTCGCAGTTTAAAACGGCGTATAATCCAAACCTGGGGGCGGCCCTGAGCCTCATACTCATGGTTCTCATCTTCATCTGCATAGGGCTTATGAACCGCTTCAGCGGTTCGGATGACGAAGGAATGGTGACGCTATGAGACGGGGCCTTAGAGTATTTTCTATAATTGTGTTTATATTCCTGTATATTCCCATGCTGATGCTTATAGTCGGCTCCTTCTCGGACAGCTCTGATCTTGCCATGTTCGGCCGCTTCACATTCGGGAATTATTCAGAGCTCTTCCGTGACGGGACTCTGCTGCGCCTTCTGCTCAATTCGCTGATTGTCGCCGTCCTCTCCTCCGGGCTTTCAACGCTGCTCGGCACGCTGGCCGCCGTCGGCATCCACTCGATGAGCCGCCGCAGAAAGCGCCTTGTGCTGAGCATCACGAATATTCCGCTGACAAACCCCGAGATTGTAACGGGCGTGTCGCTGGCCCTGCTTTTCGCTTTTATCGGCCAGCTTCTGAAAATGAAGGCCATACTGGGCTTTTTCACGCTGCTTATTGCCCATATAACTTTCAACCTTCCGTATGTCATACTCTCCGTCATGCCTAAGCTCAGCCAGATGAATCCGAACCTCCACGAGGCCGCCCTGGACCTGGGCTGCACACCAGCCCAGAGCTTTCGCAAGGTCATACTGCCCGAGATCATGCCTGGCGTCATCTCAGGCGCGCTTATGGCTTTTACTATGTCCCTCGACGACTTTGTCATAAGCTACTTCGTATACGGCCCAAGCTTTATCACCCTCCCGGTGGAAATATACAACTACACGAAAAAGCCTCTTCCGCCGAAGATCTACGCGCTTTTTACACTTCTTTTCATTATTATTCTCCTTATTATGTCCGGCATGAACCTGCTTCAGGCAAGAGATCAGAGAAGGTCCGGCGAAAAAAACGGCCTGGGCAGGAGAATTCTGAATAGATTATCATAGAAACGGAGCGTGGGACGAAAATTGAAAAAGATCTTTGCAGCAGTCCTGGCAGGCCTGCTTCTTGCCGCCGCACTGCCATTTGCGGCTAATGCGCAGACGGTGACAATCAACGTCTATAACTGGGGACAGTATATATCAGACGGCACAGACGGCTATATAGACGTCAACGCGGCATTCACCGAGGCGACCGGCATCAAGGTCAACTATATGACGTACGATTCAAACGAAAGCCTTTACACGAAGATGAAAACCGGCGGCTCGGATTTCGATATCATTATTCCCTCGGACTATATGGTGGCCCGCCTGATAGCCGAGGATATGCTTCTTCCTATTAATTTCGACAATGTGCCGAATTACAAGTATATAGACGAGGCTTTCAAGAATACCGACTACGACCCGGCGAACACCTATTCAGTGCCCTACACATGGGGCACCGTCGGAATTATTTACAATACCAAATACGTGACTAAAGAGGTCACGGGCTGGGATATATTATGGGACGAGGAGTACGCGGGAAAGATACTGATGTTTGACAACCCGCGCGACGCTTTCGGCATCGCGGAACTTTGCCTCGGGTACAGCATAAACACGACAGACGAGGCCGAGCTGCGCGCAGCTGCCGAAAAGCTGAAGCAGCAAAAGCCGCTTGTACAGAGCTATGTTATGGACCAGATATTCGACGCCATGGAGCGCGAGGAGGCGTGGATAGCGCCTTATTACGCAGGCGATTACCTTATGATGGCCGAGGAGAACCCGAACCTAGACTTCTGCTTCCCGGAAGAGGGCTTCAACGTATTCATAGACGCAATCTGCATTCCTAACACCTGCCAGAACAAGGAGGCGGCCGAGGCTTACATCAACTTCCTCTGCTCCCCCGAGATTTCCGGCAGGAACCTCGATTATCTCGGCTACTCGACGCCAATAAGCGAGGCAAAGAAGTATATGTCCGAGGAGACGGCACAAAGCGGGATCGCATATCCCTCCGACGAGGTTCTCTCGCGCGCCGAGAGCTTTACCTACCTGCCTGAAGAGGCGACGCAGCTTATGGACAGCCTCTGGCTCGAGGTCAAGACCTCGGGCGGCAGCGGCTATACGGCGTATATCGTCGGCGCCTGCGTTGCTCTTGTTGTGATAGTTCTGCTCTCGCTTTACAGCATGCAAAAGAAAAAGCGCAGGAGGCGGAATAAGAAAAGCGCAGGATAAACAGAGCGCGCTTTAATTTGGCCGGCTCGCCCGGGACTGTTGATAAGGCGGTCAGGCCGGCATCGGAAGCTGCGGGTTTGGGCATTATATAAAAGAGCCGGCATCTAAAAAATGCTTGACTATCACACGTATTTCCACTATAATATTTCGTGCGTACTCTGGAGGACTGTGTTATGAAGCTCGACCTGAGCCGAATAATTAATGTGCCGGGCGGGATCGAGATTTTTAATTATGTTTTTGATCTCTCCGACTTCGAATGGAACGGGCGCCATATCGTTGCTCAGCCTCTTCTGGTTAAGGGTTCGGTGCAAAACAGGGCCGGTGTCCTCGAGCTGAGTATGACAGTATCGGCCGTCATGTCCTGTGTATGCGACAGGTGCGCGGCGGAGTTTGAAAAACCCGTGGAGCTTAAGCTCGATGCTACCGTGTCCGAGCAGTCTGACGGGGACAGTCCTGATATTATCCCCCTCGAAGGGGATCTGGTCGATCTGGACGAGGCTGCAAGAACCGCCTTTATCCTATCTATGGACTCTAAAACGCTCTGCAAGCCCGACTGCAAGGGGCTCTGCCCTACCTGCGGGGCGGACCTTAATAAGGGGCCCTGCTCCTGCAAGCCGGAGATTGACCCGCGTCTGGCCAAGCTGGCCGATTTTTTTGATTGATTCAGCCCGCGTTTCCAGTTGATTTTGTCCGCCTCAGAGCTTAGCATACGCGGATACGTATCGGCGCAATACGCTAAAGGCGGTTATCTGTTAGGAGGTGTCACCATGGCGGTTCCAAAGGGGAAAGTATCCAAAGCAAGGCGCGATAAGAGGCGCAATTCACACTGGAAGCTTACAGCTCCCACGCTCGCCGTTTGCCCCCAGTGCGGGGCTTATCGTCTTCCGCACAGGGCCTGCAAATCTTGCGGCGCTTACGGCAGCCGTTCGGTTGCTGTTGAAAAGACGGAAAAGAAGTAAGTCCATACTCTATTAACGCAGAGGAGGAGGCCATCCTCCTCTGTATTTCTATTTACGACAGTGAGGCGGAAAATGTCTTTTCTCATAACTCGTGTTGATAAACGCTCGCCCGCGGAGAGGGCCGGTCTGCGCGCCGGGGAACGCCTTGTTTCCGTGGGCGGCCACCCGGTATCGGACGTGCTTGATTATCAGTTCTATTCCTATGAGCCGCAGGTCGTGGTTACGGTTGAGGACGAGAGCGGGAATCTGCGCACGGTCACAGTCAAAAAGGCAGCCGGGCAGGACATGGGCCTGAATTTTGAGACCTATCTGATGGACAGGCCCCGCCGCTGCGCAAATAAATGTGTATTCTGCTTTATCGACCAGCTGCCCCGGGGCATGCGCGAAACGCTCTATTTTAAGGACGACGACGCGCGACTTAGCTTTCTGCTGGGCAATTATATAACGCTGACAAATATCACGGACGCGGAGGCAAAGCGTATAATAGACCTGCGAATCAGCCCGATTAATATCTCCGTCCACACTACCGACCCTGAAAAGCGCAGCTTGATGCTCGGAAATAAAAAAGGCGGGGAAAGCCTTCGCCACCTTCGCGCCTTTGCCGGGGCCGGCCTGACACTCAACTGCCAGATAGTCCTCTGCCCCGGCCTGAACGACGGCGAGGACCTGCGGAAAACTCTTAACGACCTGACATCGCTCGGAGTAAATTCAGTATCCGTCGTTCCCGTCGGCCTGACGCGTTACCGCGAAAACCTCTACCCGCTCAGAGCCGTTACGCCCGGGGAGGCGCAAGAGGCCATAAACATCGTTTCCGGATATGAACGCGTCTACGCCTCCGACGAGCTGTTCCAGAGAGCGGGCCTGCCTGTCCCCCCGTGGGAGTACTATGACGAGTTCCCGCAGTATGAAAACGGCGTCGGCATGCTGAGGGTTTTTCACGACGAGTTTCGCGAGGCTGCCGAAAACCTGAAAAGCGCCGCCGTCAGGCCGTTTTCCGTCGCGACAGGTCTGGCCGCGCGTGATTTTCTGGTTGATTTGCTTGATTTCGCTGTGTCAAAGTGGCATAATATACCTTACTATGTATATGGGGTCACGAATTATTTTTTCGGCCCCGAAGTGTCGGTCGCCGGTCTTGTTACCGGGCGGGATATTTTAGAGCAGCTTCGGGGGCGAGATCTCGGCGAGCACCTTTTTGTGCCGAGCGTCATGCTGCGCGACGGCGGAGACGTTTTTCTGGACGATCTGAGCGTCGGCGCGCTGCAAAGCGGGCTCGGTGTCCGGGTCATACCGGTCGAGCCGGAGGCCTCCAAATTCATTGAAGCGATTATGGAATAAAAGGACTATGATACTATGAAGCCACTTGTCGCCATCGTGGGCCGCCCGAACGTGGGAAAGTCCATGCTGTTTAATAAGCTCGCGGGCAAGCGGCTGTCCATTGTCGAGGATACGCCTGGCGTCACTCGGGACAGACTCTATGCCGACTGCGACTGGCGGGGCCGCGATTTCAAGCTTATAGATACCGGGGGCATCGAGCCTTCTTCAGACGACGAGCTGCTTGTGTTCATGCGCGAACAGGCGCAGATCGCCATAGACAGCGCGAATGTCATTGTTTTCCTCGTCGATGTTAAATCCGGGCTGACGGACCTTGATACGGAGGTCGCCGCCATGCTGCGCCGCTGCGGCAAGCCTGTCGTGCTCGCGGTCAACAAGATGGATTCCACCGGCCTTCCGGACCCGGAAATATATGAGTTTTATAATCTTGGCCTTGGCGAGCCTATGCCGGTTTCAGCGCTTCACGGCCACGGTACCGGAGACCTGCTGGACAAATGCCTTGAATACTTCCCCCCGGAAGACAGCGAGGAGGAAGATGACGACGTCATAGACGTGGCCGTGGTCGGAAAGCCGAACACCGGGAAATCAAGCCTCATAAACTATATACTGGGCGAAAACCGCGTAATAGTATCGGACATACCCGGAACGACACGCGACGCGGTGGACAGCTTTTTTGAGAACAAGCACGGCAGATTCAATTTCATTGACACTGCCGGCATAAGAAAAAAATCAAAGGTTGAAGAGCCGATCGAGAGGTATTCCGTCCTGCGCGCCAAAATGGCCATAGAGCGCTCAAGAGTCTGTCTGCTGATGACGGACGCCACGCTCGGCGTAACCGAGCAGGATACGAAAATAGCGGGGCTCATACACGAAGCCGGCAAGGCAGTCGTTATAGTCGTAAACAAATGGGACCTTGTCGAGAAGGACGGGCGGACCATGGACAAGGAGCGCGAAAAGGTCAGAGCCGCGCTTGGGTTTATGCAGTACGCGCCCATCGTGTTCATATCCGCGCTCACGGGGCAGCGCGTGAACCGTCTCTTCGAGCTTATCAAATATGTGGACGATCAGAGCTCAATGAGGATTTCCACGGGCATGCTGAACGATCTGCTTGCCGACGCGCAGGCCAGGGTTCAGCCGCCGACCGACAAGGGCAGGCGCCTTAAAATCTACTATATGACCCAGACAGGCGTTCGCCCGCCCAACTTTGTGGTCTTTATCAATGACCACCGCCTCTTCCACTTTTCCTACCAGAGATACCTTGAAAATCAAATACGCGGCGTCTTCGGTTTTGAGGGCACGCCTATACGCATGGTTGCCCGCCAGAAGGGCGAACAATAGAGGTTTAACGCACTAAGTCATGGTACCGTAAATCGGAGGGAATCAATTTTGCTTTGGCTGAACATATGTATTATTGCCGTCGCTTCATATCTGCTTGGCAGTTTTAACGGGTCAATTTTTGTTTCAAGATGCGTATTCCACAACGATATACGAAACTTAGGCAGCGGAAACGCGGGCCTGACGAATTTCCTGCGAAGCTTCGGAGGGCCTATGACGTTTGTCGTCGTAGCGATTGATATGCTCAAGGCCGCCGGCGCGGCGCTTTTGGGCGGATTAATTCTCGGGCCGTTCGGTTTTCGCCTTGTCGGTCAGATGCTCGGCCTTTTCTTCGTCGTGCTCGGCCACATGTTTCCGCTGTACTTCAGTTTCAGGGGGGGCAAGGGCATACTGTCCACCTGCGGCGCGATGTTTGTTGTTAACTGGCTGGCTATTACGATACTGCTTTTCATCTTCGGAGTCTTTACGCTTTTATCAGGCAGGGTCTCCGTCGGCTCGATAATTGCCGCTATTTCTTTCCCGGTGTCCGTTTGGCTGCTGTGCGGGCATAACCTGCAGGCGACCGCCATCGCCGTCGCGTGCGGAGTACTTATACTGATAATGCACCGGTCAAACATAGCACGCCTAATTAAGGGTGAGGAACCCAAATTCAGCATTAAGAAACACGGAGGTTCGCAATGAGAATAGTCGTTTTGGGAAGCGGGAGCTGGGGTTCAGCTCTGGCTGTGATGCTCTGCGGTATGGAGCACAGCGTCACGCTGTGGTCGGCTTTCAGGGAGGAAGCAGTCGCCCTCAATGAAACTCGCGAGGCCCCCTATCTTAAAGCAGTGCGTTATCCCGATTCGCTTGAAATCACAGACGACATAAGCGTCTGCAGGCAGGCGCAGGCCGTTATAGTCGCAACGCCCTCTTTCGCAATACGGGAGACCGCCAGGAAGCTCTCCTCAAACATTAAACCGGGCGCGATACTTATATCAGCCTCTAAGGGCATAGAGAATAAAACCTCCCTCCGCCTTTCTGAGATTATTTCCCAGGAGACTGGCGGCAGCAACCCCATTGTCGCCATTTCGGGCCCGTCACATGCCGAGGAGGTCAGCATCGGCGTGCCTACCGGCTGCGTCTCCGCCTGTTCGGACATACGTTACGCCGAAATGGTTCAGGATATGCTGATGAACCCGGCCTTCCGCGTATACGCCTCCGACGACATAGTAGGCGTCGAGCTCGGCGGGGCGCTGAAGAACGTAATCGCTCTCAGCTGCGGCATATGCGACGGCATGGGCTTCGGCGACAATACCAGGGCCATGCTTATGACACGGGGCCTGACGGAAATGGCGCGGCTCGGCATGAGCCTGGGCGGCAGGAAAGAGACCTTCGCCGGCCTCGCCGGAGTCGGCGACCTCATAGTCACGTGCACGTCAATGCATTCGCGCAACCGCCGCGCTGGCATACTTATAGGACAGGGGCGCACGGCCGAAGAAGCTATGAAGGAGGTCGGCGCGACGGTCGAGGGCTATTACGCAGCCGCCTCGGCAATGGAAATGGCCAGCAAGGCAGGCGTCGAAATGCCTATCTCGGCCGAGTGCTACAAGGTGCTTTACGAGGGCAAGTCGCCGGAAAAGGCGATAAGGGAGCTTATGACAAGGTCGAAAAAGTCGGAGATTGAGGAAAGCTGGCTATAATCTGAGAACGCCTGAAAAAAGAGGCATATCAGGCTTTTGCTCACCTTTAAAAGGCGCGCCGCGATCTTTCGCGGCGCGCCTTTTTCGCAAATACAGGTATATCTGTCGGCGGCTGTATACGTATTTTGAGCTCTATACCGTCTTACTCCGTCTCAATGGACAAGGCTTAATTTCCATATGTTGTAATAATTCGGTACAATATCACGCAGATCTCAGCGCGCGTTATATTCGCCAGCGGGTTGAGCCTGCCGCCGCTTCCCTCCACAATCCCGGCCTTAACCAAAGAGGCGACCGACGCAGTCGCATAGCTCGATATGCTTCCCCTGTCGGGATAGGCGGCAAGGTCACTGCTGCTGCCCGTGGGGAGGTTAATGCCGCTTTGCTTAAGAGTTCTTACTATCAAAACCATTGCGTCCTGTCTTGTTATGCTTGAGGCGGGGTAAAACCTGCTGCCGTCGCCCTGGGCTATGCCGGCCGCTCTCGCGGCGGCGATGGCCTTGTAATAATAGCTTGTTTTCGGGACGTCCGTAAAATCGACCGCGCCTGTTCCCGAAAATTCAAACGCGCGGTACAGGACCAGAATAAAATCTCCCCGTATCATATTTGCCGCGGGGTTGAACTTATTGTTTCCAACGCCTGTTATCACGCCGTTTTCAAATAGATAATCAATAGAACGTACTGCCCATGAATAAGCGGTCGTAACATCCGTAAAGTAGTCTGAAGCGTCGTTGGATTTAGTGACGTTAATCTTTATTGTGCCCTCGGCGCTGCTGCCGCTCGAACTATAGGCGGTGTACGTGATTGTAACCGTTCCCGTATAGCTCGGATTCGGTACGAAGCTTATGCTGGACAGCAGACTGGCGCTGTACATGGTGCTTGACGATACAAGCGAGCCGTACGTGCTCTCATTTGTATAGTTATAATAGAGCCTGCCGTAGCTGGAGGAAGGAAGGGAAAACATCACATATGAAAGCGTGTTGCCAGTTGCCGTTTTAAACGCCGCGCTGAAGTCCGAGGCTTTAAACTTCAGCGGCTGGTCTTCTTCGGTCGAATACGTGATGGTCCCCACCACTTTTTTGTCTTTTACTGTTATTGTCATGGTGCTGGTTGTGGAGGAGCCCGCCGAATTGTAGGCGTAGTAGGTTATGGTTACCGTCCCCGTATAACCTGACGCCGGCACGAACGTGATGCCTGAAATGCTGGGCGACGTGCTGCGGTAATACTTAGTACTGGCTTTAACAGCGGTTCCGGTTCCGTCATCCTCGTCGTAATTATAGTAGAGCGTGCCTCTTGAGGACGACGGAAGCACAAACGTAACGTAGGACAGGCTGTATCCTGTTTTGTTGTAATACGCTGTGTTGAAATCGGAGGCCGAGAAGCTTACCGGCTCGTTCTCGTATGTCTCATACCGGACAGTATCGTCGCTGTCGAGTACGGTTATGGTCATGGTGCTGGTTGTGGAGGAGCCCGCCGAATTGTAAGCGTAGTAGGTTATGGTTACCGTCCCCGTATAACCTGACGCCGGCACGAACGTAATATCCGAAATGCCGGGCGACGAGCTGCGGTAATACTTGGTACCGGCTTTAACAGCGGTTCCGGTTCCTGTTGTCTCGTTGTAATTATAGTAAAGCGTGCCTCTTGAGGACGACGGAAGCACGAATGTAACGTAGGACAGGCTGTACCCGGTGCTGTTATTATATGCCGTGTTGAAGTCGGAGGCCGAGAATTTCACGGGCCGATTCTTGTATGTCTCATACCGGACGCCGGTGCTTGTAAAGCTTACCGTGTAACTCGCGGCGGTCGCCCATACCGCGCCGGATACATAGGTGTCGGTGGTGGCGGTCCAGGTGAAGGAAATGGTCGAAGCGGTGCCTGCGGGCTGCGTGTAAATCCTCAGGTACTGCAGGTAGCCGTATGGGATAGTCGCGTTGTCCGAAAGCGGAGTATTCGCGTTTATGGCGGGATAACCGTATGTCGAATTTGCAGGAAGCGAGGTCGTCAGATACAAATATCCGCTGGCGGAGGCCGGAACGGATTTGATCCTGACATAGGTTACAGGCTTTGTTGTGGGAGAATATGCGAAATGGGAGGCGGCAACTGTCCAGACCGAGCCTCGCTCTATCCTAGTCGAGGCATTATAGCTCGTGAGCGTCAGCGCGCTGACCACGGTGACCGTGCCGGTCCCGCTCGCGGAGTACCCGCTCTGGTTGGATACCCGCCAGTTAAATGTTACCGTCTTGCCCGCAACGTCGCCCCTGAGCTTTAAACTGCCTATCGTGGAGGAAGTAAACGTCGTTGCCGTCGTGAAAACTGTATTGCCTGAGTACCAGGTGCCGAAGCCCGAATTGGTCGGCGTAATTTCTATGTTCGCCAGCGTGCCGTTATTTAGGTTATAGCGGGAGCTGAAATCCGATAGCGAGAAAACAAGCGTACTGCCCGCCGAAACGTACAGAGAGACGCTGCCTGTTATAGTCGGCACCTGAACCTTGCTGATAGTAACAGTTCCGGTCCCGGCTTCTGAATAGCCCGCTTCGTTTGATACCCTCCATGTAAATGTTTCTACGCCTTCCGCTGCGCCCTCAAACTTCAGGTTGGCTATTGTTGAGGCTGTAAACGTCGTCGCGGAGGTGAAGCTCGTCGAGCCGTTTTTCCATACGCCAAAGCCCGAATTCCCCGGCGTGATTTCAATATTCGACAGATTGCCGTCGTTAAGATCATATTTGAAATCGGAAAGCGCAAACGTACAGGTTTCGCCTGCATATGTAGTTTTCGTAACCTCGGAAGTGATCTCCGGAACGCTGATAACCGTAACGGTTATCCTCACCAAGCCGAAGGGCTCCTCGTTCTCGCCCTCGTAAGCCACGGCCGTGTAGGATACCGTTCCGCCCGCGCTTGACTCAAAGCTGAGGCTTCCCAGGTCGGATACGCTGATTTTGCTGCCGAGAGTATAAGAAACGCCTCCCAGCTTTAGCTCGCCGAAGCCCGGGTTGCTGCCCGTAATGGCGACATAGCCCATATCCTCGCCGTCATTTTTCTCATAGCGGCCTAAAAAGTCCGAGGCGTTGAACATGACTGTGCCGGGCGGCACGGGCCCTTTTTCTATTATACCGGCGAAGCTCGGAGCTTCTTTTTCAGCGGCTACGACTCTTATGTTATAGACTGTGCTGTATATCGGCGTGTTTTCCGGTTGCTCCGCGTCTTCCTCGTCCACTCTTGAATAGGTCACCGTGACTGAGACGGGATCGCCGCCGATTGTGGCTTCCGGGCTGCCGGGCGTCACAACGACGCCGAAATAGACCGACTCGTCGTAGGTAATGGCAAGACCGCTTGTGAGGCTCAGCGAGCTGTTGTCCTTCGCGTAGCTGTAGGGAACGGTCAGCACCACCGAATTGCTTGCGTTGGGCGCGGCAACATCCGTATATGAATAGCCTATGGTATTGAGCACGCGCTCCCCGTCAGCCGCCGAGGCCCCGGCCGGAAGAACTGCCAGCAACATACAGGTTATAAGCAAATACGATACTGCTTTTTTTAAACTTCCCATAAATATCCCTCCCGATAAACTATGGATAGGGCT
Organism: Oscillospiraceae bacterium; assembly: GCA_050944055.1. Classification (GTDB taxonomy): domain Bacteria; phylum Bacillota; class Clostridia; order Oscillospirales; family Oscillospiraceae; genus JBMNQI01. The sequence goes on along the minus strand of JBMNQI010000017.1, from coordinate 18,270 downwards.
GTATTATTTTGACGTATTAAACTTACCATAAGTTTCATAAATAAGCAATAAAGTTTACACGCGAAAAAGCTGCCGCGTGCGGCAGCTTATTTCAATACAACGCAGTCGGCCCCAAGTATCTCCCGGAGTTCGTTGAGCAGGCTTTCGCGTATAAGGCATTTCCCGCCAAGTCGCTTTTCGGTATCGGACAGATATATGACCGTGTTGGTTTCTCCCGGGAACATCGAAAGCACGAGCATTACGCGCCGGTACTCGGGCGATTCTGCCGAAGGCAGCTTGAGCCATAGCGTTTTGCCGGGCTCGTTCCTGCTCTGCTCCAGCGCCGACGCGGGCACGTCCGGCTCTGCAAGCGGGCGCACAAGATCGCACATAAGCTGCGGCGTTTTTTCGTCGCGCACCGATATGCGTCCCTCGCAATAGACGGCGTTTCCCTCTTTTATATAGCCGCCGGATTCGTTCAGCGTCCGTGAAAAGCAGAGCGTCTCCATGCTCCCGCTCATGTCCTCGACTGTGACATAGGCCATAAGCGAATTATTCTTTGTCGTTTTTTGCTTGACTGAGGATATTAAACCGGCAATGACTACGCGCTGCCCGTCCGAATACTGAGTGGGGCCGCCCTCCTGCGCAAAATCCGATATTATGCCGCCTATGCGCCTTGCGCCCAATATGCGCACGGCTTCCCTGTAGGAGTCCATCGGGTGGCCAGAGAGGAAGAGGCCGGTTGTCTCCCGCTCCATCGCCATTTTCTCGCGCGCCGGGAGATCCGGTATGTCCGGCAATGATATTGATTCGGTCATAGAGTTGTCTTCACTCATGCCGAAAAGGTCCAGCTGACCCTCGACATTGCGCCTTCGCTCGCTGGCCACTGACTCCAGCACCTGCTCGTATACCCTCAGAAGCTGCGCACGGTTCGCCCCCAGTCCGTCCATCGCGCCGCACTTAATGAGGCTTTCGACCGCCCTCTTATTAATCTCGGCCCCGAAAAGGCGGGAGCAGAAATCGTATATCGACGTGTATCTTCCGTTTTCGGCACGGTCCTGCATGAGCCGGTTGATGAAGCCGCGGCCTATGTTCTTGACGGCGACGAGGCCGAAGCGTATGCCGTTCTCCCTTACCGTGAAGTCGGCGTCCGATTCGTTTATATCTGGCGGCAGCACGTCTATGCCCATTGCGCGGCACTCGGCTATATACTCGCCTACCTTATCCGTCCTGTCGAGAACGGAGGTCAGCAGCGCGGCCATGTATTCCTTCGGCCAGTGGAGCTTCAGCCACGCCGTCTGATAGGCGACTATCGCGTAGCTGACCGCGTGGGCTTTGTTGAAAGCGTAGTTGGCGAAATCCAGGATCTCGCCGTATATCGCCTCGGCTATATGCTCCGGGATCCCGTTTTTTACGGCGCCGCAGATATTGCGCTCCGGGTCGCCGTGTATGAACGCGTCTTTTTCGCGCGCTATCTGTTCGGCCTTTTTTTTCGATATGGCTCTGCGCATCATGTCAGCCTGTCCAAGCGAGAAGCCGCCCAATCGGCGGAATATCTCAATGACCTGCTCCTGATAGACTATGCAGCCGTAGGTGACTTCCAGAATCGGGCGCAGGCTCGGATGAAGGTATTTGACTTTTTCCGGGTTGTGCTTGCACTCAATAAAGCGCGGTATGGAGTCCATGGGGCCCGGCCTGTATAGCGCTATGATGGCCGTAATATCCTCTATGCTCTGCGGCTTGAGCCCGACGCACACGCCTGTCATGCCCGTGCTCTCCACCTGAAAAACGCCCGAAGTGTCGCCTCTCGTGAGCATGTCGAAGACTTCCTTGTCGCCCTCCGGTATCCGAGAAATCGAAAAATCCGGCTGCTTAAGGCGTATGCTGCGCTCGGCGTCCGCTATAACGGTCAGGTTGCGCAGGCCCAAGAAGTCCATCTTGAGAAGGCCGAGCTCCTCGAGAGTGTTCATTGTATACTGCGTTACGACGGCGCCCTCGTTGCTCGCGAGCGGAACGTACTCCGAAACGGGGTCGCGCGTTATGACAACTCCCGCCGCGTGCGTCGAGGCGTGGCGCGGCATGCCTTCAATCGCCCTTGCCGTATCCAGCACGCGCCTTATGCGCTCGTCGCCTTCATACATCTCCGCCAGTTGCTTTGAAAGCCTCAGCGCCTCGTCAATCGTCATATGGAGGCTGAACGGAACGGCCTTTGCTATCGCGTCCCCCTCGGCATAGCTCATGCCTGTCGCGCGGGCGACGTCGCGCACGGCGCTTCGCGCCGCCATTGTGCCGAAGGTCACGATCTGTGCGACATGGTCGGCGCCGTATTTTTCAATGACGTAGTTTATTACCTCCTGCCGGCGCTGATAGCAGAAGTCGATGTCGATATCCGGCATGCTGATGCGCTCCGGATTGAGGAAACGCTCGAAATACAGGCCGTATTTCATAGGGTCCACGTCGGTTATGCCCAGGCAGTAGGATACCATGCTGCCCGCCGCGGAGCCGCGCCCGGGGCCGACCGGGATGCCCTGTGATTTCGCGAATTCAATAAAATCGCCGACAATGAGGAAGTATTCGACAAAGCCCATGCGCTTTATCATGTCGATCTCAAATCGAAGGCGCTCATGGTAGCCTTCGGGGGCGTCGGGATAACGCTTACTGAAACCCTCGGCGCATTTTTCCTCGAAATACTCGCCCGTCTCCCGCCCGGGAGGCAGCTTGAATTCCGGCAGATGATGCTCGCCGAACACAAAATCGACATTGCACCTCTCGGCTATCAGGGACGTGTTGTCTATCGCCTCGGGGCTGTTCGGGAACAGGGAGCGCATCTCGTCCTCTGATTTTACATAGAATTCGTCGGTGCCGAAGCGAAGCCTGTCCGGGTCGTCCACAGTCTTGTTCATCTGTATGCACATCAGAATATCCTGTGTCTCGGAGTCCCCGCGCCTCAGATAGTGGACGTCGTTTGTCGCGACAAGCGGTATGCCCGTCTCCTCATGGAGTCGCAATATGCCCGCGTTGACCGCCGCCTGCTCCCTGAGCCCATGGTCCTGAAGCTCCAGATAGAAGTTTTCCTCGCCGAAAATATCGCGCAGCTCAAGAGCGGCCCTCCTGGCTCCGTCATAGTCGCCCGCCAGGATTCGCCGGGGAATATCGCCCGCGACGCACGCCGAAAGCGCTATAAGCCCGCCAGAAAAGCGGCGAAGAAGCTCAAGGTCTGCGCGCGGCTTTATGTAAAAGCCCTCCGTAAAAGCCAGGCTCACAATGCGGCTGAGGTTTTTATAGCCCTCCATATCCCTGCACAAAAGCACAAGATGGCGCGCCTCGCTGTCAAGCTCGTAGTTCCTGTCAAAGCGCGTGCGCGGCGCGACATAGACCTCGCACCCGATAATAGGCTTTATTCCCGCCTTTTTTAAGTTTTTATAGAAATCTATGCAGCCGTACATGACACCGTGGTCCGTTATTGCCACGGCATTCTGGCCAAGCTCGTGCAGGCGCTGCGGCAGATCCGCTATGCGGCAGGCGCCGTCGAGCAAACTGTATTCGGTATGGAGATGAAGATGTGTAAAAGACATGTAATCAGTTCCCGGTAAGTATTACGCCAGGTGCCGCGCTCTCTCAGTCCACCTGGCCGCTTTGCGGTTTTATATGCTCCGCCAGCTGAGTAAGCTTCCTCAGTCGGTGGTTAATGCAGGATTTTGTGACCTTCGGCTCGTGTATCTCGGCCAGCTCCGCGAGCGTCGCCTCGGGATTGTCCAGCCGGAGCTGCGCGGTGCGGCGCAGCTTTTCGGGCAGCGCGCCGAGGTCCAGCCGCCTTATTGCCCTAAGCTGCGCCTGGGCCGCCTCGACAGCCTTGTCGAGGTTCGCAGAATCGCAGTTTACGCGCCTGTTGACGCTGTTGCGCAGCTCCTTTTCCACTTTGGTTGACATAATTACCATAGCGGACACCGGGGCTCCGATAAACGTCAGCATATCCTCGATGTATTCGCTCTGCTTAAAATAGATTATATAGGTTCCGTTCCGGTCGAGGTCCTTGGGGTAAAGGCCGTTTTCGAGCATGAGCGCCAGCGCCTCGCTTCGCACGAAATAATGCGGCGTTACAAGCTCAAGATGATAGCGTTTGCTCGGCTCCGTGACGGAGCCTCCTGCGAGAAACGCGCCCCTGAGGAACGAAGCGCAGCAGCATTCCTCCTCCAGAACGGCCAGGTTGATATGCTGCGCGACGACGGTTTCGGGGCTGTAGCCGAAACGCGCGAATATTTTCTTTATTTTTTCCGAGTCCGTAACCGAAAAAATGAGTTTTCCCCCCGCCTTCTCCTCCGGAAGCCGGTCAAAGCCGAGGGCGAAGGCCTTTTTCCAGAGCTTCGGCAGCCTGGAGGCGAAGGCGCGGCTCTCGGTTATTATCCTTATCTCCCGATAGGAAAACGTGTTGCAGAAGAGCAGCACCCCGTAGGCCTCAGCCAGCGCGCAGCAGGTTCTGGCGAGAGGAACGCGGCATAATTCTTTTTTTACATCCGAGGAATATGACATACAATCCCTCCAAGAGCGCAGACACTAGCGTCAATCGGCAAGATACTCCGCCATTGCCTCGTCGAAGCGGCGAAGCTCGCCCCGGTCATGTTCCCTGTAATGAAGCATGATAAGCTCCTGCGCAAGCTTCCAGGGGTCGTGGCGGACATAGCCGCCGGCTTCGGTCATCACTGGCCTTGTCAAAAGCCTGACGCCCAAAGCCCTGACAGCTTCAGCGTCCACTTTCGTGCAGCCCGCTCCCTCCAGAGCGTACCTTTCGGCGGCAGCTTGGCTGACAGGCTCCGAATTAGCAAGGCAGACGTCGCATTTCGCCCCGTGCCGCTCAAGAGCCCTCAGGTGATCTGAGACCGAGTATCCCTCTGTCTCGCCCTCCTGCGTCATGACGTTGCACACAAAGACGCGAAGCGCGTTTGACTCGCGTATAGCCTCGCTGACGCCCCGGACCAGCAGGTTCGGCACTATGCTCGTATACAGGCTGCCGGGCCCGAAAACTATCATATCCGCCTGCGAGATGGCCGACAGCACCTCGGGGGTCGCCCCGGGAGTCCCGGGTTTAAGCGACACCTGCGCTATCCTGCTGCCAAGCTCCTTTTTGTATTCGGCAATCTTTGATTCGCCCAGCACCGTATCCCCGTTTTCAAACTCGGCCTGCAGGTACACGCTCTGCGTCGTTACCGGCAAAACCCTGCCCGTGATCGCGAGCACCTGCGAAAGCTGCGAAACGGCTACCGAAAACGAGCCGCATATATCGGAGAGCGCCGCAATAATAAGATTCCCGACGTTCTGGCCCCTGAGCTCGCCCTCCCCGAAGCGGTAATCTATAAGGCTTTCCATGATTGGCTCAATATTGGAAAGGGCCAGCAGGCAGTTTCGTATGTCGCCCGGCGGCAGAATCCCGAGATCCCTGCGAAGAATCCCGCTGTGCCCCCCGTCGTCCGAAACCGTGACGATTGCCGTTATGTTTTCAGTATATTTTTTTAAGCCGCGCAGCATATTTGAAAGGCCGGTGCCGCCGCCGAGAGCGACGATACGCGGGCCGTTGCGCCGAGCGGAGTCGAATCTTATAAGGGGCATGCTCTGCCCTCCCTTATTATGCGCCCGTTGAACAAAGAATTATTTAGCGCCAAAAAAACGGCCTCAGGTCAGACCGTTTTGCAGTTTGGCCGGCATAGCGCCGGTCTTGGGCGTTCGCCCGGCCTTCAGCGGCGCGCATCCTCACTGTCCGAAAAAAGCTAAGGCTTGTGAAGGTGAGTTACGCTAACCGGATAGCCCTTCTGCGCAATGAACTCACCAAGCTTTTCGGCCACCACGACCGAGCGGTGCTGCCCGCCTGTGCACCCTATGGCGATGACGAGATTTGTTTTGCCCTCGTTTACAAAATGGGGCAGAAGGAAGGTCATCAGATTCTGTAAAAGCTCCATAAACTCGATTGACTGTTGGTAGCTGAATACAAAGCTTCTTACTTCCTCATCAAGGCCGGTAAGATTGCGAAGCTCGTCAATATAATATGGGTTGGGCAGGAAGCGGACATCGAAAACAAGGTCCGCGTCGGCCGGCAGGCCGTGCTTATAACCGAAGGAACAGACCTTTACGGGCATGGTCCGCTTAACGTCCTCCGAAAACAGCCTGAGTATTTCGGCGCGGAGGTCGGCGATAGAATAAGTCGTCGTGTTAATAAGATAGTGCGCCATATTGCGCAGCGGTTCAAGCATTATGCGCTCGCGTCTTACGGCCTCGGCAAGGCCGAGCCCCAGAGAGGCGAGCGGGTGGCTGCGGCGCGTCTCTTTATAGCGGTGTATGATAACCTCCTCGGAGGCCTCGACAAACACGATCTTGTAGGCGCAGCCGGCCTCGCTCAGACGGTCTAAAGACTCGAAAAGCACGTCGAAGCTTTCCCCGCCCCGTACGTCCGTGACAAGAGCGACCCGTTCATAGCGGCCCTTTGTAGCCCTTGTAAGCTCGGCAAATCTGGGTATCAGCACGGCCGGCATATTGTCCACGCAGTAGAAGCCGATGTCCTCAAGAATCGAGCTTACACGGCTCTTCCCCCCGCCCGACATTCCTGTAATAATGAGAAAATCCATTTATGGCTCCTTTGTATAATAATCCGCAGCCTAACCGTCATGTAATACTCTTATCTCAGGTTCGAGCAGTATCCCCGATGCGGCGTAAACCCTGCCGCGGACATATCTCATGAGCTCGAGCACGTCGCCTGCCGTCGCGCCTCCCGTATTGACTATGAAGCCCGCGTGCTTGGGCGAGACCTGAGCCCCCCCTATCCTGTAGCCCTTCAGCCCCGCCTTTTCAATAAGCGCGGCGGCATATCCTCCCTCGGGGCGCTTAAACGCGCTGCCCGCGGACGGGAGGTCGAGAGGCTGGCTGGCGCGGCGCCTCTCCTCGAGCTCGTTCATGCGCTCGCGTATCGCTTCCGGGTCGTCGCGCTTAAGCTGCATGCGCACGGCCGTAATGAGGTACCGCTTGTCGGAAAACATGCTGCGGCGGTATGAAAAACCCAGCGTCTTGCCGACAGCGAGCATATGTTCCCCGAAATCATCTATGTATTCGACGTCGAGCACCACGTCTTTCATCTCGCCGCCGTACGCCCCCGCGTTCATGAAGACCGCTCCGCCCACGCTCCCCGGTATGCCGTAGGAAAATTCCAGTCCGGACAGACCCTCCTGCTGAGCGCGCACCGCCGCTTTTTTCAGCGATACTCCCGCCGCAGCAATCAGCTTCGTGCCGACGATTTGCAGGACTCCGAGGCCGGGAGTGGTTTTTATTATAAGTGCGTTTAGCTGGCCGTCCGGCGGGAGAATATTAGTCCCGCTTCCAATGACGAAGGTCGGGACATCGTAATTCTGCGCGGCCCTTATCAGCGCCTGCGCCTGCTGAAGGCCGCCGGGCAGGGCCATTAAACGCGCGGGCCCGCCTATTCTGAACGAGGTATGCTTGAACATAGGCTCATATTCGCGAAGCTCAACATCCGGCAAATCGCGCCTTATGTCCCTTATTACGGCTTCAAAACAGTCCAATCAGGCCACCTCCGGCATCTTATTACATGGCAAATCTATTCTTTCTGGGCGCTGAGCTGCTCGTCGAAATGCTTGTTTACCTGTTCCGTGAAATCGCGGGCAGCGTTGTAGCCCAGCTTTTTCTGGCGGTTATTCATTGCCGCGACCTCGAGTATCACAGCCAGGTTGCGCCCGGGTTTTATCGGTACTACCAGACTTGGCACCTTGACGTTTAAAATGGACGTATACTGGTTTTCAAGCCCCAGCCTGTCGTACATTATGCTGTCCTGCCACGGCTCCATATTCACGACAAGGTCTATCTCCTGGTCCTGTTTTATTGCGCCCATTCCGAAAATGCGGCGGACGTCTATAACGCCGACCCCCCGGAGCTCGATATAATGGCGCAGCAGCTCCGGGGCCGAGCCTATAAGCATATGGTTGCCTATTTTTCTTATCTCAACCGCGTCGTCGGCTATAAGGCGGTGGCCGCGTTTTACAAGCTCAATCGCGGTCTCGCTCTTGCCTACGCCGCTCTCCCCCAGTATCAGTACTCCCTCTCCGTATATCTCTACAAGCACGCCGTGCCTCGTGATCCTCGGCGCGAGCTCGATGCTAAGCATATTTATAAGAGAAGACATGATGGCGGCCGTCGTTTCACCTGAGCGCAATATGGGGACCGCGTACTTCTCGCCCATTTCGAGGCACTCGGGGAATGGTTCGAGCCCGCGGGCTATTATAAGCGCGGGTATGCCTTTAGACAGGAGGCGGCCAAAAGCCTCCCTCCTTTTCTCAGGCATCATACCGCTGACGTATTCGTTTTCAACAAGGCCTATGAGCTGTATGCGCTCGTGCACAAAATAGTCAAAAAAACCTGCAAGCTGGAGGCCGGGCCGATTGACATCCTCCACTGTTATCTTGGTCTTTTCGCAGCCTTCCGGCATATAGAGTGGTTCAAGCCTGAATTCTTCGATGATGCGCCCAAGAGGCACTGAATATACGGCGGCCATATTATCTCCCTTCAGCCGCACGCGGGCGGCATTCCGCTTATGTATCATTAAATTATACACTATGACGCCAAATATGGCAATATAGAAGACTGTTTTAGGACATATTTTAAAGAAAAGAAAATTTAGCTTGCATTTCACAAACTAATCTGCTATTATTGTTCGTGCCGCGATTTTTCAGTGTCGGCGATTTTTCAGGCAAGGAGGTGCAGCAAATGGCAAAATGCGAGATCTGCAATAAGGGCGTTACCTTCGGCATCAAGGTTTCCCACTCCCACAGGCGTTCCAATAAAATGGTGAAGCCCAATGTCAAGCGCGTTAAGGCTCTGGTAGAAGGTTCTCCGCGCCATGTGTACGTCTGTACAAGGTGCCTCCGCTCAGGCAAAGTTACGCGCGCTGTTTAACATGCGCGGTTTACACTACCGGTTTCAAACGGCGGTATAGAGAAAGTCTATACCGCCGTTTTGTATTCTGAGGGGTCGGTTAGCAGGATCTTGATTTCGCCGCTTGCGCCGCACAGAAAAGCATCCCCGCCTTCTTCAGGGCGGGGAAGTTTTATGTGTTTTTGTCCACCGTATGGAAGCTTTTTAAATTTCCGGTTTTTTCAGCCCTTTTACCCAGCTCCGCCGCGACGTCGTCAAGAGTTATGTTTTCGTTTGCCATCATGACAAGCAGGTGATAAATAAGGTCGCAGATTTCGCTTACCGTCTGCTCCTTCACGCCGTTTTTCGCGGCGATTATGGTCTCGGCGGCTTCCTCGCCTATCTTTTTCAGTATTTTATCGAGGCCCTCGCCGAACAGATATGCGGTGTAGGATCCGGGCCGCGCTTCGCTTTTGCGGCCTAGGACAACGTTATAAAGCCCGCTCAATATTTCATCCATCAGATTCACTCCATATCTCGCTGAAAAAGCAGCTTTCAGCTCCCGTATGGCACGTCGGGCCATCAGGTTTACATAAGTATAATAGCGAGTCGTTATCGCAGTCGGCAATTACCTTTTTCACATGCAGGTAGTTTCCTGAGGTCTCGCCCTTGTTCCAGAGCGTTTGGCGGCTCCGGCTCCAAAACCACGCCGTCTTGGTAGACAGGGTCAAATCAAGCGCCTCGCGGTTGGTAAAGCCGAGCATCAGCACCTTCCCGCTCTCGAAATGCTGGATTATAACCGGGATAAGCCCGGACTTTTCAAAAAGCAGATCCGTTTTCAATGAGACTCACCTCACCGGTATGTTCTGAGCGCGCAGGTAATTCTTTACCTGGCCTATCGTCAGCTCGCGGAAGTGGAACAGCGAGGCCGCAAGCGCCGCGTCCGCCCCGGTTTTGAGGAAAACCTCCGCAAAGTGCTCAAGCTTCCCGCAGCCGCCGGAGGCTATGACAGGTATGTTCACGCAGTCGGTTACCGCCCTGAGCATAGGCAGGTCGAAGCCGGCTTTTGTGCCGTCTGCATCCATTGAGGTCAGAAGCAGCTCGCCCGCGCCGAGCTTTTCGCCCTCGCGCACCCACTCGATAAGGTCAAGTCCTGTCCCGATTCTTCCGCCGTTTATAACGACCTCCCAGCCTGAGGGGAACTCCGGGCTTTCTGTCTTGCGCGCGTCAACCGCGAGCACGACGCACTGGCTCCCGAAGCGTTCCGCGGCTCTGGTAATCAGCGACCTGTCGCGCACGGCCGCGGAGTTAATTGATATTTTGTCCGCCCCGGCGCGGAGAATTTCGGCCATGTCCTCCAGCGACCTTATGCCGCCTCCCACCGTGAGCGGTACGAAGACCTGCCGCGCGGTACGCTCTACTACGTCAACAACAGTTCGCCGCACCTCATGCGTCGCCGTTATGTCCAGAAACACGATTTCATCCGCGCCGCAGTCGCTGTAGTACCTGGCCAGCTCCACCGGATCACCCGCGTCGCGTATGTCTACGAAGTTGACGCCTTTTACAACCCTGCCCCCCCGCACGTCAAGGCAGGGTATTATGCGTTTGGCCAGCATCATCGCTCACCGGCCAGCTCAATGGCGGCCTTTAAGTCCACATCGCCTGTATATACTGCCTTACCGATAATCACGCCGTCCATTCCGAGCTCCTTCAAAGCTTTGACATCCTCCAGACTGCCGACGCCGCCGGACGCTATTATCTTCATATCGGCCGGCAGGTACTCGCGCAGGCGGCGAAGGCGCAGGAGCGGCGGGCCCTCAAGCGTGCCGTCTTTGTCAATATCCGTATATATCACTATTCGCGCGCCGTAGCGGTATAGTTTTTTTGCCAGCTCGTTTCCGGGAACGCCGGTTCCCTCATACCAGCCGGATACATGCACAAGCCCGTTCCGGCAGTCAATGCCGGCCGCAACGCGGTCCGCGCCGAACCTTTCCACAGCCTCGCCGATCAGCTCCGGCTCCGGAATCAGCGCCGAGCCTATAATGAAGCGATATACGCCGAGGCCGTCGAGCTCCTCCATATCGCTCATGGAGCGAATGCCGCCGCCCGCCTCGACCTTCAGGCCAGTCTCACTTATCACGTCCGCTATTATGCCGGAATTGCGGCGCACGCCTTTTCCCGTGACCGCATCGAGGTCTACCATATGGATAAGCTCCGCTCCCGCTTCCTTAAAAGCGGCGGCCGCCGATACGGCTCCGTCCGCGACCTGCTCCGCCGTGTCGAAGTCCCCTTTATACAGACGCACGCACGCGCCTTTTCTTAAATCAATCGCCGGGATGATCTTCATATTGACAGCTCCTTAAAGTTTTTTAGTATCTGCAAACCCGTCTCGCCGCTCTTCTCCGGATGAAACTGGCACCCGAAGACGTTCCCGCGCGAAACAACCGCGCAGACCTCCCCCGGATACTCCGTAACCGCCGCAAGGTCTTCCCGGGATTCGGGAAAGCCCGCGAATGAGTGCACAAAGTAGACGTATGAGCGCTCCGGAATATCCTTCAGCAGCGGGCACGGGTTTACATAATTTAGGCAGTTCCAGCCTATATGCGGCAGCTTCAGGCTTGTTTTAATACGTCTCACCGCACCGGGTATAAGGCCGAGCCCGAGAGTGGGGCGTATTTCCTCGCCTTTGGAAAAGAGCAGCTGCATTCCCAGGCATATGCCGAGGAAGGGCTTGTTCCCGGCTTCGGCGCGCAGTATGTCAATAAGCCCGCTCCTGCGCAGGCTGTCCACAGCTTCCGGAAAAGCGCCTACACCCGGGAGGATAATGTCCTCGGCCAGCCCGATCTCGTGCGGGTCGGAGGTAACCCGGGCTTCATAGCCGAGGAAAGCAAGGGCCTTTATGACGCTGTGCAGGTTGCCTACGTTATAGTCAATAACTGCGGTATATCCCATCAGATCATACCTTTGGTTGACATAATTCTGTCACCCTTGACTTTGACCGCGTCCTTGAGCGCAGCTCCCACGGATTTGAAGACGGCCTCGGTAATATGGTGGGCGTTTGAGCCGTATTCGCTCTTTATATGAAGCGTGATTCCCGCGGCCGACGCGAAGGCCCGGAAAAACTCCTCGGTAAGGCAGCTCGGATAATCTCCTATCATCTCCTGAGGCATGGAAGCGTCGAATCTGAGATACGGCCTGCCCGAAATATCCAGCGCGCAGAACGCGAGCGCCTCGTCCATCGGAATGAATTTGGAGGCGAACCTCTCGATGCCTTTTTTATCCCCAAGAGCCGCCGAGAGCGCCTGGCCCAGGACTATGCCGCAGTCCTCGACCGTGTGGTGAGCGTCTACGTGCAGATCTCCCCTGCATGTAAGCTCCAGGCCAAACCCGGCATAGAACGCGAGCGAACAGAGCATATGATCGAAAAACCCGATGCCTGTTGAGACGCTCTGGTTCCCGCCCTCGTCCAGCCTCGCGAAAATGTCGGTCTCCTTTGTTTTACGTACGATTTCGGCTGCTTTCATGAAAACCCTCCATTCTCCGCTCTATGGAATTGGCGTGCGCGCTGAGCTTTTCGGCTTTTGCGAGCGTGATTATATCCCCGGAAAGCGCTTTAAGCCCTTCACGCGTATATTCAATCAAACTTGTGCGTTTTAAGAAGCTCTCGACGGACAGGGGCGAATTGAAGCGGGCCGTTCCCGACGTCGGGAGCACATGGCTCGGCCCCGCCATATAATCTCCCAGCGGTTCCGGGGAGTAGGCGCCCAAAAATACTGCCCCGGCGCTGCGTATCAAATGCAGGAGGGCGCGATCGTCCCTCGTCATCAATTCCAAATGCTCCGGCGCTATTGAGTTGGCGATATCGGCCGCCTGCGCCAGGTTTTCGCATACTATCGCCGCGCCGAAGGATTTAAGCGACTTTTCAATTGTATCACGGCGCGAAAGACTCTTAATCTGGCGCTCAATTTCCATTTTTACAGCCTTGGCTAATTCATCGCTGTCAGTGAGCAAAATGGCCGACGCAAGCTCGTCGTGCTCCGCCTGGCTCATCAGGTCGGCGGCAACGTACGCGGGGTTTGCGTCCGAATCCGCTATAATCAGAATCTCCGAAGGCCCCGCCGTCATATCGATGTCCACCGTGCCGTATACCATGCGCTTTGCGGCGGCTACATATGCGTTACCCGGCCCGACTATCTTGTCCACTCTGGGTATGAATCCCGCACCTACGCTCAGGGCGGCAATCGCCTGAGCCCCGCCCACGGCGATTACCCTGTCCACATCCGCTATTGAGGCTGCAGCCAGAACCGCGTCGCTTAGGTTTTCTGTCGGGGGCGTAACCATAACAATTTCCCGGACGCCCGCGACTTTTGCGGGAACGGCGTTCATAAGCACTGAGGACGGGTAGGCCGCCGTGCCTCCCGGGACATATATGCCGACGCGGTCGAGCCCGCGCACGATCTGGCCAAGCCTTCCCCCGCCGGCCGTCTCCCATTCACGGGTTTTTGAAAGTATGCGCTCCTGGTAGGCGCGTATATTCTCAGCCGAGCGCTCAAGAGCCGATATAAGCTTCGGGTCCGTGCGCTTTTTCGCCTCAACTAACTCTATGCGCGTCAACTCGCGGGGCTCTTCTCCGTCGAATTTAAGAGAATACCGGCTTACAGCCTCGAAGCCCTCTTTACGCACGGCATCTATAATTTCTGAAACAGCGGCGTTAACCCGGGATCCTATCTCACCCGCCCGTTTGTTCATCGCGTCGAGCAGCTTTGGCGCATCATTTGAGCTTACTATTCTTATCATGGCGCCTCCTGATTTAACTCCGCTTCGCAGCGTGTTATGAAATCCGAAATCTCCGGTTTATAAAGCTTCATAGACGCCGTATTGACTATAAGCCGGGCGGAGACACTGCGTATGTCCTCAATAGGCCTGAGCCCGTTTTCGCGGAGGGTTTCGCCTGTCTCTACTATGTCTACAATACCGTCGGCCAGGCCCAGAAGCGGCGCCAGTTCGACGGAGCCCTCTATCCTGATGACTTCGACGTCCATTCCCTTCCTCTGAAAGAAGGAACGCGCCACGTTCGGGTATTTGGTGGCTACTGTCAGCGTTTTAAAGGAGCCGTAAAAATCGTCGCCCTCGCGCACGGCGAGCGCGAAGCGGCACCTGCCGAAGCCCAGGTCCAGCACCTCGTAAAAAGAGCCGCCCTGCTCCATAATCGTGTCCTTGCCGACTATTCCGAGATCGCACGCCCCGTGCTCCACATATGTTATGACGTCCGGAGCTTTTGCCAGCACAATGTCCAGAGGGTAGTCCGGAATTCTGTGCACCAGCTTCCGCCCCGCTTTCTGAAGAGCCGAGCAGTTAAGCCCCATCCTCTCGAACAGGGCTACGGAGTCTTTCTGGAGCCTTCCCTTTGTGAGCGCTATCCGAAGCCTTTTCAAAGCAGGATCTCCTCCTCACTCTCGCCCAGCATGACAACGCGGCGCGCGCCGAGTCTGCGGGCCTCTTCCATCGTACCGTCCATAGTTTCCTCCGAGGTTAGCACATACTCGCCGGGAGGAGATGAGTCTATTATGAGCAGGGCGCGGCGAAGCATGCCCGCCTCCGGGCGCAGCACAGCGTCCGGGGCCTTTAGAGGGGAAGGCGTGGGAAGGCTCTCCGTAATAGCGTCCACGTCAAGCGCGAAGCCCGTAGCCGGCATATGCAGCCCAAAGCTGTCAAAAAGCGTGTCGTATCGCCCGCCTGAGAGAACCACGCGGCCCGAGCCGCGGACATATCCGCGGAAGACAACTCCGGAATAGTAGTCGAGCCTGTGCACCATTCCGAGGTCGAACCTCACGCGGTCGCCGTAACCGGCCCTGGAAAGCTCGGTGAAGACTCTTCTGAGATAATCAAGGCAGTCCGAGGCCAGCCCAGCGCTGAGCCGCTCCGCCTCGTCGAGCACCTCCGCCCCCCCAAAGAGGGCCGAGAGCTTTCTAAGCGCGGGATAGGCAGGATTATTTGCAAAAGGCTCGAGCCTGTCCGCAAGGGCGGCAAAGTTCTTGTTTTCAATATAGAGGCGCATGCTCTCTACGGTTTCCTCGTCCGTATCAAGCTGTGCAACCAGCGAACGGAAAAATCCGGCGTGCCCCAGCTCAATCTGGTAATCCCGAGCGCCGGCCTCCTCTAATGTCTGCACGGCGAGGGCTATGACCTCTATATCCGGTCGGATGCCGCCCGCTCCCAGAAGCTCAACGCCGCACTGGGCTATTTCGCTGCGCCTGCCCCTGTGGCTCTCGTCGGAGCGGAAAACCGTCTGGTTGTAGAATAGGCGCATAGGCCTTGGCGCGTTGCGCAGCTTCGTCGCGGCCACTCGGGCAATCGGGGTCGTATTGTCCGGCCGCATTACTATGATGCGCCCCGACCGGTCTATTATCTTCAGCATGGATTCCTGGGGAAGCGGGTTGCCGGAGCGTATGAAAAGGTCGTAGTATTCGACCTCGGGCGTCATGATCTCGCAGTAGCCCCTGCGCAAAAACAGTTCCGTAACGGCGCGCTCCACGGCACGGCGCTGCGTACACTGCGAATATATACGGTCGCGCGTGCCCTCCGGAGTCGTTATTTCCGATCTGTTCACAGGCGCCCTCCTCCCTTCATTGGCTTACAGCCAGTTACTTTATCACAGTAGCATGCTAAAGTCAAGCTTATTATATTCAGAAAAGGCTCAGCTGATTCGTTTCCGGAAGGTTTCCGAGGGCGCCCAGCGACCGCAGCAGGTCCAAGTTCGTTTTGCTGATGCCGGACGCGGCGGCGAATTCCTCGACCGAGACAAATTCGGCGCTCCTGCGGCAGTCCGCTATGCTCTGAGCCGCCGCTTCACCCATACCGGGTATTGACGAAAACGGCGGAAGCAGCTTTCCGTCCTTAATAAGAAAGCGCGTGGCGTCGGACTGCATAAGCTCTATCGGGAGGAAGGAAAAGCCGCGCAGGTAGAACTCGTAGCAGACCTCCAGCGTGACCAGCATATCCTGCTCGACGGCGCTTGCGTCCTTGTCCTTGGCCTTGAGCTCCTTCATCTTAGCCTTCACCGCGGGAAGCCCGCGGCACATGACGGTGGCGTCGAAGGCCTTCGCGCGCACCGAGAAGTAGGCCGCGTAGAACGCCAGCGGATAATGCACCTTGAACCAGGCTATGCGGAAGGCCATAATGACGTAGGCGACCGCGTGGGCCTTCGGGAACATATACTGTATCTTGTTGCACGAGTCTATATACCACTCAGGAACGCCGTGCTCGCGCATGTCCTTCTCCCAATTCGGGTCCTTTTTCAGGCCCTTGCCCTTGCGCACGGACTCCATTATATTGAAGCTCTCTTCCATGTCCATGCCCTTGGAGATCAGGTAGAGCATGATGTCATCCCGGCAGCCTATGGCCTCGTTGACCGTGGCGGTGCCGGAGAGGATGAGGTCGCGGGCGTTGTCGAGCCAGACTGCGGTCCCGTGGGAAAAACCCGAAATCCGTATAAGCGTGTCAAACTGAGTAGGCTTCGTGTCTATGAGCATCTCACGGACAAATTTTGTGCCGAACTCCGGTATGGCGCAGGCCCCGGTCGGGCCGAGTGTCGAATCGTTCTCTATGCCCAGGGCCCTATTTGAGGTAAAAAGGCTCATTGTCTCGGGGTCGTCAAGAGGGATTTTCTTCGCGTCGACACCGGTCATTTCCTCAAGCAGCTTAATCATTGTCGGGTCATCGTGGCCGAGTATGTCGAGCTTGAGGAGGTTGTCCTCCATTGAGTGGTATTCAAAATGCGTGGTTACGGAGCCCGAGTCCCTGTTGTCAGCCGGGTACTGCACCGGGCAGAAGTCGTAAACCTCCTTGTCCTGGGGTATGACGACCATGCCGCCGGGATGCTGGCCGGTAGTGCGCTTGACGCCGACACAGCCCTTAACCAGCCTGTCCACCTCGGCGCGGGGCGCGTCTATGCCGCGTGAATCCAAATAGCTGCGCACGATGCCGTAGGCGGTCTTGTCCTTATAGACGCTTATCGTGCCCGCCCTGAAAACATGGTTCTCGCCGAACAGCTCGCTCGTATATTTGTGCGCCCTGGCCTGGTATTCGCCGGAGAAATTGAGGTCTATGTCGGGCACCTTTTTGCCGCCGTAGCCAAGAAACGTCTCAAACGGTATGTTAAACCCGTCCTTAACGTATTTTTCCCCGCAGACGGGGCAGAACGCGTCGGGCATATCGACCCCGCAGCCGTATTCCTTCCCCGCCTCGAAATCCGAGTATCGGCAGTTCGGGCAGCGGTAGTGCGGCGGCAGCGAATTGACCTCGGTTATTCCGGAGAGATAGGCGACGATCGACGAGCCGACGGAGCCCCGGGAGCCGACCAGATAGCCCGCGTCAAGCGATTTTTTTACGAGCTTCTGCGCGGACATATAGATGACGTCGTAATTCCTGGAGAGTATGGCTTCCATCTCTATGTTTACGCGGTCTTTGACAAGCTGGGGCGGCTCGTCCCCGTACATCTCGCGCATGCGGCCGTAAACCAGCGATTTAAGCTCCTCAGCCGAGTTTTCGATTGTCGGCGGGAAAAGCCCGTCTGGCAGGGGCTTTATGCTTTCGCATTTGTCGGCTATAATACGCGGGTTTTTAACGACTACCTCCAGCGCCTTCTCCTCTCCGAGATAACTGAATTCCTCAAGCATTTCGTCGGTGGTGCGGAAGTAGAGCGGAAGCTCCTCGTCCGCGTCCTCATAGTCCTTCGAGGCAAGCAGTATGCGGCGGAAAATCTCATCCTCCGGCTCGAGGAAATGGACGTCGCCGGTAGCGCAAACTGGTTTACATAATTCTTCTCCGAGCAAAACCATGCTTTTATTGTAGCGCCTGAGCTGCTCGACGTCGGACGCAGTTCCCCGGCGCACCATAAACATGTTGTTTGCCACGGGCTGTATCTCCAGATAGTCATAGAATTCCGCTATCTGCCGAATTTCCGGCCAGCTTTTGCCGGACACGACGGCTGAATAAACCTCGCTGTTTTCACAGGCGGAGCCCACAAGAAGCCCCTCGCGGTTCTCAATCAGAAGGTTGCGCGGAATAACCGGGTGGCGGTAAAAATGCTCGAGGTGCGCAAGCGATATGAGCTTGTACATATTACGAAGGCCAGTACGGTTTTTTGCAAGCAGTGTAATATGGTATACGTGCCTGGCCCCGCCCGTCCCTATAAGCTGCCGCACGAAACTGTTAAGCTCCGAGGTTCTCGTTATGCCTTTTAGGGCAAGCTCCTTTGTAAAGCGGCCGAGCATCAGGGCGACAGTCATAGCGTCGTCCGACGCGCGGTGATGGTTGAATTTCGGAAGGCCGAGGCAGTCCGCGACCAGATCAAGCTTGTGGCGCTTAAGCTGCGGCAGGAGG
>JBMNQI010000016.1:0-39760 GCA_050944055.1 Oscillospiraceae bacterium | reverse complement strand
CCGCACGGGGAGCGTGGGTTGAAATGCGGGCGGTAACATCATATCCGCCGATGGCACAAGTCGCTCCCCGCACGGGGAGCGTGGGTTGAAATTGCTGCAAGTCTAAATTTGTCGCATCCAGCTGGAGTCGCTCCCCGCACGGGGAGCGTGGATCATAACCAACAGGTGCGCACATAAGCCTAAGTGCTGCTTTTATCGCTCCCGTCGCAGACAGCGCCGTCTGAACATAAGCCCAGCGCCTCCAGCAGGCTTTCTTTTTTGTTCTCAACGTCCCCGTTGATTACCATTTCCAGCAGAAAATCCAATGTTTTACCTATTTTGACGCCCTGCGCTATGCCCGCGCCGAGCAGGTCTTTTCCGTTTACAGCCAGGTTTTTCAGGCTGAAACACTGTTCCTCCGACAGCACTTTTTCAAGAACGACACGGAAACGCCCAAGCTCCATAATTTGCTGCAAGGCCTCGCCGGAATTTTGAGCGCTGAAATAGGCCGATTAAATTTCTATTAATCTTCCGAGGCTTTCAGGTCCCAGTTTGCTGAGCAGTTTTCTTGCGCAGACGTCGCCGGGGCAAATTTGCGCATCGCGATATGAGATGAGCTTGCACACAGCTTTTATGGTCTTATTTTCAAACCTCATGCGCCTCATTACCGCCTCGGCCATATCCGCGCTGGCGGACGCATCCGAGCCGTGTTCAGCCGCTCGCCCGGGAACTGAGATATTCTGCAGCAGCAGGATCAGTCTTATTACAAGGTCTCCGGGCGCGCAGCCTATACTCTTGATCGTATGCTCCCATAAGCTTTGCCCATAATCAAAACCGATAAAACTGAACATCGGAACAATTTCCGGTATTAAAACGGCAATGATGTCGGCAAAGTCCCGCAGTACGGTTTCCGCATAATGGCCGCACAGCAGCTTCTTAAACTCGGCGTTAATCCGCTCGGCCGCGATTATTCTCAATAAATCCCTGTTTTTATGAATACTTTCAGCGGTCGACGGCTCTATGTTAAAACCGAAAACGGAGGCAAAACGAAGCGCTCTGATGATCCTCAGAACGTCTTCGCCGAACCTTCTATCCGGGTCGCCGACGCATCTTATCAGCTTCTTCTGCAGGTCTTCAAAGCCGCCGTAAGGGTCTGCAAGCCCCTCCTCCTCGCTGTAGGCCATGGCGTTTATTGTAAAATCACGGCGCGACAAATCCTTAAATAAGCTTTTCACGAACAAGACTTCCGTCGGGCGCCTGCAATCCCGATACGCTCCGTCTTTCCTGTACGAAGTCACTTCAAAGGGCTCGCTATCCAATATAACGGTCAGCGAGCCGTATTTTTTGCCTGTGTCGAGTATGCGCAGACCTTCTAAACACATTTTTATCTGGTCCGGCGTGGCCGAGGTGCAGATATCCCAGTCATGCGGCTCAATACCCATGAGACTGTCGCGGACGCAGCCGCCGACTGCATGCGCTGCAAAGCCTCTCCTGTTGAGCTTCGACATCAGCAGGCGGACTTTTTCAGGCAATTCTATTTTAATTCTAAGCTTTTTATTGCTCATTCCTGTTGCGCTCCTGCCCGGGATTCGCCGCGCCAAACATGCCGTTATCTTATACTATACTTTTTCATCCCGCAATATAAACCGTTTATCTGCCCGCTTCGACAAAAGAAACCAAAAATTACGGAAAAGCGGCATATTAGGCATTGCTCTTTTTTGGTCGATATGCTATTATTTTACCTAATAAAGCTCTTTCTGATTTGAGGAAAGCCGGCAAGAGTATTGCGCCATTTACGCAGCTGAGCGGATCCCTCAAATAAAAAAGGCTTCTCACATAAAAGCTTCTTAAACATGATCAGACTGTTATTTATCGTGGGAAGTGAAACCTAGAATAGAAATCTAAAATCTATTTATTGACGAAGGGATGCAATATGAAAAAAATATTGGCAAGAATGCTGTCAACATTTTTAGCTTTGTTGGTAATCCTCAGCTGCGGTTTATTCGACGCTCTTGCCTACTACGTGGAAGGGGCCGACACAGCTACCGGAGCGGGGCTTATTATTACCGACAAAAACGGGAGCAAGGTCACACCGAACGCCACATGGGAAAGCACTTTCCCGTATGGCACCTTTGCGTTTGAGAATAGCGAGGTGGCTGTGACCGAGGGTGGCGCGGAGCAGTGCATAAGGGTATACCGCCTTGGCGGTAAAACCGGCAAGGCTACCGCGCTTATTACATATGTGCCGGCTGTTACGGAGGATGAAGAGGGAAGAAAGCTGTACTCCAACGCAATCAGCTCTTCCGACATCTCCATATTCGTTGAGGACGCTCTCCCGATAACCGACTACCAGCCGGTCGGCAAGGATCCGGACCCCGAGCGGGCCGGCATATCGCCGAGCGTGGAAGTGGGAGCGGCCGCGAATGGCAGCGCGATCGTCACGCTGTCTCTCGATATTACGGCCGACGCTTATCAGTGGTACACATTCGACGGAAACTGGAAAGTGATTGAGGGCGCGACGGACGCCAGTATGGTCGTCGGCGCGGCAGATTATAACAAATATGACTTCCGCTGCGTCTACACTCTCGCAGACGTCTCGTACAGTACGGATTCGGCAAAGGGCGAAGAGTATATTAAGCCCGAGGAAGAGGTTTTAGGGGAGCCGCCCGCGGACCTGGAGCTTAATCCGGAGCCTACATATTCAAGGCTTGAGCTTGAAAGCGCGGGCGCCTATGCAGGCTGGACTTTTGCGCTGACATTTGCCGAGGGCGAATATGTAAAGGAAATCAGATTCATGGCCGCCGATGATGCCGAGGCAGAGTGCGACGAATACGCAGCGCTCACTATCTATGACTGCGTGGGCGGTACGGTCTACGATTCGGCCAATACACTGATGCTCCATGTGCAGGATAACGAGGAGGACGAGCCTTCTCAGGTCGGATTCAGCGTCAGCGATATCACGGTAGATAAAGCGGACGGCACAGCTTTGCTGACTATCGAAAGGACGGGCGGCAAGACAAAGGTGCTGACGCTCGACTATGCCACGGCGGACGGCACGGCCAAGGCCGGAACCGATTATATCGAAAAATCCGGCACAGTGGCGCTCTATGCCGACCATGATACATACACGATAGAAATAGAACTCATAAACGACGGCATTGCAACAGACGAGATAAAATCGTTCACCGTCACGCTCTCGTCCCTGCGCGGCGACGACGCTTCGGTTCTGACAAATGATACCGTCAACGTAAACCTGTATAATTCTGGCGAAACGGACGAACTGAATACTGCCAGTATAATCTATGATGCCGAAGCCGTGGACGTATCGTGCAGCGTAACTATGTCTGATACCTCGGCAAACTCAGGCTCCGAGGTACTGAAAGGCACGCAGGAGAGCGTAGGCGAAGAAACGGTCGGCACAGTAACATGGGAAGAACCGGGCGAGCTGAGCCCCCAGTCATTTTGTTACGGAAAAATCACATTCCCCTATAATGAAAATCAGGCTTATCAAAGTACGGTAAACCTGCTCAACATGAGCTGGTCCAACGGAACCAACGTTAGAAGCAAAGGCAATGCATCCTCCGTATACACTGACACTAATATGCCCATCCTCTACTCGGGCTTCAGCGGCAGATTCTACTGGAACTGCTCGTTTGCAAGCGACTGGGATATTTTCTGGCACGGGCTTGAATACACCTATCCGTACTTCTACATATTAGGCTCCAAGGGCCTGGCCGGATACACCAACTCCAGCCACAGCATATCGGGAAGCTGGGGCGATGGATATAGGATGACATGGTATAGCACAGGAAGCTATAGCTATGACTGGGCTATGTCTTCCGGCGTAAACAGGCTGGTGCTCGGAACCTCCAAATACTGCTGCTGCGATTCAAAGTCGGAGGCAGTCGCACAGCTCACATCGGGCAGCCTGTATCGTCGTGTTTTCACAGGCAACTTCAACATGAGGATTCACACCTCCAATGATTCCAACACAGCCCCTGATGGCGCCAGTGTCTTCACAAAAGATTTTTACTCCAACTACTACAGCCAGTCCGACCTCAATGCCGGCACTGACAGCCCGAAAGTAACTCTTTACGGCGGGGTTGACGGGAGCAAGCGCATCTACGTCGGCAGCACTATAAATGTAAAACTCGGCTCAGTTGCCTCGCTTAAACCGGCGACCAACGACAGCTCCTACGCAGTATATCTGACGGACGACAGCACAGGCGCAGTCGTTGCCGTCGGCACAGGGAGCGGAAGCTCCTACTCCGTAAACCTCATGTGGGGAACCGGAATGCAGCTTGACCACGACTATACGGTCAACATGGTGCTTGTGCGCAACCAGAGCGTGACATTGAATCTTGCTACCTCCGCAGATTCCGAGGATACAGACACAGCGCGTGCCATGAACGACGCGCTCGACCGCTTTATAAGCAGCAATACGACAGCTGCTGCGGATGCGGATAAGTATATCACTTTAGGCTACACAGGTATGTCTAAGACAACCGTCTCGGTTTTCAACCAGGGCAGTGTCAACATCCCGGAATTCGGATCAGTAGCTGAAAAGAATATAAAAATATCCGAGATCAGCTTCAGCAGCTCCACCGGCGCTCTGCAGATATCCGATAACAGCCCGCTGAACGTAAGCAATATTCAGTACATAAATTTCAATCTCAGCCCGGACGACCTGATACTGATAAACGGCAAGTCATACGCCGGCAACGAGAAAATATGGCTGACCTCGGCTGACTTAAAGGGTGCCGGCCTGACCTTCTACTATTACCACAAGGACTACCAGTCCAAGATCTCGACGATGCTGGCGGATATCGACCATGTCGCCCTGTACTACGACAGGAACGGGAACGGCAAGATCGACGGCTACTGGAACGCCGAGGAGAACATTTTCGTTCTGGATAAGGACAGTAGTGGCTTCGACATCGACAACTTTATTTCGAACCTGGACGGAACAAAATATGAGGAAACGACGTTTGAGCCAGTGGTGGATCCCGACGGAACGGTGCACCAGTACTTCTTCAAGGTCTTTTTCACGAAGAACCCCCGGTGCCTGATAGTGCCGGAAGGCGCGTCGGCATCCGATACCTGCCAGATTATGCCCGCCTTCATCACAAGCATAACCGACTCGGCGGCCTACTCAAAGCTGACAACGGAGCAGAAGAGCTACAGGTATATTGTAAGCGGCCTGACAAGGACCTCGTCGACAGCCGATGAGGGCCACTCAAGCGACAATCACCTGATGTATCAGGCGCAGGCTTCGGCTATGGCTTATGTGGATGTCCCTCTCGGCGGCGACAAGAGCCCCTGCAGGGTAAACGCCGCGGGGAACGCCTATGAATGGAATCCGGACTATGAGGGCCACCTGCTGTACCCGTTTGATAATCCCGAGCCGATTTTCATCGAACACTCACTGGCCGGAGACCATATACCTCTTGCCCCGGACACCGTATATGGAGACGACGGCAGCTATACGCTTACGACTGCCGGTAAAAAAGAGCTTAACGACTATCTGGGCTCCTTCGGCGGCAACGACACTTACGCCCTCATAATACAGGAGCAGAACGCAAGTACTCAAAGCATTGTCTCGGGACTGTCCACACAGGAAGACAACGGCAGCGCCGAGTCCGTCAATCTGGGGACGATTGCCGCCTTCCCCAATTCCGAATACCTCCAGAACATGAGCGGAACCACAGAGAACAACAGCGCCAGCGACGGCGAACACAACGACTACAGCGAATTTTCTTCTTCCTTCGGCACGAAGCTGGCCTCGTTCGACTTTGAAATCGGCGACTATTTCACAATATCGACTGACGAGTACGAGGTCGCCTTCTCGTTCGGCATACCGCTCGGAGGCTATACTGACGATTCGACCGACGTGCCGGGCAGCGGCCAATCGGGTTTTGCCGATACCAACAAGGATAACTGGGACGACATGACTGACGCCGTGAAAAAAGTCGCGGATTTTATTAAGAATAAGGATAAAAACGCCCTCGCAGGAGACGAGCTGGACGGCTGCAATCTCAAGTCCAGCAACTTCGAGGTTAAGTTTTCCGCGTCTCTCGGCTTTGTCTTCAAGTACAACGCGCTTGACAACTGCTACTACTTCGCTGAGGCCGGAATAAGCTTCACGGCTGAAATGTCATACCGCTACCAGTACCGCTTCACGCCGGTCCCCATTGTATACGTCTATGTTGAGGTCGGCGTTGAGGCGAAGATATCGACAGGACTCGGAGTGAACCGCGATACCGTGGAGGGCGCGATAATACTCCAGAACAGCACGACGGAGCTTAAAAAGCCCGAATCGGGCGCGACGACGGTCAACTCCTATTCGTTCAATACCACGAAAAAGGCGTTTAACATCACGTTTACAGGGAAGCTGTATATGGAGGCCTTTGAGGCCGACGGTGTAACAAAGCTTGAAGGATTTACACCCGGTTATATCTCCTCGGACGGCAGCCAGAAGACGCAGGTAGTGCTTGTAGGCAAGGACGGCATGGACCTTGGCAAGACGGTGAAGGTTGTCCTCAGCCCGATTGAGGATACGACCATAAACCGCATCGCGGTTATTGACAGCATATACTCGGATGTCTACTGGAACGGCGTACAGATAGGAATCGAGGCGTACATAGAAGCCGGCGCGGGCGTAGGAGTGGAGATAGCCAAGTTCGAGCTCTACGCCAAGATGGTCGTGGGCATCGGCTTCAGGCTCGGCACTTATGACACGGAAACGCATTCCTATTCCGCCGGCAGCTTCGACGAGTTCAAGTTCCAGCTGGGCCTGGGCTTCCGTGTGGTATTCCTGTTCTTCAGCTATGAGATGGACCTTATCGAATACCACGTCCAGTATGAAAGGGGAGAGGGATGGTCACACGGATACAGCGCATTCGGCGGCGCGTTCAGCGGCGACGAGCCTCTCGGCCTTGACGACGAAAGCGGCAGGGCGGAGGTCACCATCAGACTGCCCGGAAACTATACGTACAGCCAGACCTTCTATACAAACGGCGTCACGGGCGAAATAAGCGAGCAGTCGGTCGAGACGGATACATATTTCGACGTTTCGGGCTACGGCACGTCCTCCTCGGGCTTCAAGCTGTTTGACGGCGTAGGCACGGGCTACGACTATAAGGTCATTACGCTCGGCGGCGAAAACTACCTTGTCTATACGGTATGCCGCGACAACAGCGATGCCCTCGAAGCCGAGGATTACACGGCGCTTGCCCTCAGCAGAATAAAGCTGACGGCCGACACGGACGGCAATCTTTCCTACGGCCTTGTAAACCCCGTGAACGGGGGGACTAATCCCAGCTACATACTGATCGACAACGACTACACGGGCGATCTTGACTTCTCGGTTTGGACTGAGGGGAATGACACGATCAATGTGTCCTGGGTAAGCTACAAGACGCAGACAGATCTCTCCAGACCGACCGTTCCGGCCTATTCATACGGCGGCGAGACGATTTCCGCCGGCAATTACCTGACTATCACGCCCGCTCCCGAGCCCATAGAGAGCGATTACTACTCTGGTAAAATAAGCAAGGAAGCCTACGATTTGCTGGACGAAGAGGCGCAGGCCGCCTATAAGCCGGACAACCCGGCTTCGCCGGGATATTACTACATACTCGGCAGCGGCTATGAAACATTCGCGCAGGCGAGCGAGGCCTACCAGAATGCCCTCGACACGTACGAATCCTACACGCTTTGGAAAAACTACTACGCAAGACTTGCGGACACAGATTCACGCGAAGCCGTGGCCTCGAAAAACACCGAGGTCAAGTTCGCGAGCTTTACGGTAGGCGGCACGGGATTTACAGCGCCTGCTGTAATCTCGGGCGCCGTGACAGGTGAAATAAACAGCAACTACTGCTTCCTGCCATACGGACGGGGCGACAAGATTGTCTTCGGGCAGACGAATTCATATCCGGATATAAACGAACAGCTTGATGAATATGAAACGTATTTGACAGATGCAGCCGGTTACGATGAAACCATCGCAAAGTACCGCCTGCAGTACATGAAGACAGCATATCAGACCTACGGCAGCGGCAGCCGGCTGAACTTTGCCTATAACGACTCCGGCTGGAAAATAAGCTCTGCGGCGCTATCGGCGGGTCAGATCCTGACAAACGTCGAATTTACGGAGATAGGCAGCACACTGTATGTAGCCTATACCACGGAGCAGTCCACCGCAGTAAAGAGCGGAGCGAATATAGTCGACTGGCTGACGGTCTCGCGCCTCCACCTGCGCACGGTCTCCGGAGAAGGCGAATGGGGAGAACCGATACTGGTGCGGACGCTCTATAACTATGATTCCGATAATTCGACCGACAGAGTGGACGGTATATATTCCGGCGGCGCACTTAAAACACAGTACAAAGACCCGTATTTCTCCAACCTGCAGTTCTTGACTGGCAAGCTCGACAGCGCCATGCTGACAGGCGGGACGTCAATAGACACCCAGGAAGTTACGAACCAGACCTTCCTGCTCTTCGAAATGAACGGCTCGACATATATTGTCGACCAGGATAACCTGGTTTCAATCACAGGTGTGGGAACAGGGACGGTCTACCCCTTCTTCACGCCGGAGAGCCTCGTGACAGACATTGAGACGGGTCAGACGCAGGAGCAGAGCACAACCGGCAAGGCGGAGGTCACCATAGGCGCGGACGGCGACGGGAACATAGCCGCGGTCTATACCTCCATCGTTCCCAACACGACAAACAACGCCCTCTTCGTCTCCTACTACGATCCTGAAACAGGCACCTGGGGCGACGGCATGATGCTGGCGATGATGCATATGGGAGTTTACGAAGCTTCCATAATGAACGGCTGGGACAGCAAAACAACCGAGGCGGCCTATTATGACGAAGCGCTCGGCGGAGGAATGGATCAGTTCACCTTCTCCAATCTTCAGATAGCGCTCGGTACAAGCGGCAGCATGAGCGAGCAGAGCCTCAACACGCAGGACGCAAACGGCATGGTGACGGCCACTTACACGCCGCCCGGGAAACTGGTCGACTATTTCGGCACGACTTCAGGCTCGCTTACGACGCTTTCCGCCGACGACGAGAGGGCGCTCAGGGCGCTGGGTGTCGACACGCTGAGCTCTACGCCTACAACGCTTCTCATAATCGCGCAGGGTACTTATACGGAGCTTGAAAAATACGGCATTCTGGAAGACGACGGAACCTATAAGATGAATGACGACGGCTCCTACCAGTACATGATAACGAAAAAGAAAAACACGGACCCCACAGTGGGCATTTACGCTGTAAGCTACGGCTACGGCGGGCAGGATGTGGGCAATATAACCCTGAGCTTTGCCAACAATGATTTCACCGCCGGGGCGGAGCTGTATGCCAGCCTGAAGTTTACAAACACGGGCGATACCGCCATCCGCTACAGCAAGAGCGGGGCCACGGAGTATCCGATAGACGTGAAACTCTTCGCGTATACCGGCGGGACCAGCAAGCTTCTGGGTTCATGGACGGTCGATGAAAATATCAAGGCCGGCCAGTCAGTCTCGCTGTCAGGCTATCTGGCAAGGCTGACGAACGACCTTTCCGTCGGCGATTACTTCTATATCACGGTATCGGAGAACGAGGATTATTTCGGAGCCGGCAGATACAGCTTCACATCCCAGGATGACGCGGTACTGTCCAACAACATATTTGTTGTCGCAGATAAACCCGAACTTGGATTTGAGAGCTTTGAGGCCCGCGCGGAAAGCGTTGACGGCGACAATGTCACGCTCGGTCTGAACTTCATTGTGAGCAACCGCGGAAACAGCGAAGCCACGGGCACATATGTCCAGTTCACATACGACACAGGTACGACGGATTCAGGCGGAGAGCCTGTTTACGCACCGCTGCCCATCCTCTCGAACGATCTTATCATCGACGAGCAGAAGTCTCTGTCCGAACTGGATACACTGGACGTAACCGACCTTGCTAACGGCATCATCCAGCTAACGGACGAGAAAGGACACAACGACATTGACCCCGGCTATTACAGAACCGTCCACGGCTCAATTACGGTGCCTAACTCCGCTTTCTGCGGGGCGGTTACCGGAAGCCTGAACCTGAAGGTCGAGGTCTACTCCGATTCAAGCATAACCAATTACTCCTCAGGTGTGGTTATCTCGGACCATGAGGACGAGTACAATACGCTTAACAACTACGAAAAGGTGCAGATAGAGCATACAAGCTTCATAGCGGCCGCGAAGAACATAATCATTCCCATGGGCTCAACGCTTCGCCTGCCCGTAGCCGTCACGACGACAACAGGCGAAGAGCCCGAGCTGCTTGCTTACGAGGTGGAGGACGTCGACGGCGACGAGCTCGGCATACTCTACTATGACGACGGCGCCGGCGCGGTCGTGATTATGCCGTCCGCCGTGGGCGAAGGCGTCATACACATAACCGATACGGCTACAAACACCACGCACGCTGTTGTCTATAAGGTCACCGAGGCGGGCGAGGGCATGAATGTGATCTTTGAAAACGACTATTTCACCTTCTATGACAAGGACGGCTCCATACATGCAAAACCGGAAGACTATTCCGACTGGTCTTTCCGCGAGCAGAATACATGGGGCGGAAACGAATATGAGAGCCAGCCCTATCTAAGAGACCTGGCAGTCGCGGCGGAGGGAGCCTATTTCACCTTCAAAACGCAGGCGGACGAGCTATCCTTCATATTTGACGGGATGATAGAAGTCACGGTCACAGACCCCGGAGGCGATCCGGTCGCCCTGAAAAATCAGTCCGGGCACCCGCTCACGTATACGACAGACGGCGGAGATGTTCTCAATAACGTCCTGTGCGTCGACAGGACGGAGACAAATGCGGACGCGAAGGTATTTTTCGACAACGTAAACCAGCAGACATTTACGGTCAAGGTCAAAGCTTACGGCGGCACGGCCTATATCGATACTGTCAAGCAGGAATATTCCGGGACTGCGCCCACGCCGTCTGACGATGTGGATGCGCCGGGCATATACTGGGGCCGCGTGTTCCCGGGTACGGCGTCAATCGACAGCGACAATGCAGAAGCACTGACAATAAAAGTCTATGTGCTTGACGACACAGGGCTTGCTTCCGTAACACTTGACGGAAAGGAACCGAGCATTGTAATCCACGACGAGGGCCTTTGGTCGTTCACATTTACGGTGACTGAAAACGGGAATCACACAGTCAAGGCTATGGACTATGCGGGCAACAACACGGCGCGGACAATTACGGTTGACTGGTTCAGCAGCACGACGGATCCCGACTCGACAAGCTTTGCCCCCGACCTGACCGCGACACTGTATAAGGTCAGTTCCGGCGGAGCCAAGACCGAGATTACGGACAGCGTTAAGATTTCTGCCGCTGAATATTCCGCCGGTGTGTACGCTTCGATCACCGCGGACAGTTCTGAAAGCGCTATGGAATATACGGTCTACTACTACGATGCCAATGCCCGCGCTTTCTCGAGTGTTGTGCCCGAAGCGGACGGGACGTTCAGGGCTGCAACCAACGGCTACTACCGGGTTGTCGGAACATACATAGGCGGGGACATGTCTGACCCGAAATACGGGACATGGTCCTCTGTCATCCTGAGCCTGGACGCCTATGACACAACCCTGCCCGTCGTATCTCTGACGGATCTTTCCACGGCGGCCTCCGGCACCGGGAAGGACCTGGCATGGAGCGCGTATAAGCAGTCCGGCGGCACAATAGCAGAAGTCAGTATCAACGGGGATACGATTTACAAATACACAGCCGGCACCAAAAAGACATCGCTCTCCGGGACATACAACGTATCCTACGGCGCCGTATATACGCTTACCGCCACAGACAGCGCAAATAACGTTGTAAGCTTCCCGCTCGATGTTTCCATGCCGGTCGACGTCTCCGCCGACGGTGTGTTCACGACGGTGGGCTCATATGACCAGGCGGACAGCTCCGGCAAAATCATCATCAGCTTCAGCAGGGACGGCCAGAAGCTGGTCATAGGCGGCGACAATGCCAACGAAGCCGCCGTATCGCCGCAGGAGTATTACGGCAGCTACGAATTTGCCGTGGTTCCCAAGGAAGAAAGCTTCAGCGGCGACACGGACGGTTTTGGAGCGTACTTGGGTATGCTTGATTGGGACCCGGCGGCATATGACGATGTAATTACTATAACCGGCCTCACCAGCGGCGACTATGTCGTCTATGTACGCGACGCGAAAAATCCGAACGATGAGAGCCTGGTTGCCACGCAGGAGCTTACAGTTGCCGACGAGATTGTGAGAATAATATCTTCGACGACACGCAACGCCTCCACGGTCGCGCAGGACGCGAACGACGGCATAATAAATATTACCGCCACCAACAGCGGCACAGGTACATATCAATACGCAATCAAGCCGCTCACTCTCGCATCCGGCGCGACAAACGACGTACCGGTGTTTGATACGACGTACGAAGCCGATGAGTTTACCGACTGGGCCCCGGGCTACAATACGTTCTCGTTTAAAGGACTGTCCACCGGCTGGTATCAGATCGCGGCGCGGACGATGTACGGAGTCGACACGTCGGACATGGATGAGCTGTACGAGCTTGCCTATGCGCTGGAAGCGGCTGAAACAGAGCTTGATAACATCGAGTACAATATCGCTGCCAACACAGCTGCAGCGGCGGCAAATCTCAACCTTCTGTATCAGGCCTGGCAGGATGCTGTAGACACCGGCGGCGATGCGGCCTCTGCATACAGCGCGTATACGGACGCTTTCGGAAACGATGCGGACATTTTAGATGCCCTGGATGAATGGCTTGAGGCGGCGCAGGCCGCGGAAGATTACCTGGACAGCCACGGCGAAGCTGACCCGGCGCTTACAGCCGCGACAAATGAAAAGCGGGAAGCCTACAACAGGGCGGTCGAGGAATACTTTACGGCATACTATACGGCGTCTTCAGGTCAGGCGGAAGCCGAAGCGGCATACGATACGGCTCTGGGCAATTACAATGCCAGACTCACGGCGCTTAACGCCATCGCCGCGGGAGCCTACGAGGCCACTCCTGATTATTGGGATGGTGTCTATACAGAAACATATGTATATCTTGGCTATGACACACCGGTTAGCTTCACTCCTAATATGATTCCCGCAAGCACAACAAGCACTGCAGACGGCAAAATCCTCATTACAAATGCCGAGGGCGGAGCAGGAGGGACCTATCTGTTCGCGCTTCTGCCTCTTGTCGAACCGGTTCTCTATACGAAGACTGAAGTCATGAACATGGAAATCGAATGGCAGGTTGCTGATTCGGCGGATTTCCTTGACACAGCATCATTCACAGGGCTCAATGCCGGGATTTATCAGGCGATAGTCCGCCCGATGTACGGCGTAACGCCTGAAGACGTCAGAGACCTCCTCAGCCTGAGGTCTGTGAAAAATAATGCCGAAGCCGCCTATGCGAAGGCTCTGGATGCCGCGTCGACCGCAGGAATAGAGGCCGAGGCCAGAAGCATAGAAAGTCTGCGCATGGCATGGCAGTCAGCCGTCGGAACCGCAAAAGAAACCGAGGCAGAGACGGCATACAAGAACGCCATCGACAGCGACGCAACAATTCTTGAGCTTCTTGCTGACTGGCAGAGCGCGGATGAAAGCTCCAAGCAGAGCGCAAAAGAAGCCTACGAGGCCGCGGTTGTGTCATATCTCACCACCAGGGCGAACATTGCCGCAGCCGCTGCAGAGACTGTTTACGAAACGGCATACAATACTTACTATGCCTGCCTTGCGGGACTCAACAAGACGGTGGAAGACAGGTATAGAGAGACCCCGGGCTGCTGGAACAACATGCTGAGCAAGCTCGTCACAGTCGATACAGTCTCAGTCCCGGAAGGCAACCAGCCTGATTCGCCCGGAAGCGGAGGCGGAGGCGGAAGCGGAGGCGGAAGCGGAAGCGGCAGCGGAACTGGAACGGAAGAGGACACGGACGCCTTCACATTCGAGGACGGGGAGGAGCTTTCCGAGGAAGATGTTTCACGTATCATCGGCGCAAACCAGGAAGGAAGCGTAATCCTCAGAACCGGCACGCTTACAATCATAATACCCGAGGGCACGTTGTCCGAGGGAGACGACGTTAACGACCTCATCCCGGATACCAAAAACATAGGACGCAGCAACGTCGTGGCCTACACGGATAAAAATGGAATTGTCCACACCGTGATTCTCTCAAATGTCGAAAACGGCAAAGCGACGTTTGTCGTCACGGAACCGGGAAGATACTTCCTTGAAGGCAGGGACGGCTCCTTCTCCGACACGCAGGGACACTGGGCGGAGGAAGAGATCGAGTTCGCCGTTGTCCACGGCTTGTTTGCCGGAACAGGCATCAATACGTTCTCGCCCGATATACCGATGACGCGTTCAATGCTTGTGACGGTGCTTTACCGCCTTGCCGGGCAGCCCGGCGTTGAGGGCTCGAACGTTTATTCCGACGTTGAGGACGGCACCTGGTATACAGACGCCGTAATCTGGGCAGCAGGCGAGGGCATCGTCTCCGGATACGGGGACAGCATCTTCGGGACAAACGACATAATAACCCGCCAGGATATGGTGACAATCCTGTGGCGCTATATGCAGTACATGGGCTATGATACGGACTCCGAAGCGGATTTGAGCATGTACGACGACGCCGGAAGCATTGCCCAATACGCTCGCTCCGCCATGAGCTGGGCGGTGTCAATAGGCCTTGTGAGCGGGACCACGAATTCGGCTCTGTCCCCCGGCAGCAGCGCCAGCCGCGCTCAGGTGGCGACGATTTATGCGCGCCTTATTAACTACCTGCTCAATTCGATGAGCTGACGGGCGGCCATCCGCCTATCGCCAATTTCCATAACTTTAAAATGGCGCTTCCGGAGCGATTCCGGAAGCGCCATAGAGGAGAGAAGCAATATTGAGGACAAAACGAATCCTGTGTTATATCCTGGCGCTCAGCCTCTGTTTGACAGGCATAGGCGCGCTGGGGAACAAAGCCGAGGCTTCATGCGATTTGGCTTACGACGGGTATATAGTCAAGCTGAAGGACGGAACGAGCCTGCGTATGATGTCGGTGGGCGGCATGAAAGAGATCGCGTACGCGGACGGATATTATACCGCCGAGGATTTTAGCGAGATACAGGCCGCTGTTGACGCAGGGCTTGTGGAGTACATAGAACCGAATTACATACTGGAGTTGCTGGACACGCCGCTACCGGACGACGAGTATTACGCCGAACAGTGGGCGCTGACCATGATCAATTTCCCAGAGCTCTATGCCACGCGCTCAGGAGGCGAAGGGTACGACGGCTCGGGCATTACCGTAGCTGTCATCGACTCCGGAGTCTATACCGAGCACGAGGATCTATCTGACGTTAGTATATCGGGCTACAATTTCCTCGGAGACGGCAGTGACGCCGTGAAAGAGGCCTATTACCGCGACCAGACCGGCCACGGCACTTTCGTTACAGGAGTTATCGCCGCAAAGTGCAACAGCGTGGGTATAGCGGGCATCGCGGATAATGTGAATATCCTGGCGCTGCGGTGTTTTTCCGGCAGTGGGGACAGCAGGTACGCATACGCCGCCAACTACGACAGCGGCAGCGGCGAGGTAGCCGTCGCCATCAGCGCGTTGGGCTACGCAATCGAACAGGGCGCCGACGTCATCAATATGAGCTTCGGCGGCGCCGCGGCCGGCCTGTCCGTATCGCTTTCAGAAGCAATAGGCGCGGCTGCGGAAAGCGGGGCAATACTTGTCGCCGCTGCCGGCAACGGTTATGGGACAGCCAGATACTGGCCCGCCTCGTTTGATTCGGTCGTGAGCGTGGGCGCCGTAAGCCAGGACGGGACTATCGCGGACTTTTCACAGCACAATGACGCCGTCGACGTGAGCGCCCCCGGGAACCAGGTGCTCGGGCTCGGCACATCCTCCGAAAGCGCCTACAAAACAGGAAGCGGAACCTCATTCTCCGCGCCCGTCGTCTCCGCGCTTGCGGCCGTAGCCAAGCAGGCGGACAGGGCGCTGGACACCTGGGACTTCCTAGAAATTCTGCAGACCTCGGTAAATGACGATGCGGCAAACGACGGGTATGACATATACTTCGGCCACGGCATCGTAGACGCGGCGAAGCTGCTTGACACTCTGACGGCTGAAAACACAATTACTTTAGAAGCAAACGGCGGCGATTTAGCCTCATACACAATGACATACACCATAGACCGCGACTCCGACGTAGAGCTTCCCATACCGACAAAGGGCGGGGAAGAGTTTATGGGCTGGTACGATAACGCTGAACTGACAGGTGCGGCTGTTACCGTGGTGCCGAAAGGTTCCGTAGGCGATTTGACGTACTACGCGAAGTGGGGCACGGCCGAGCCTCCTGCCGTCGTCGAGGCGCACAAGTCTCAGACCGGCAGCGCGACTCCCGCATCCTACGACGGGCTGACAGGGGCAACGCCCTATACTTCTGATGTTAACGAATGGTTTACAGGCACGGTCACCTCATACGCGGTGGAATCCTGCACAGGCGGCGGAACGGCTCAAATCATAGGCAACACGCTTACCTATACTCCGTCTGCCTCCGACGCAGGCGGCACAGTCACCCTCAAGATAAGCGCGTCTAACTCTGGCAGCAAATCAGAGGATTTCGTGACGGTGGCAGTAAGCGTCGGCGCTATCCCGGTCAGCGACTCGGTGCTGCTGCTTAACTCGGCCGAATACGACCTCAAGACCGGAGGAGACCTGGAAATCGGCCTGCTGCTGTACGGAAACACGGTTTCAGGCCTAAGCATTGACGGCAGCCTGCTGACGGAGAATACTCATTATACGGTGTCCGGCCAGGATGAGGTGACGGAGGAGAGCGTCACGCTGCTTGAGACCTGCCTTAAGGAGCTGGCTGCCGGAGACCATAGTATTGAGTTTAGCTTCAGCGGAG
The DNA here is from genome assembly GCA_050944055.1 of Oscillospiraceae bacterium. GTDB lineage: Bacteria > Bacillota > Clostridia > Oscillospirales > Oscillospiraceae > JBMNQI01. Next base: position 22,825 of record JBMNQI010000016.1, on the reverse strand, counting down.
GAAGGACCGAGGCTTCAAGAGCTGCCCAGGTAGATCTGACTGTCACCGAGACATATACTGTTATCTTTAATAACAACGGAGCGGAATACCACCGCATAAACAATGTTTCTGCCGGAAGCACGGTTGTACTGCCTGACGAGCCGGAAAAAACAAATTATTCGTTCGACGGATGGTACACCGGAACAGGCGGAACCGGTACAAAATTCGATAAGACCACGCCTGTCACGTCAGACATTACAGTTTACGCACATTGGATCAAGTCCGGAGGCGGCGGCGGAGGCGGCGGAGGCGGCGGAGGTGCCATAGGCGGCGGCGGAAGCGGCGGCGGAGGCGGAAGTTCCCCCGCAAAAACCGAAACCGGAGCTTATGGTGCCGACGAGGTTGACAAGGCGCTTGAAAGCGCCTCTCCGGGAGAACCGGCAAAGCTGCAGGCGAGAGACGGCGAGGGCAGCGTATCAATCGCAGACGACGGCATAGCGGCGCTTCTTGAGGCAAAAAGAGGCGTGCTCGCTGAAACGGGCGACGGCGGAGTCGAGCTGCCGTACGAAACTCTGGACGCTCTGAATTTAGGAAAAGACGAGACGCTGACGGTTTCTCTGAAGCTTGCCGAGAGGGACAGAGCTCTTCTCAATAAGGCCGGAGTCAGCGCTGACGCGCTTGTGTTCGAGGCGGCCGTAACCGTTTCGAACGGCAGCGGCACAGCGAATCTGACGCAGTTTCCGGGCGGACTGACGCTGACGTTCCGCCTCGGCAGCAAATACGCCGGCAAAGCCGTGAAAATAGTCCAGTTCCACGAGAATCCGGATGGAAGCCTTACGGCATATAACTATGCGGGCATCGCGGACGGGGAGGGCAGGCTTACGCTGACGGCCGACAAGCTTTCCAGATTTGTGATTGCCGCTCTGTCATTTAAGGATGTCCGCGAGACAGACTGGTATTACGGCCAGATACAGTATGTCGCAGGCAAGGGCCTGTTTTCCGGGAAAACGGATACGGAATTTGACCCGAACGGGACGATGACGCGCGCCATGCTGGCGACGGTGCTATGGCGCCTTTCAGGAATGCCGGAAGCGGAGGGAGAAAAACCGTTTTCCGATATTGACAGGGAGGCCTATTATTACAAAGCGGTGCTTTGGGCGGCGAAAAACGGCATTGCCTCGGGCTTCGGTGACGGCAGCTTCCTGCCGGACGATCCGGTCACACGCGAACAGATGGTCGTACTGCTCTGGAAATACGCGCAGTTTAAAGGCTTTATTGTTCAGGGCTATACCGATCTGAGCCAGCGCTTCAAGGACGCCGATAAGGTCAGCTTCTGGGCGGAGCCGGCCCTTGGCTGGGCAGCGGACGCCGGCTTAATATCCGGGGATGAAAAGGGCATGCTCGCCCCGCAGAATACGGCGACCAGGGCGGAGGTAGCCGCAGTGCTCATGAGATTCTGTTTGGCATTGGAAGAATAAAGATGCCGGCCGAGAGCGTGCGATTTTCGCTTAATGCCAAATATTATCAAACGGCCGGCGCAAAACTAATTGACAAAAGCCGGGAGATAGAATATAATAGCTCAACAATATTTGTAAAGCGATGACGAAGAGAAGTAGCATGGATTATCGCTCCCAGTGAGCGGGGGACAGTGAGAACCCCGCAGAATGAATCTATGTGAATAACACTTCCGAGCAGCAATCCGAAAGTTTTACGACAAGTAGGTGCGCCGTCGGCCGGGCGATAACCGGCAGCACTAGAGCGACTGCGAATCTCGCAGTAAGTCAGGTGGTACCGCGGGCATATTGCCGCCCGTCCTGAAATCCAATTTCCGGACGGGCGGTTTTTTATATTTACCCAGAGCCGGAGTAAGCCAGAGGAGAGAATGAAATGTCCAAAATATACCGAAGCGCGAAAATAAACGAGATTTCCGAAAAAGATATAGGCTGCGAAATGAAGATAGCCGGATGGGTCGAAAACATACGCGACCACGGCGGAGTATCATTTATCGACCTGCGCGATATGTACGGCGTGATGCAGGTCGTGCTCAGGGATACGGAGCTGCTGAGGGGCATAAGGAAAGAGATGTGCCTGTCCGTTGAGGGCGTGATCGAGCACCGGGACGAGGAGACCTATAACCCCAAAATACCGACGGGGACTATCGAGCTCTCGGCGCGCAGCATAACCGTCCTGGGCAGGGTTTACAGGGACCTGCCTTTTGAAATCGCCTCATCCAGGGAAACGCGGGAGGATGTCCGCCTGAAATACCGCTACCTGGATTTGCGCAACCAGAAGGTGAAGGACAATATAATCTTCCGCTCAAAGCTTATCAGCTTTCTTCGCAGGAAGATGGAAGACATGGGCTTTGTCGAAATACAGACGCCCATACTCTGCGCCTCCTCGCCAGAGGGCGCGCGCGACTATATTGTTCCCTCCAGAAAGCACAAGGGGAAGTTTTACGCGCTTCCCCAGGCCCCGCAGATATATAAGCAGCTGCTCATGGTATCGGGAATAGACAGGTATTTTCAGGTCGCCCCCTGCTTCCGCGACGAGGACTCGCGGGCGGACCGTTCGCCGGGCGAATTCTATCAGCTTGACTTTGAGATGAGCTTCGCGACGCAGGAGGATGTGTTCCGCGTCGGCGAGGAGGTTTTGTCCGAGGCTTTCAGGCGCTTCGCGCCCGAGAGTTATAGTATTACGCAGGCGCCCTTCCCGGTTTACAGCTACAGTCAGGCAATGCTGGAATTCGGGACGGACAAGCCGGACCTTCGGAATCCCCTGCGCATAATAGATTTAACGGAATTCTTCGGGAAATGCAGCTTCAAGCCGTTTCACGGGAAGACTGTAAGGGCGATTAAGGTCCATGCGGAGATGTCCAAGGGCTTCCACGAGAAGATGCTGCAGTTTGCCCTGTCAATCGGTATGGGCGGGCTCGGTTATCTTGAGGTGGGCGGCGATCTCTCCTACAAGGGGCCTATAGACAAGTTTATTCCCGCCGGGCTGAAAAGCGAGCTTGCCGCGCTGGCCGGCCTTGAACCCGGCGACGTGATTTTCTTCATCGCAGACATTGAACCGCTTGCCAACAAATACGCCGGCCAGATACGGACGGAGCTTGCAAACCGGCTTGACCTGTGCGAAAAGAACGCGTACCGCTTCTGCTTTATAAACGACTTCCCAATGTACGAAATTGATGAGGAAACAGGAAAGATTGGATTTACCCATAACCCGTTTTCTATGCCTCAGGGCGGTCTGGAGGCCCTTTTGAACTCCGAGCCGCTTAGCATACTCGCTTACCAGTACGACATAGTCTGCAACGGCGTGGAGCTGTCCTCCGGAGCGGTTCGCAACCACGATCTGGAGATAATGGAAAAGGCTTTCGGGATAGCCGGCTATGATAAGGAAGAGCTGCAAAACAAATTCGGCGCGCTCTACAGCGCGTTCCAGTTCGGCGCGCCGCCGCATGCTGGCATGGCCCCGGGCATCGACCGTATGGTGATGCTGCTGCGAAACGAGGAGAATATACGCGAGGTTATAGCGTTCCCGCTGAGCGGAAACGCGCAGGATCTTATGTGCGGCGCTCCGGGCGAGGTGACCGAGGAGCAGCTGCGCGAGGTGCATATAAGACTCAGAAAATAAAGAGCCAGGAGAAGGGATAAAATGGCGGTATCAAAAACAGAGCTTGAAAAGCTGGCAAGGCTGGCGAGGCTTCGTTTTTCAGACGAGGAAATGGAGAAGTTTTCAAGAGAATTCGAAGAAATAATAGCTTTTGCGGATACAATCAACCAATCGGTCGAGGGCGGGACGGATATGATCCGGAGCGTCGGCTCTCATTCGGTCGGCATTGAGGAATTGCGCGAGGACAGTGTCATCCCGTCCGCGACATATGAGAGGATATTCTCCAACGTCGAAGCCGAAAACGGGTTTTTCAGAGTGAAGAGGGTAAAGAAATGAAGGAAATAATATCCGGACTGTCCGATAGGCTGCGCAAGGGCGAAATCTCGTCCTGCGAGCTGACGGAGGCTTATATTAAGGCCATAGAGGAACAAAACCCGGAGCTGAATGCCTACGTGCAGACCACGTTTGAAACCGCGCGCAGTGCGGCTAAGCAGGCCGACAAAAGGCTTAAACAGGGCGGCGCGCCCGCGCTTTGCGGTATTCCCATGGCGCTTAAGGACAATATCTGCACGGACGGTATCGAGACCACATGCTGCTCTAAAATGCTTTTCGGGTACAAACCGTACTATGACGCGGCTGTTTGGGAAAAGCTTCAGGCTCAGGGCGCGGTGCTCCTCGGCAAGACGAATATGGACGAATTCGCGATGGGCAACACCTCGGAATCCAGCTTTTTCGGACCTCCCCGCAATCCGAGAGATACACAAAGAGTGACGGGCGGCTCCTCCGGCGGTTCGGCCGCCGCGGTATGCGCGAATATGGCGGCGTACGCCCTCGGCTCGGACACGGGAGGCTCTATAAGGCTGCCGGCGTCCTACTGCGGCATAGTCGGGCTGAAGCCGACATACGGCGCCGTTTCCCGATACGGGATTATAGCGTACGGGAGCTCGCTTGACCAGGTCGGCCCGCTCGCCGCCAGCGTGAAGGACGCCGCCATAGTCTTCGACGCTATAAAAGGACCCGACAAGCGCGACCAGACAAGCGCCGCGCATGACTACGGCAATCTGCTTACCGCGCTTAACAGGGAAATAAAAGGCAGAACGATTGGAGTTGCCAGGGAATTTTTTGAAGGCATCGACTCTCGCATAAGAGAACAGATTTTCGAAGCGATTGAATTCTTCTCGGAAAACGGCGCGAAAATTGTGGATATAAACCTCCCTTCGATTAAGCTTGCGCTGCCCGTATATTATATTATCGGCTGCGCGGAGGCCTCCTCGAACCTCGGAAAATTCGACGGGATCCGATATGGTTACCGCGCGGATTCCTACGAGAGCATAGACGACATGGTATATAAGACAAGATGCGAGGGCTTCGGAGACGAGGTAAAGCGCCGCATTATGCTGGGGACTTATGTCCTCTCAAGCGGCTATTACGACGCGTACTATAAGAAAGCGTGCGTTATCAGGGAACAGATTAAGAGCGAGTTTGAAGAGGTGTTTAGAAGCTGCGACGCGCTGATAGCGCCGACAGCACCTGGTACCGCGCCTTTCCTGGGCGGCGCGTGTTCAAGCCCCGTGGAGCCGTACCTTTACGATATCTGCACAGTGCCTGTCAACATTGCGGGCATTCCGGCCATATCCGTCCCGTGCGGCCTGGATACGGACGGCCTGCCTGTTGGGATGCAGATAATAGGGAAGAGATTCGGCGAAGAAACGATACTGAATCTGGCTTATTTCTATGAACAGAATGCAGAAGAAAGAGTTAGGCCGTATAAGGGAGGCGTCAGGCTATGAGATATGAAGCTGTCTGCGGAATAGAGACACATATTGAGCTTGCCACGGATACTAAGATATTCTGCGGCTGCACGACCGCGTTCGGCGGCGCGCCCAACACGCACTGCTGCCCTATATGCATGGGTGAGCCGGGCACGCTGCCGGTGCTTAATAAAAAAGCGGTGGAATACGCAATAAGAGCCGGCCTTGCCGTCAACTGCGAGATAAGCGAGGTTTCGCATATGGACAGGAAGAACTATTTCTATGCCGACCTTCCGAAAGCGTACCAGATCTCCCAGTATGACGAGCCGCTGTGCAAAAACGGCTATATAGAGCTGGACAGCGGAAAGAGAATCGGCATAAACCGCATACACATCGAGGAGGACGCGGGCAAGCTGGTGCATGAAGGCGGCTATACCTATATCGACTATAACCGCGGCGGCGTGCCGCTTATCGAGATCGTATCGGAGCCGGATATGTCTACGCCCGAGGAAGCCAGGGAATACGCGGAAAAGCTGCAGCTTATAATGCGCTATGCCGGCGTCTCCGACTGCAAGATGCAGGAAGGCTCAATGAGGTGCGATGTCAACGTCTCCCTGCGGGAACCGGGTGCGAAGAAGCTTGGGACAAGGACGGAAATCAAGAATATCAACTCTCTTAATTTCATACAGAAGGCCATGTACGCCGAGATCGACAGGCAGACGGATATACTTGATTCCGGCTCTAAAGTCGTGCAGGAGACCCTGCGATATGACGAAGCTACAGACTCGGTGTCCCCCATGAGGGAGAAGGAAAGCGCCGACGATTACCGCTATTTCCCGGACCCCGACCTGGTAAGCTTTCATATACCGCGTGAAAAAATAGAGGAGATACGAAAAAGCCTGCCTGAACTGCCGTTTGTAAAGCTTCGGCGCTATGTCGGCGAGCTTGGCCTGCCGGAGGCGACGGCGCGTCAGATGTTCAGATACAAAAACGTGACCGGGTTTTTCGAAGAGGCGCTCTCCCATGGCGCGGGCGCAAAAAATGCCGCCAACCTGATAACCGGCACGATCTACGCCAGCATGGGCACTGAGGAGGAAAAGGAGCTTTTCAACGTCGCCATTAATGCAAAACAATTTGCCGAGCTCGTCAAGCTCCTCGACGAAAAGAAAATAAACGCCCAGCAGGCTCAAAACACTCTCCGCCGTATGCTGGAAAGCGGCAAACCGGCCAGTGATTTTCTGAGCGATAAGGATCTGGGCGGAATCAGCGACGACGAGCTGGAAAATCTCTGCCGAGAGGCGGTAGAAGCCAACCCGAAAGCGGTAGGAGACATTTTGTCCGGTAAGGACAAGGCGATTAACGTCATGTACGGCTACCTCATGAAAAAGACCGCTGGAAAAGCTGACATTAAGAAAGCGGAAGCATTAATAAGGCAGCTAATTGCGGATAAGTAGTATGCCTGTGCGCACAAACCGCGCCGCCGCAAAATGACCCGTTGCCGCAGAATGGCCGTTCCGGGAAGCGGGCCTGCAGGCTGCGAGAAGCTATTGCAGCAAAATGCCCTGTCGCCTTCGTGACAGGGCATTATTTATCTGCCGGTATTCGTTTTTGAGATGCGCAGGCGGGCCATCGCGCGCGCCAGCGCCATCTTTGTCTGCTTGTATTCGTTGATGCTCTGCTTTTGACGGAGCTTTTCATCGGCCCGGCGTTTGGCTTCCTCGGCTCGGCTCGCGTCAATCTCGTGGGGCCATTCGCAGGCCTGCACGAATATGACGACCCCGCCGCCGCTGACCTCCATAAAGCCTTCGGAATTGAACGCGTCCTTCCATTCTCCGTTTACTTTTATGGAAACAGAACCTACGCAGAGCGGCGTGATAATAGCGGCGTGGCCGGCCAGAATCGTCATTTTCCCGTCGGGAGCCGTGACGGTGACGGCCTCAACCTGATCGTCAAAAAACTCGCGTTCTGGCGTCATAATTTTCAGATTGAATAGTTTCGCCATAAAAAACCGTCCATTCCGCCGGCGTGACCGGCCTTACTGAGCAAGCAGGCTCTTGGCTTTTTCATAAGCCTCGTCAATATCGCCCACCATGAAGAACGCCGCTTCCGGCAGCTCGTCGGCTTCGCCGCCCAGGATTGCCTCGAAGGAACGTATGGTATCCTCGAGCTTGACGAACCGTCCAGGCATACCGGTAAACGCTTCGGCGACAAAGAACGGCTGGGACAGCATCTGCTGAATGCGGCGAGCCCTGTACACCGTTTTCCGGTCCTCCTCGCTGAGCTCTTCCATGCCGAGGATAGCGATGATATCGCGCAGCTCCCTGTAACGGTTGAGGCATGTTGTGACGCCCTGCGCCGTATCGTAATGCCTCCTGCCCACAATGGCCGGGTCAAGTATGCGTGAGTACGACTCAAGCGGGCTGACGGCGGGATAAATGCCGATCTCCGCGACCTGACGGGACAGAACAGTCGTCGCATCAAGATGAGTGAATATAGTCGCCGGCGCGGGATCGGTAAGGTCGTCGGCCGGGACGTAAATTGCCTGGACGGATGTAATCGAGCCGTTTTTAGTCGAGACGATGCGCTCTTCCAGGCTGCCGAGCTCGTTGGCAAGCGTCGGCTGGTAACCGACGGCGGAAGGCATCCGTCCCAGCAGCGCCGAAACCTCGTTTCCGGCCTGGACGTATCTGAAGATATTGTCGATAAACAGGAGGACGTCGCGCTTCATCTCGTCGCGGAAATATTCCGCCATTGTGAGCCCCGTGAGCGCAACGCGCATTCGTGAACCGGGCGGTTCATTCATTTGGCCGAACGCAAGCGCCGTCTTGCCAATGGCGCCGGACGTTTTCATGTCATGTATGAGTTCGCTGCCCTCGCGGCTGCGTTCTCCGACGCCGGCAAAAACGGAGTAACCGCCGTGCATCGTTGCAATATTATAAATGAGCTCCATAATAAGCGTCGTTTTGCCGACGCCGGCGCCGCCGAAGAGACCTATCTTTCCGCCCTTTGAGTACGGCGTCAGAAGATCGATGACCTTGATGCCCGTTTCAAAGAATTCCGTAACGGGCGTGAGCTCCGTAAACTCGGGCGGTTTTCGGTGAATTTCCCACTCAGCGGCTCCGTCGATGGGCGGGCCGTTGTCTATGGGACGGCCAAGGACGTCGACTACGCGTCCCAAAACCTCCATACCGACGGGAACCCGTATTCCGCGGCCCGTATTCTGGACGCGCGTTCCGCAGCTCAGGCCGTCTGTGGCCTCAAGCGCGATGCACCGGACGATTCCCGGGGAAACGTTGGCGGCCACCTCCATATGCCGCCCGTCGGCCGTGACGAGCAGGTCGTTGAGCTGCGGTTCCCGATCGGCATTTTCAAAGAGCACGTCAAGCACCGGACCGCTAATCCGTATAATCGTTCCGTTATAAATGCTCTCTGTCATACGTTTAGCCTCCCCTCAGGATTTCAGCCGCGCCCGTTATTTCGGCGATTTCATTTGTGATGGCGCTTTGACGCACCATATTGTATTGGTCGCGCAGGTTCTTGAGCATATCATTGGCATTCATTGTCGCGCTGTGCATGGCGTTCATCCGCGCGTAATGCTCGCTGGCATAGGCCTGCACCATGACGCCGAATATTATGCCGAGAATGTACTGAGGCACCAGCATGTCAAAAACCTTCTCCGGCGACGGATGATAGATGATCTCGGGCATCGACTCGTCCACTTCGATATCGCTGTAATCCTCAGGCCGTATAGGGAGCAGCCGCCGCTCGATCGGCTTGTTTTTTGTCTGCCCGTAAAACGAGGTATAAATAACGCTGAATTCGCCGATCAGGCCGTCATCATAAAGCTGCATGATCTCACGCACAAGTCTGCGCGCGCGCGTGAGCGTAGGGTCCTGAGCGATGCCCAAAAGCGCCGAGTCGGGCGTCATTCCTCTCGAGTGAAAATACTCTTCGGCAACGATACCGATGGTAATTAGCGAGCGTTCCGGATATTGAAGCAGAGTATCTCTGGCAAAATTAAGAACCGACGAATTATATGCGCCGCACAGTCCCTTGTCGCCGGCGATGACGAGATACGTATGCTTGAGGCCGGGGCGCTCTTTCAGATACGGATGCTCGAAGCCCTGGGATGTCATCAGAAGATGCTTCATCGTCCTGCGGACACTGTCGAAGTAATGATGGTTCTGTTCGATATGGCTCATGACCCGCTTCATACGGTTTGATGAGATCATTTCCATAGCGCCTGTTATTTTCTTTGTCTGCTCGACGGCGGCTATGTGGCGGCGGATTTCAGTCGGATTGGGCATGTGCAGCCTCGCTTTCGGCCGCGAACCTTTCAAAGTACCGCAGCAAGTCGGTTTTGCCGTCCTCGGATATACTGCCGGTTCTGTCTATAGAATCTAAAACGGAAGCGGCGTTAACATGCAGGTAGCTTAATAGCGCCTGCTCGGCCGCTTTAACATCGTTCCTGTCATAGCGGTCAAACATACCGTTTGAAGCGGCTAAAAGAATGGCGACCTGCTCGGACAGCGACAGCAGCCGGTCTGCCGGTTGCTTTAACAGTTCCATGAGATGTTCCCCGGATCTGAGCATCGAGGCCGTAGCCTCATCAATATCGGCGCCGAATTGGGCGAAAACCGCCAAGTCACGATACTGAGCCACATTCAGCCGCAGGCTGCCGGAAACGTCCCGCATGGCCTTATGCTGCGCGGCGCGCCCGACGCGTGAAACGGAAAGACCGACATTGACGGCCGGACGCGTGCCGGCGCTGAACAGTTCGCTGTCGAGATAGATTTGACCGTCCGTTATCGAAATAATATTCGTCGGAATATAAGCCGAAATATCGCCGGCCACCGTTTCGACGATCGGCAGCGCTGTCATAGACCCGCCGCCCAGCTCATGACACAGCTTCGCGGCACGCTCCAAAAGACGGCTGTGCAGGTAAAAAACGTCGCCCGGATAAGCCTCGCGCCCGGAAGGGCGGCGCAGAAGCAGCGACATCGCACGGTAAGCCACGGCGTGCTTTGACAGATCGTCATAGACAATCAGGACGTCCCGGCCCTTGTACATGAATTCCTCGGCGACGGCGCAGGCGGCGTACGGCGCCATATACTGCATAGCGGGCGTATCGCTGCTGAAAGCGGCGACGACAACGGTGTTATCAAGCGCGCCGGCATTTTTCAGCTTGTGCACAAGCCCCGAAACCGTCGAGGCCTTCTGCCCGACGGCGCAATACACGCAATAAACGCCGCGGCCGCGCTGGTTTAAAATTGCGGAAAGCGCGATTGATGTTTTTCCAGTCTGCCTATCGCCGATAATGAGCTCGCGCTGTCCGCGGCCGATCGGGATCATGCTGTCAATCGTCAGTATTCCCGTTTCCAGGGGCGTATCGACGGGCGAGCGCTGCATTATGGTCGGCGCCGGCGATTCAATAGGACGGAATTTTTTAACATTCAGAGACCGTCCGTCGAGCGGCCGGCCGACAGGGTCCACGATACGGCCGAGCAGCTCCTCGCCGACGCAGATTTCGGCGACGCGGCCGGTCGGACGGACTACGCTTGCCGTCGAAACCTTTCCGTCGATGAGCGCCGCGCCAATGCCTCCGAGCCGGAGGTCGAGCGCCAATCCGTAAGCCCCGCCCTCAAATTCCAAAAGCTCTCCGTATCTGCAGTTGGAAAGTCCGTTTATCTGAACGATGGTGTCGCTGTAGCTTTGAACCTCGCCGTACTCATGAACGTTCAGATCGGGCTTATAGCCGGCCAGCTTCTGTTTTAAAAATGCACCGACAGTTGAAAAAGCCGATTCAGTCATAAAACTACCTCATTGGGTCATGCTGCGATAAATCTCGTTTAAGCGGGAGGAAAAGCTTGCGTCGTAAATCTTGCCGTCGATCATAGCGATAAAGCCGCCGATGAGTTTTTCATCCCGAACCACGTCAAAATCCAACGGCTTGCCATAAAGCGCGGAAAACTCATCACAGACAGATTTGACCGCCGCTTCGTCAAACGACGGGGCGATCGTTAAAACGGGTCTTTTCATTTTGTCCTCATTTCGCTAAAGAATTGCTCGGCTATCAATATACTGTCCGCGGCGTTGACCTCTCGCTTTAAAATGCGCGCAGCGATATCGATCGCGAGCTGCGCAATCTCAACCTGCATTTGCTCCACCGCGCGCTTTTTTTCTTTCTCGATTCTGTCTTGCGCCTCGGCAATTATTTTTTCCGCCCTCGAATTCGCGTCGGCTATTATGGCCGAGGCCTCCTGAGCGGCTTTGGCCTCCGCTCCGCGAACAATATCGTGTTCCTGCGCCTCGGCCCTGTCCAGCTGACGCTGGTACTCAAGCTTCATCTCTTCCGCTTCTTTCAGCTTGTTTTCAGCGTCGGACAGCTGCTTGTTTATGCGTTCGGACCGCTCCGAAAGGAAACGGGCGACCGGCTTATACAGTATCAACCGCAGCAGGACAAACAAAACGACTATGTTGACAATATGGATTACGAGGTCCAGAGGATTCAGCTCCATTAATGCCGCCTCCTTTCAGTCTATTTGACAAACAGCATCAACAGGGCAATGACAAACCCGTAAATTGCCGCCGATTCCGTCAGCGCCAGGCCTAAAAGCAAAATCGAGTTGATTTTGCCCGAGGCTTCCGGCTGACGCGCCACCGCGTCCAGCGCTTTGCCCGTCGCCAGGCCCATGGATAACCCCGCCGCGATGCAAGGCAGCAAAGCCAGCGCTATTCCGATTTTATCGCTCATACTAATCCTCCTACTCTGTTGCTTCGTTAATAAATGTCAATGTCAGCGTAATGAAAATAAAAGCCTGTATCAGCGGATGAAAAACATTGAAATACAAGCCTATCGTGCTCGGGATGCCGACGGCGTTCGTCCCCAGCGCGCTGTAGATAAGGTCCATGACGATCATGCCGCCCAGCATATTGCCGAAAAGGCGGGCGGACATCGAAACCGGAAGTGCCAGGTCCGTGATTATGCGGATGGGCAAGATCGCCGGGGACGGCGAGGCCATCGACTTGATTCTGCCTCCAAGGCCTTTCTTTTTGATTCCGTAATAGTTGATAAGTATAAAGGTTATAAACGCCAGAGAAAATGTCAGCGTTATATCGGAAGTTGGCGTTCGAAGGCCAAACAGCTCAAGAAAAGCGCAGGCCACAAGAAACGCGGCGACCGTAAAAATATAGGAAGCCAGGCCATCGCCCGCATTATTCGCCGTACTGTGCGTGTAATTGTTAACCCACTCGACGGCCAGCTCCAAAACGTTTTGCGCGCGGCCGGGCCGAACCGTCATATGCCGCAGCACCGTCAGGCGCAGAATTACTGCAATGCTGACTAAAAAAACCATTACAATCCACGTGTATATAATGGTTGTGCTAAGGTTCAGCCCGAATAATTCAACGCGTTCGGCGAACAGGTTCACCTTAATCTCTTCCTTGGCCGGGCTGCCGAAGATGAGATTCAAAACGCGCGTGGCGAAGAGGTAAGCGCCGATGACGATCAAAATCGTGGATAACGTTTTCAGCCGCTTTTGTCGTTTTAGAGGAAGACTCTCAGCCTTCAGCTTTCGGGCAATTCTTTTTCGCCAGACCAAACCGAGCGCCGATATAACGACGGCGGCGCCCATCAACAGCCAATTAAGCATATTAATCCACTCGCCTCCCTGCTGCGCGATTTTTCGCAAACCTGATGACGGCGCTGATAAGCAGCGCCGAGGTCATACCAATTCCGGCCAGTAAAAGCTCCTGCCGCCTGATAAAAGCCATTCCCAGCAGAACTGCGAACGGTATCAGCAGCTGCAAAATGCCGAGCAGCGCTGCGCTTGCGCCTGACCCGGAGCGCGTGACATACGATGAGAAGCGGGACAGCAGCAAAAACTGCAGCAGGCCTGCGGCGAGTCCGATAATAAAACCGATCATAAGCCTTCACCTTTACATAACGACTAAATTACTCCGGCAAGAAAAAAATGTCAACAATGATTATTGCCAAAAAGAAGCCGCTTTTTGCGTTTAATTTATATCAAAACAGAACCGGAGCGCCTGGTTTGGCGTCTCTCCGGTTCTTTTTTGGTTTGCTTAAGACGACCGTGAAATGGAATGACACGTGTGAAAACTGAAGCGAAACGCCGTCTCCAGGCTATCAAGGCTTCACTCCCCCGGATTTTGCCGACAAAAACGGGCTCAGCCCAAAATGGCTAAGCCCGTTTGAGTTGCCTAATGCCAAAATTATCTAATGAAGCATTCAGGACAGCTTTATAACCAATATCAGATTTTTTCAGTATGGCCGCATGTGTCGAAGCCCTGCCAGACGGGGACTCCGGTATAGGTCTTGGGCTGCTCCTCGCCGGTGAGGACTCTAATCGCGCCCGCCGCGAGAGCCTCCATCTCGAATTCGCCGGGGCGGCGTATGACTGGGCCGCAGAAGGAAACCATTTTCTCTATGCGGTCAATAGCGTCCTTGTTGTGGGTTATGCCGCCAGTGAGAATGATCGCGTCAACCTTGCCCTCAAGCACGGCCGCCATTGACGCTATGGATTTGCCGACCTGATACACAAACGCGTCGTATATAAGCTTTGCATATGTGTCGCCGGACTTTACCATCTCTACTACGTCGAGGACTTCGCTTGTGCCAAGGTGGGAGACGAAGCCGCCGTTCTTTGTTATTCGGCTGTACATCTGGTCGTATGTGTATTTGCCGGAATAGCACTCCCTGATCAGGGCGACTGCCGGCAGTGTGCCTGCGCGTGTCGGCGCCATCGGGCCTTCGCCGTCAATGACGTCGGTCGTGTCGACAGCCTTGCCCTTGCGGTGCGCCGTTATGGACACGCCGCCGCCGAGGTGCGCCACGACGAAGTTGCAATCTTCATAGCGCTTGCCAAGATCCTTGGCGACTCGTATAGCCGTCTCCTTCTGGTTCAGGGCGTGGGCATGGCTGCTGCGGAATATGGTGGAAAGGCCTGTTACGCGGGCGACATCGTCAAACTCGTCCACATCGGGGGGATTGACTGTGAAAGCGGGCACATTATACTGCTTTCCAATTTTCTGGGCAATAGCGGGGCCGAGCTGGGCGGGGTGCTTGGGATACTTCCCGCTCATGGCGTCGGCAACCAGAAGGTCGGTAATCGGATAGACGCCGCCTTCCAGCGGGCATACGCTGCCGCCGCGGGTTGAAACAGCCGAGATGCCGTCAAGCGACTGGCCCTGCTCCTTGAGCACCTGCATTATTGTCTCGTAGCGGTATTCATATTGATCCGAAATATTGGGGAACTCGGCCAGCTTATTTGCGTCGTGAGTCACTTTGATATTGAAGATCTCGTCTTCGTTCTCGTACATGGCCACCTTGGTCGAAGTTGAACCCGGGTTGAGTACGAATATTTTATACTTTTCCATAGAGCCTCCTGCATACTGCATGTAAAATTGACTTTGAAAATTATAACATTCGAAAGCAGGGCAAGTCAAGCAATTAGTTAACTTAGCCCGTCCGCGCCTGATTCGCTCGGCCCGGCGCCCGGAAGTTGACTAATACTGGAAGCGGAGATATAATTTTCACGGAAAAACAAGTGCAGCGCCCCAATCGCACGCACTATAAGAGCAAAGCCCACGGCGGACGCTCAAAGGAAAGAGGATACACATGCCAAATATGACGCAGCACCCAGCGGACGAAATCTGCGCAATAATGGCGCGTATTTACGACAATGATATGACCACCATGTCGGGCGGGAACCTGTCGATACGCGACGGAAAGGGCAATATCTGGATTTCGCCCTCCGGAGGGGATAAGGCTAGCCTGACGCATGGCGATATAATAAAAGTCGAGCCCGGCGGGAGAATAGTAGGCAGCGGAAAACCCTCTGTTGAGACTCCTATACACCTCGGCATAATGGCTGCAAGGCCGGATATTAAGGCGATCCTCCACGCGCATCCGCCGGCGCTCGTCGCCCTGAGCCTTATTCATGAAGTGCCGAAAACGCGCATGATCGCCTCGTTGCACGCAATGGCTGGCGAGTGTAAAACAGCGCCTTACGGTACGCCGGGCAGCGCGGAGCTTGCAAAAAACGTGACGGAGGTTTTCAGGACAGGCTGCAACATCGCAATGCTTGAAAACCACGGGGTTTTTATCGGCAGCGTTGAAAGCCTCCGGCACGCTTACAAAGTGTTCGAGGCGCTTAATTTCGGCGCCCGCACGCAGATTAACGCCGGCATGCTTACGGAAAAACCGCTCAAAGAGCTGACAGAGGAACAGCTTCGCGCGGCATCCGCTCCTTTCACCCTCCCAGAATTTACGCCCGGATTGAGAAGCGGGGGCGAGCTTAAAGCGAGGGAGGAGGCCGCCAGATTCACGCGCAGATCGTACCATAAGCGGCTCTTCACATCCTCCCAGGGGAGCTTCTCCGTCAGAATAGACGAAAACAGCTTTATAATAACGCCCGACGGGGCCGATAACGCGCTTATTAAGCCGGAGGATTTTGTGCTGATACGCGGCGCGCGCACCGAGAAGAACAGGCTGCCCCATCCGGACGCGGGCCTGCATATGGCGGTCTATGAGGAAAAGCCGGATATAAACGCCGTAGCCGTCGGCTGCCCGCCGCATCTGATGACATTTGCCGTCACTGACGCCGAATTCGACGTGCGCCTCATACCTGAGTGCTGCATCCGCCTAAGGAGGTCCCGCAAATTCCCCTTCGGCTCCGGGAGGGCAGGGGACAGGGAAATAGCCCGCTACCTGCAAAACAACCGGCCTCTTGCTATAATCGAGAACGACTGCGTGATAGTAGCCGCGAATACGGCTCAAAACGCCTATGATTGCCTTGAAATCGCCGAATACAGTGCAAAAAGCGTCCACTATGCCAAGAGGCTCGGGCAGGATATAAAAAATATAACAGAGGAGCAGATAGAAGAACTGGCAATTCGCTTCGGCCTTAGATAGGAAGTCTTATCCTGGAATCGACGCGGGAAGCAGCGGCGTTCGGCGTATTGGCGCCGAATCTCTGTACACGCCTGTAAATCCGGGAAACCAAAAGGCAAGTCCGCGGTTAGCGGGCTTGCCTTCTTAGTGCGGTATCCGGGCGTAAGCGCCGAAATCATTCCAAAATGCCGGCTGCGATTCCGGGCGGCCGTGCAAGTTCTGCTCATCGCAGGGCTTTTATAGCCTCAATTATCTCATCCACGTCGGATTTCAGAACTATCTGGCTGCGCATGCCCCCGAAATCCACGAGGTAGCTCTCCTCGTCGAGAGGCAAAAGTCTAAGAACCAATTCGGAGAACTGAGCGGTATTGCGCTTAAACACGACCGTAATTTCAGGCTCCCCGGCGGTTGCCACGGCAAATTCATCCACAGCAACGCTTTTTAAGCCAGTGAGCTCCTTAAAGAAGTCCCTGAATTTGTTTCTGTCAAGCTTTTCACCGTTTAAGTAGTATTCAAATGTGTGCTCGCCCTGTTTTTCGACCGTGAATACGTATTCGCCCTCACCGTCGGTAATGGTTATTGCTTCGACGGTCGACAGGGAAATGAGGCAGATGTCATCCGACGCTTTTACAAGAAGCGGGTCGAAGTCCAGTATCCCCCGGACGACGATTGTGGGAATTAGGCATATCATGTCCGAATCGCCTATGCGGACATAGGTTGACTGATCGTCATGCTCTTTCCCGACAGTGACGCGGCAAGTCTTCACCGAGTCGTCGGTCGCGGCCTTATACCGTGCCGTGACCTGTATGCCGTCCGTAATGCCGCACTGCTTCATAGTATCTTCGCCGGCCTTGTAGTTATAGCAGCTGGTGGTTTCCAGCGAAGTCAGCGAATTGAGCAGGGCCTCGGTCATATCGTTGTCCGCCCCGATTTTGGGCTCGCTGCTGGATACTATAAATTTGTAGCTGTCAGTATAGATCTGAGGGTTGTCGGCGTCGTAACGCTCCAGAGCCGCCGTTTCCCCGCCTTTTTCAACCGTAATCTCCATCACGTTCTGGGCCAGCATGCTTGGCATTGGGTCAGGGACGGCGAATTCGTTAAGCTGCTTTGAAAAATGCTTCGTAAACGCCTGCGTCTCCATGAAGATGCCTTCCGTATAAGTCGTGAGCATGTAGTATTGGTTGTTAAAGCTGTTGAGGTCTCCGAACGTGTAGGTAGCCTCGTTGCCGTCGGAGTCTCCCGCTTCGATTATCATGCTCGGCTCGTCAAACCCGAACTGGCTCAGGTCGGCCTCCGTCGGCGTCCTCGTGACGATGGTCGAGGCGCGGATATCGTCCAGGACGTTTATCATTTTGTCTATCTGGTCTAAATCGAGCGGGAAAGAGGGGTCGGACTTGAGCGACCAGACTCCTTCGCCGGACTTGACAAATTCGTTCGTTTCGCCGCCGTAAGTTATACTTATATAGTTGATCTTATCGACATCCATCTTGCCAAGAACGGTTTCGTTTGGCTTTTCAGCCTCCTCCGCCTCCGGCTCCGCCGTCATGATGCTCACGGCTATATAGGAGGCGACGCATATTACAAGCACGGCGACTAGAGCTATTAAAGTCTTTTTACGGCGTTTCATCAGCGTTTCTTCCTTTTATACCACACCACGCCGCCGGTTACGATGGAAGCCAGCGGAAGCAGGCCCATAAAGAAGATGTTCAGAGCCCTGCCGTTCTCGGTGCTGATATCAAGATACTCCATAGTCAGGCTCTTAGGATGAATTGTGATGCTGCTCTCGCGCTGGCACATCCAGGCAAGCGAGTTGAGGAAAATATTCGTGTTGCCGCCGGAAACAAGCGCGTCTATCTGCTCGTCCAGAAGCATATAGGTAGTGAACCAGACGAGCTTGCCGTTGTATTTTGTATCTTCGACTGCGACAGCCAGGTTAAAAGGCCCGTCTATATCGCCGGCCTCCTTTGCCGAGGAGGTCATGTTTTTAACGTCAATCTTTGAATAGGCCTTGTCGGAGGTTTTTATCAGCGGCGTAACCGTCAGCGTATCGCGTTTATCGGCGCTTATATCGATGCCCTGCGCGTCCGCGTAAAGCACGGAACGGTTGCCTTTTATCAGAGGGTCAGTTATTGCGTGGCTCTTGAGGTCCGGCACGAGGTAGTTCGGATACCCGTAATAGGTGTGGTTGGCGTCGCCCTCGATAACCAGGCCGTCGACGGCTTTAAGCCCGTAGGTCTCGACAAAGGCCGCAATATTGGGCTGCGGCTCCAGCATAAGGTGCGTAATGAGCAGCAGATTGCCGCCGCCCTGCATATAGTCCGTGAGCTTTTGCATGTCTTCCTCGGTGATGTCGGCCGTCGGGCAGTACATCAGCACAGCGTCGGCGTCCTCCGGCACCTTGTTTGCTGTAAGCAGGTTGAGCGTGTCTGTTTCTATATTCTGGCCGCTAATTGAGTTCTGGAAAGACGACGGTATAGACTGCTCTCCGTGGCCCGTGAGTATATAGATCTTCGGGAGAACGTCGCTCGTCACATAGTCGATGGCGCCTGTAAGCTGGTTCTCGCCGTCAAACACAGTCGCCTGCTGATACGAGCCGTCTACTATCTCTGTGGTAGTAGTCACAATGCTGGAATACGGCACGACCTTCGAGCGCTTATCGGAAACTACAACCAGGCTGTTTGACGTAACCGTCTGGTCGGTAAACTGGGTGGTGAAGCCAGGATAGAGGACAGGGTCCCTGTACTCGATATGCAGCTTGTCTGACAGGGATTCGTAGCGGTCAAGCATCTCCGTAATTGCCGACGCTTCGCTGCCCGTCTGGGCTATAAGGTAGACGGTCACGTCCTGCTTCAGGCTTCCAACTATCTTCTGTGTCTGCTCCGATATAGAAAAGATTTTTGACGACGTATTGTCTATTTTTATATACTTGGAGGGGATTTTCGCCACAAGCAGGTTGACGACAATCCCGATTACGATGGCAATTACAACGAGCAGCGTGCTGAATCCGCCCATCCTCAGGGCACGGCTGCTTCCGCCTTTTGCGCCGTTTTCCTTCATCAGCTCCACCTCCTCTTATCCATACTCTGGAGCGTAAAGAACACGAAAAGCAGGATAATGGTTAAATAATACACTACCGCCGTCAGGTCGAACATGCCGTTAAGAAAATTATCAAGCCGCGTGAAAACGGAAAGCGAATTGAGCAGGTTTTTGAAAACGCCCTCCAGGATTTCAGGCTTTATGAAGTATATGGCCGCAAGGCAGCCCTCCAGAAGCACTGCCGAACCTGCCGCAGCCGTCGAGTTTCTCGTCATCAGATAGACTATAAGCCCCAGAATGACCACGAGCACGGTAAAGCCTACAAACGAGCCCATACTGGTTGAGGGGACAAGGCTGGCAAGCGGCGACATCAAAAAGAAGAGCAGGGTCACGCCGAAGCTGAGGACCGCGGCAACTATCTGATTATCCGTAAGCGACGACAGGAACAGCCCGACCGCTATCAGAGCCGCCCCGAGCAAAAAGAAGCCGAAAATTGCCCCGTATGCCGAAGCGAGGTTGACACTGCCGTAAAAGCTCAGGAACACAGGGTAGATGCACATTATGACGGTAGGTATAAGTAGAACCGCCACCATCGCGAGATATTTCCCCCAGACCACGAGCGACAGGTTAATTGGAAGCGAATACAGGAGCTGGTCTGTTTTCTGGCGCCTCTCCTCCGAAATCGTGCGCATCGTGATTATCGGTATTATGATAAGATAGACAAAGTTCATGTTTCCGAGCACGTACTCAAAGTAGGGGACCCGGTTTCTGAAATTTATAAACATCGCGAAAATGCCCACGAAAAACAGAACGAAAGCTATGAAAATATAACCCGTTATGCCTGTGAAATATGAGCGCAGCTCCCGCTTGAATACCGCGATCATTCCGCCTCGCCTCCCTTCGTTTTTCCGGAGGATTCGCCTGTAGACTGATTTTCCATGTTGGCCGGCCCGGCCTCGTTCTCGGCAGTGAGCTCCATAAATACCTGTTCAAGCGTCGCTGTTGAAAGCGTCATTGAAAGCAGCGGGCAGTCCGCCCTAGCCATCGCGCGGAACACGGCCTCCCGCAGATCGAGCTTGCTGTCGTATTCGACGACTGCTCTCACAGTCCCTTTCTCGGTCCCCGGAACGACGCTTACCTGCTTTACCCCCGGGATTACCGAAAGCGTCTGATCTGTCTTTTTCGCGTCGCCCTTGACCGTCAAATCGAGAGTATTCGTTCCCTTTTTAAGGAAGGCTGTAATCTCCTCCGTCGGCTGGCTTGCAACCAGCTTGCCGTGCGATATTATCATTATGTGATCGCAGACCGCGCTGACCTCGCTGAGTATGTGGCTGCTCAGGATCACCGTATGTTCGCGTCCAAGCTCCCTGATAAAGTCCCGTATCTCGACTATTTGTATCGGGTCGAGCCCGACCGTCGGCTCGTCGAGTATGATGAGCTGCGGGTCTCCCAGGATAGCCTGAGCGATTCCTACGCGCTGCCTGTAGCCCTTTGAAAGGTTCTTAATCAGCCTGTCCTGCATCTCGGTTACGCCGGTCTTCTCCATGGCGGTATTGACCTGTGCGTCGAGCTCGGACTTTTTCAGACCCTTGACCTCGCCGACAAAATGCAGGTATTCGGCCGGTGTCATCTCAATATAAAGCGGAGGCTGTTCCGGAAGATACCCGATCCCCCGCTTGGCTTCCTCGGGATTTTCAAGAATATCATATCCTCCGATTATAACTTCCCCCGAGGTGGCGGCCAGGCAGCCCGTCATGATATTCATTGTCGTGCTCTTGCCGGCGCCGTTAGGGCCCAGGAAACCGTATATCCCGCCTTTTGAAATGGAGAAGCTCAAATCATCCACCGCTATATGGTTGCCGTACTGTTTGCAGAGATTTCGAACCTCGATCAACTCTTATTCCTCCCTCGCTGCTGCGCTGATAGCAGTGCTGTCTACGCTAAGACAGATAATACCACAATTAATGAGATTATAAAATGCCTATTTGTAAAATTCCATTACGTAAAGTAAATTTTTTGTTTCAAAAATATGAACGCATATAAATCCGTTTAGTCTGTTTTTCACAAAGTTTGAAATCCGTATGTACAACCCCACTTTTTTGGTTTATTATTAATATGTATAAAAGGCTCGAAACCGAGAAATTTAATGATTTATAAGGATTAAAAATTCGGAGGGACAAATGGATATTTTCAGCTTCCTTATGCTGCTGGCCGGCCTGTCGTTTTTTCTGTACGGAATGAATATAATGGGTTCCGGCCTGGAAAAACGCGCGGGAAGCCGCCTGCGTGGTCTGCTTGAAAAAGCTACGTCTAGGCCCATAAAGGGAGTTTTGCTGGGGACCGGCGTTACGTCAGTAATTCAGAGCTCTTCGGCAACAACGGTTATGGTCGTTGGGTTTGTCAACGCGGGCGTACTGACGCTGGAGCGCACGGTCGGCATCATAATGGGCGCCAACATAGGAACAACAATTACAGCCTGGATTCTCAGCCTTACCGGGATCAGAAGCACCAATATTCTGCTTCAGATGTTTAAGCCCGCCAATTTTTCGCCTATTCTGGCGGCAATAGGCGTTGTGCTCGTTTTTTTCCAAAAAAAAGAAAGACAGCGGGATATTGGCCAGACCCTTTTGGGCTTTGCCATACTGATGTTCGGAATGGAATTCATGTCGGGCGCAGTCAAGCCCCTGGGCGAGCTGGAAAGCTTCCGCAGTACATTAACCCTCTTCTCAAACCCGATCATCGGCGTGCTTGTCGGCACGGTGTTTACCGCGATAATACAGAGCTCTTCGGCATCAATCGGCATACTGCAGGCCATGTCGCTTTCTGTAAATATTAGCTTCGCCACGGCACTGCCGATACTAATGGGCCAGAACATAGGCACCTGCATCACGGCGCTTCTCTCCTGCGTCGGCGCGAATACGGACGCCAAGCGCGCCGCATTTGTTCACCTGTATTTTAATATCATAGGCGTTGCATTATTCATGGCTGTCTTCCTGGTTCTAAAAAGCCTCAGCCTGCCCATCATGGCAGTGCCGGTCAACCCCGTCATGATCGCTACATTTCACACGACCTTCAATGTTATTAATACTGCAATACAGCTTCCGTTTTCTAATAAGCTTGCCAGGCTTGCCACAATATCCATAAAGAGCAAGGGCAAGGATGAAATATTCCAGCCTCTCGACGACCGCCTTCTCAGCACGCCGTCCGTGGCAATCAGCCAGTGCCGCTCCCTGGCGGTGGACATGGCCCGTCTGGCGAAGGAAACAATGGCAGACGCGCTCTCGCTCATAAATAAATACGACGAGGACGTGGCGCAGAAAGTCGAAAAAGGCGAGGAGGAGCTGGATATGTACGAGGACCATCTGGGCACCTTCCTTGTCAAAATATCCGCCCGCAGCCTCTCCGAGAAGGACTCCAACGCCGCCTCGACGATTCTCCACTCCATAGGGGACTTTGAGAGAATAGGCGACCATGCCCAGAATATTTTGGAATCGGCCAAAGAGATGAACGATAAGATAATCTGCTTCTCGCCAGC
>JBMNQI010000015.1:0-40557 GCA_050944055.1 Oscillospiraceae bacterium | reverse complement strand
TCGAATACGAAGCCCAGGTCTTCGCTGTGCGCCTCCCTGAATACATCCGTAGAGGCATATCGGGAAACGTTCAGCTGGCGCAGCCTGACGTTATAATCGCGTTTTGCCTTATATAGCTCAAGAGCCGTCAATGTCTGTTCCTCCCTGTCTTTATTGAGTGGCATGCTATATTCTAACACCGCCATCCGGTACTAACAAGAATTTTTTACGTAAAAAACAATAAGCGGGAAAGAAGGAAAATTAAGTGCAAAATACGCAGCGTTATGATAATATTATGCGGGGTGAAATTGCCGTACGGGAGGTATTCTGGTGGAGCTGAAGCAATTACAGGCTTTTCTGAGCGTCGCGCAGCTCGGGAGTTTTACGAAGGCAGCCGAAGAACTGTTTATCACCCAGCCTACACTGAGCTACCGCATATCTTCACTTGAAAGCGAGCTTGGCGTCCCTCTTTTTTCGCGTTCCGGAGCGGGGATCAGCCTGACCGAGGAAGGGAAAACATTTTTCGCCGATATAGCTCCTCATATGATGGCGATAGACCAGGCGAAGTTCCGTTTGACCTCCCGAACCGAAATGAAGAGTGACGACAAGACGCTTATTATAGCGTTCCCCATACTCACCATGCAGGACGACAGGCTGCGCACTGCGGACATATTCGAAGCTTTCGCGCGGCTAAATCCCGATAAGGAGCTGCGGGAAACCAGGATTGACAGGAAGTCGATTGCCGAAAGCATACAGAGCGGCTGGGCCGACATAGCCTTCATTACGATCAGGGATTACGACAGGTTTGAGCCGCCCATATGCTTTTACCCGCTGGCCAGGGACGAGTATGTCCTGCTGTCGGAGCCGGGAAACCGCTGCACCGACGCTATTGAGCTTTTAAAGAAATACCCTTTGTTTCTGGGGGAGGATACCCGCCAGCTTCAGGACTACGACAACATATTAAAGGATCTGGGAATAAGCCCGGAAATAAGGCGTGTGGAGTCCACCGGCGGCAGTCTAAAATGCGTGGAAAGAGGAGAAGGCGTCGTATTCTGGCCGCGGGATCATTACGTCCGGTATCTCAGAGCGCGGTTTTCAGTGGTCAGAATTTTAAGCCCGAGGCGTTTTCTGACCTTCGGCGCCGTTTGGAACAACGGGAATCCCAAAGAGGCGCTGCGCAGATTTTTAAACTGCATGAGAGAGCGGGCTGTTTAAACAGCGAAGCGAAATGTATGTTTTTAGAGAACGTGCCGCAAAACGTTATCGCTTTGCGGCACGATTTTTATGCTGAACAGAGCTTCTGACTGCCTGCCTAAGGCGGCAGTTCCATCTTTAAGCATGCTTATTTTTTACTCTCCCAGTAGGCCTCCGCCTCTTCCTCCATTTGATAAAGGCGCGTATAGTAATCGGGAAACTCGTTAAGATGCGCAAGCGCGATCTTTGCCGTCATAAGAGGATCGTTATTCGTTACGTTCGTGTTGGGATCGTGCGAGCCGTGCTCAAGCTCAACGTCCATACCGGACCTGAACTGCTCGACGTCGAATTTCGACCAGTCTACGCCCAGCTGTTCCCCGTACTTCTTCGCCTCGTCCGCCGTAAAAACCTTTTTTTCTGACATAATTACATCTCCTGTTTACGTCAAATTATTTTAACTGCGTTTTTTTGAATTTATCCAGCATGGCCCTCGGCGTGGCCGTCGGCCTGACATAGACGGGGCATTTCTCGTTTATGCCCGCGAGGTACTTGGCTATGTTTTTCAGCGG
This sequence comes from Oscillospiraceae bacterium, assembly GCA_050944055.1. GTDB lineage: Bacteria > Bacillota > Clostridia > Oscillospirales > Oscillospiraceae > JBMNQI01. The sequence continues at coordinate 38,815 of JBMNQI010000015.1, read as the reverse complement.
CTCAAGATCATATCTGGCCATCATGGTAATAGTCTCCATGATAGGCGAGCCGCCGCCGTGCACTCCCGCGACCATTTCGGCCCCCGAGAAGGGCGAACAGAGCTTATTCTCCATCATGCGAAGTATGCGGTGCGTATCCTCGTCCGAAAACGCCGGGTTCCTCTTGGAATACTTGTTGACCAAAGTTGACGTCTCCGGGTCATAGTATGTTTCTTCGGTGGGCAGAGATGCGCATATGCCGCCTGTGAGGTCTGCGAGGATCGAATACTCCTTATAGATCTCCTCACCGGCCAGCCTCCTGCCCGCGTTTGTCAGTATCTCGTCCGGCACCCAGCCGTTTTCAAACTTTGCCGCGTGGTGGGCGCTGGCCTCGCCCGCGGCGTAAACAAGCTCCGCGGTCCCTATTATATGCGAGATCTTCTCTTTTACGTGCTGGTATTTGGAAATGCCGTTTAAATCGGCTACAAGAGCCGCCTGCCCCGCCAGGACTTCTGAAACCGCGGTTTTGCAGCCGGTATAAGAGTGCCTGTGGTAGTTCGCGAACATCAGCGCGAGATAGCCCGCGTACATTACGACGTTCGGGTTCTCAAGCCCGTTCATGAATACCCTTTCGTAAGGAACGAAAACGTCGTCAAAAACCGTCATTGATTCGACGTCGCCCACGTCAGTTATTGGGGCATGGAGCTGGGTCCTCTTCGGGTGCGAGCCGGGGAGAGCCAGGATTTTAATGCCGTCCCAGTCCCCGGGAAGCGAGAAGGCGACGGCGTACTCCGCTTCATCCGCGCCCATGAAACGAGAGGGAAGAGCGACTATCTCGTCCACATACGGGGCGTTGGAATTGCAGACCTTGGCGCCTCGGACTATGATGCCTTTAGCCGGTTTTCCGTCTATACCGACTCCGTCCGCGTCCGTCTTTACAATGCGCAGGTACTGGTCCGGGTCGGGCTGCTGGCCGGGCCGAAGGCCGCGCACGCCCTTAACGTCTGTTTGGGCGCAGTTGGCGATCAAATCGTACTTCTGGAAATACTTCAGAAATTCGATAAACCTCTCGTAATACTTCGTGCCGAGAGCCTTGTCGCAGTCGTACGTAACTATGTTGAGCGCGTTGATGGCGTCCGTCCCCATGCACCGCTGGGTGCAGCCGCCGACCCTGTGGCACAGGGCCCTTGTCATCTGCTGCCTTTTAAGCAGGTCCTCTTTTGACTGGTGGATGTGAGAAAAACGGTTGATGACTTCGCCGGTGAGATGTGATACGGCCGTTGTGACGGGCGCGTATTCCGGGTCGAAAGCGCAGTCGTACGTCTGCTTCATGACGTACATTCCGCCCTTTATCCAGTCTCCCGAGCGATCGACCTTTTTCCCGTTTAGGTATATGTTGGGTTTCATTTTCAGCATTCTCTGCTCGTACTGTTCATATGTTCCGAGTGCCATATCTGCCGCTCCTTTCATAATCATAATGATTTTGGGGCTTTGCATAAGTTAATTATCGCACGATGTGTACTGTTTTTCTGTGATAATGTTACTTAATTGCGCAAAACAGTAAAAAATGTCAACTGTCATATTCATTGTATATGAAAAACCATAATAATTCAATAAGCAAAAATTATGAAGAGGCAGGACCGGGCTATACCTCTCTTAAACAGGGCGGCGGGCCCTCCGCTCTGTCTTGCAGGGGGCCGATACCGGTCAAAGCCCGCTGTCCGGAGCATGTAAAAAGGAAGGCCCTGAAGCCCGCGCCGCGGGCTTCAGGGCCTTCCTGGTGCCGGTAGTCGGGGTCGAACCGACACGGTGTTGCCACCAACGGATTTTGAGTCCGTCACGTCTGCCAATTCCATCATACCGGCGTATAAACCCGGCGCGCGACGCGCCGAGTTTCAAGGCAGAGATATTTTAACCCAAAGCCGGAGAAAATTCAAGGATTATTTACACTTGAGCGCGCTCCGGCAGATTAAAATGACTGTACACAAACGATGTATTGTGGTACAATATCAGGAAGAACTGCGTTAATGGAGTCTAATATGAGAAAAGCGGCGTCTCTTAGAATAATACCGGCGGCATTGGCGCTTATGCTGCTCTCCGGCTGTTTTTTCAAGACCGGCGAGGAGCTTTACAGCCTGCCCAAACCTCCGGCCGAATATCTTGAGCTGCAGGACGCCATTGATAAAACCCTCTCGGCAGGCGCCGAGTACTCCGCGCCGGTCTCAGGCTCCAACCGCCAGTCTGTCCAGCTGCGCGATATAGACGGGGACGGCAAGGACGAGGCCGTGGCTTTTTTTAAGACAGGCGACGAGAAGCCGCTGAAAATAATAGTTTTCCAGATGCTGAACGACAAGTATGAGACCGCGGCCATAATAGAGGGGGACGGCACCAGTATCGACTCCGTCAACTACTACGACCTTGACGGCGACGGCATACAGGAGATTGTAGCCGGGTGGCGCATGTCGAGCGGCGTAGCCAAAGCTCTCACCGTCCATTCTGTGAAAGACTGGAGCGTCAGGGAGCTGGCCCGAAGCAATTATTCAGTGAGCGCCTTCACAGACTTAGATTCGGACACGCTGCCGGAGATTCTCGTTATACGCTTTGAGAGCGAGGAAAAGGCAGGGGTCGCGGAGCTCCTCGATTTCGGAGCGGACGATACGGTGACCAGCACTACAGCCTCAATGTCGGAGGGCATATCGTCCGTATCCAGAATAAAGAGCGGCTATCTGGAGGATATGATTCCCGCCGTATTTGTGGCCTCGAAGCTGTCTGAAGGCAGCAGCGTTGTGACCGATATCTTCGCGCTTTCTGACTCGAATCTAAAAAACATCACTCTCGACATGTGGACGGGAGTCTCCAACGAGACTCTGCGCAGCTACGTAACATACGCTACGGATATAGACCTTGACGGAGTAATGGAGCTGCCTAACCCCGTCCAGTTCCCGGTATACTCGGCGTACGGCTCGTCCGAGAAGTTCTGGAAGATATACTGGCGCAGCTACTACCTGGACGGGACGCCGAACGTCAAAATGGTGACCTACCACAACTACGCGGACGGCTGGTTCATACGCCTGCCCCAGAAATGGGCGGACAATATAACAGTCACGCGCGACGATTCCGTATCCGGGCAGCGTACGGTGACCTTCCTCATCTGGAGGGGAGAGGACGTTGAACCGGCGCCGTTTCTGCGCATACACACTCTGACGGGGGATAATCGTCACGTCCGTGCATCTCTGGGGGGCCGCGCCACACTTGTAAAGACAGCCGATACGGTCTACGCGTATGAATTCCTGCAGGCGTACGACGACTGGGAATACGCCGTGGACAGGACGCAGATCGTTTCCAGATTCTCGCTGATAAGCAAGGAATGGAACACGGGCGAGACTTAATTAACGGAGGTGGGCCTTATGAAAAAGGTTCTGGTGCTTGAGGACGAGCTGAACATAAGAAGCTTCATTGTAATAAACCTCAAACGCGCCGGGTACGATGTGATCGAGGCGGAAAAAGGCGAGGAGGCGCTGCGTCAGCTGCAGCTCAACCCGGACATTAAGGTTGCAATTCTGGACATTATGCTCCCGGATATAGACGGGTTCGAGGTGTGCCGCCGCATCCGCGCGAACGATTCCAAAATCGGCATAATTATGCTGACGGCTCGCACGCAGGAGATGGACAAGATAACGGGGCTTATGACCGGGGCCGACGACTATGTTACAAAGCCGTTTTCACCCGCGGAGCTGACAGCGCGCGTTGACGCCCTGTACCGCAGGGTCGGAGGCGACGAGGAGGACGACAGCGGCGAGATACGCCGCGGCCCCTTCGTGCTCAACACACGCAACCGCACGCTGGAGAAGAACGGCAAGAGGATTAAGCTCACTCAGGTTGAATATACCATTATGAAGATGTTTATGGACAACCCCGGCAAGGCCCTCTCGCGGGAAGACATTCTCAACACGGTTTGGGGCCGGGATTATTTCAGCGAGCTTAAGATCGTGGATGTCAACATACGGCGCCTGCGCCTTAAAATTGAGGACGATACGGCCAACCCGATATATATAACGACGGTTTGGGGCTATGGCTATAAATGGGGATTTTAAACCGGCAGTCAGCTGGATTCGGAGGAGACGGGCTTGAAGCTCTTTAACAGACTTAAGGGCATTCGGAAAAGATGGATGCTAAACAGCGTCCTCGTCGTGTTAATCGTCGTGGTCTTTTCGATCTTCGCCTTTTCCGTGGGCGTATCCAGTTATTTCTACTCCAGCATCCGCACAAGCCTGCACACGACCGCCTCCACCTCGACCGATTTTTTCAATAACTATATAACAAGCAGCTACAGCGAGTACTATCAGAGCGCGTACCACTTCACCGAGACGTTTGAATCGCGAGACAAGCTTGAACTGCAGTTTATAAACACCTCCGGCAGGATAGTTATTTCCACCTACGGCCTCACGGCGGGCATGAATCCGGGTACTCCGGATATAACCGGGGCCATAGACTCGGGCGAAGTCAGCCTCTGGACCGGGTATGACCCGAATACGGGCGAGCATATCATGGCGGTTTCCAGCCCTCTTGTATTCGCGAAAGATCAGGTTATAGGCGTAATGAGGTATGTAACGAGCCTTAGTAGGGCCGACAGGCAGATATTGATCTCCGTCCTGATTGCGTCGGCGGCCGGCGCGCTTGTAATGATAATCGTCATCATACCCAGCTCCCTGTTTATCCGCTCCATTGTGGAGCCCGTAGTCGAGATAACGGATATAGCAAAGCGTATAGCCGCCGGCAGCTACGGTGTCCGCATCGAAAAGGTTTATAACGACGAAATAGGCGAGCTGGCCAGCACTATTAACGAAATGTCCATCAACCTGCGCCACTCCGAGACGATGACGACAGATTTCATCTCAAGCGTGTCGCACGAACTGCGCACCCCGCTTACCGCCATCACAGGCTGGGGAGAGACGCTTGTCAGCGGGGACCTTAAAAATACGGACGAGATCGGGCGCGGCATAAGGATAATGCTCAACGAAGCCAGGCGCCTTACCGGAATGGTGGAGGAGCTTCTGGAGTTTACGCGCATGGAGACCGGGCGCTTCAAACTCACGATAAAACAGACCGACGTGCGCGCCGTGCTGGAGGATACGGTTTTCACATACGGGGAGCTGCTCAGAAGAGACGGGATAGAGCTCAATTACGACGACGAGTGCCCCGAATCCATGCCTCCTGTCCAGGGCGACGGGCAGAGGCTCAAGCAGGTCTTCCTCAATATTCTGGACAACGCCGCAAAGCACGGCAGGGAAGGAAAGCGCATCGACGTTTCCATATCTGTCGAGCAGACGAACATAGTCGTCAGGATAAGGGATTTCGGGCCGGGCATACCCGAGGACGAGCTGCCAAACGTCAAGTACAAGTTCTATAAGGGCAGGTCCAAGGAACGCGGCAGCGGCATCGGGCTTGCCGTATGCGAGGAGATAGTGACCATGCACGGCGGAAGGCTGGTTATTGCCAACGCCGAGGGCGGCGGCTGTATTGTAAGCGTGTATCTGCCCATTTCGGTAGCGGCGCCGGAGACGCAGAACTAAAGGCCGGCGCTAAATCCGGCCGGCCGCGGGGCGAGGCTTCGCCCGGGGCGCGTTGAGCGCAAATAAGGCCTCGTAATGATTTATATGGCTCCGCGCCAAAGGATGGCGGGGCTGGAAAAGGATAATTTATGGCGGGAAAATTCAAAACGATTATAGGAGGCCAGGCGCTCATAGAGGGCATCTATATGCGCGGCCCCAAAAAACAGTCCGTGGTCGTCAACGCACCGGACGGTATAAAAACAAAGGTTGAGGATATAAAGCTCATTAAGGACAGGTATCCTATACTCGGCTGGCCGTTTATACGCGGAATAGTCAATTTCTTCGATTCAATGGCCAAGGGAGTATCCGCCCTCATGTACTCGGCTAACTTTTTCCCGGAGGACGAAAACGCGAAGCCTTCAAAGATGGACGAGTGGATCGGGCGCAAGTTCGGCGACAAGGCAGATAAGCTAATAATCTGGGTCGCGGTATTTTTAGGCGTGGCCTTTTCCGTCGGCCTTTTTTTCATAGTTCCGACGCTGATTGCAAGTCTATTGCGCGGCCTCATCGGTTCACGCGTAATAAGCAGCCTTTTAGAGGGCTTGATACGTGTCGCTATCTTCCTTGGCTACCTTATTCTGTGCTCCCGGCTTTCGGATATGAAAAGGGTTTTCGCCTACCACGGAGCCGAGCATAAGACGATACACTGCTACGAGGCGGGGCTTTCGCTCAACGTGGAAAACGTAAGAAAACAGCCGAGGCTTCACCCCCGTTGCGGGACGAGCTTCCTTTTCACGGTCATAGTTATAAGCATTCTCATCTTCATGGTGATAACGGCGGATAATGTCATACTGCGCGTACTGCTGCGGCTTCTGCTTCTCCCGGTCGTAGTGGGCATAAGCTATGAAATCAACCGCCTCGCCGGGCGGTATGACAACAGGCTGACACGCATACTCACGGCTCCGGGGATGTGGTTCCAGCACATAACCACCAACGAGCCCGACGACGATATGATACGCGTGGGGATTGAGGCGCTCAAGCTTGTCATCCCGGAGGAGGAGGGCGCCGACAGATGGTGAAGACCTACGGCGACATGTATCTTGAGCTCCGTAACAGACTCTCGGAAGCGGGTATCGCGGCGGCGGGCCTGGAGGCGCGCGAGATGGTATGTGCAGCCGCGGGCAAAAGGCCGGAGGGTTTTTACCGCGACAGAGCGCTTTACGCTTCCGAGGAAGCGGCTTTAAGGCTTGAGGATATGGCGCTGCGCCGCCTCGGCGGAGAGCCCGTCGCATATATAATCGGAGAATGGGACTTCATGGGGCTGACGTTCGCGCTTAACCGCAGTGTTCTCATACCGCGCGCGGATACCGAGGTTCTGGCCAGACGCGCGATCGAAATGGCCGGAGAGATACGCGGCGCGCGTGTGCTCGACCTGTGTGCCGGGTGCGGCTGTATAGGCATCTCCGTGGCAAAAAACGTCCCGGACAGCCGTATCGTCCTGGCGGACATTGACGAAGCCTGCCTTCGGGCCGCGAGATGGAACGCCCGCGCTCACGGGCTATCGGCAAGGGCGGTCACAATCAGGTGCGACGCCAGGCAGGAGGCGCCGCCCATGCTGGGCCAGTTCGACATAGTATGCTGCAACCCGCCATACATCCCGACAGGGGAGCTTAACAACCTGGACGATTCCGTCAGGCTGTTTGAACCCATGCTGGCACTTGACGGCGGGCGCGACGGGATGGACTTTTTCCGCTCTGTGGCGAAAAACTATTCCCTCTGCCTGAAACGGGGCGGACATATACTGTTTGAGTGCGGCGAGCTCCAGGCGCGGGCAGTCGCGTCGATACTGGAGAGAAACGGCTATATAAACACCGAAATACTGCTTGATACGGCGGGAATTGAGCGGGTCGTGACAGCCCGCTATGAAGGATAAAAAGCCGGACGCCGCCCTGGGGCGGCCCGCTCCGGCTGATATTTAGGAGGAAAGCATGGACAGTAAGAAAAAAGCTCCGCTCCCGGCTGTCGGCCCGGCTTCCGACAGGAAAAAGGCTCTGGAAACAGTTCTGGAAAAGATAGAGAAGGACTACGGCAAGGGCGCGATAATGCGCCTGGGCGAAAACTTGGGCGTCAATGTCGAGTCAGTCCCGTCCGGCTCGCTGTCCCTCGACCTGGCGCTTGGCATAGGTGGGGTGCCTAAGGGGCGCATTATAGAGATATACGGCCCTGAGTCCTCTGGCAAGACGACACTGGCGCTCCATATGGTTGCCGAGGTGCAAAAAAAGGGAGGCGAGGCCGCGTTCGTAGACGCCGAGCACGCGCTTGAGCCGGCTTACGCCCGCGCCCTGGGCGTAGATATAGAAAGCCTTCTCATAAGCCAGCCGGACACCGGCGAGCAGGCTCTGGAAATAACCGAGGCGCTTGTACGCTCCGGCGCTATTGACATAGTCGTTGTGGACTCGGTCGCGGCGCTTGTGCCCCGCGCCGAGATAGAGGGCGAAATGGGCGAGAGCTTTGTCGGCCTGCACGCGCGGCTTATGAGCCAGGCTCTCAGGAAACTCGCGGGCGTCATTTCAAAGACGAACTGCATCGTAGTTTTTATTAACCAGCTGCGCGAGAAGATAGGCGTCGTTTACGGCAATCCCGAGACGACGACGGGAGGCCGCGCACTTAAGTTCTACGCCAGCGTCCGCATCGACGTGCGCAAGGTTGAGACGCTCAAGGTGGGCAGCGAAGTCGTGGGCTCCCACACAAGGGCAAAGGTCGTAAAAAACAAGGTTGCGCCCCCGTTCAGAGAGGCTGAATTCGACATAATGTACGGCGAAGGCATATCCCGCGAGGGCGAGCTGATTGACCTCGGTGTCCGCGCCGACGTCATAACCAAAAGCGGCTCCTGGTACGCTTTGGGCGACCAGCGCATAGGCCAGGGCAGAGACAACGCCAAGCAGTACCTGCGCGACAATCCGGAGATCGCCGCCCAGGTGGAGGCGGAGATACGCCGGAACGCGGAAAAGCTCATGAGCAACCAGAGCAAAATAGCCGCGCGCGCTGCGGGAAGGGCCATCGATATCACTGCCGAAGACTTCAACGATGGCTCGGACGTTTAACCCGAGGGAATTGGCCGCCTCCATGCTCGCGCGCCGCCCCCTCTCGGAAAAGGAGCTTTTAAAAAAGCTCGAAGAGAAGGGCGTTGAGCCCCGCGAGGCCGGGCAGACTGTGGCCTGGATGCACGAAATAGGGGCGGTTGACGATGAAAAGTACGCCGAGGTTATCGCGCGCCACTATTCCCGCAAGGGCTTCGGCGCTTCACGCATAAAACAGGAACTGAGCAGGCGGGGAATCGGGCGCGAAACTGCCCTGCGTGTTCTTGAGAGCGCGGAACCGTGCCCGGACGCTATAGACAGGTTTATAGAAAAGAAGCTTGGCGGCGTAAAAGAGCCGGACAGGGCGGAGCTAAAGCGTTTAAACGCCGCGCTGCAGCGGCGCGGGTTCGGATGGCAGGAAATAAAAGAGGCAATCGACAGGTATCTCAGCCGGGAATAACGCCTCTCCCGGTATATTCCTTGTTGTCCCGGGCTGAGGCCAATTTCGCGAAAAAACTCAAACATTAAGAAACTTATCGAGGAATCAAATGTCAAATACAGTCGCGCTTATTTCCCTGGGCTGCGCAAAAAACCTGGTAAACAGCGAACAAATGATGTATCTTCTGGATAAGGCCGGCTTCTCGCTGACCGGCGACGTATCAGAGGCCGACGCGGTGGTTATCAATACCTGCGGATTTATCGACTCCGCCGTTTCGGAGGCAATAGACAGCATACTTGAAACCGCCTCGCGGAAGCTAAACGGCTATCCGAAGATTATCGTGGCCGGCTGCCTTGCTGAGCGGTTCAGGAAGTCAATTCGCGAGGAAATGCCCGAGGTTGACGCCGTAATAGGCACAGGCGGATACGGCGAGGTCGCCGATGTCGTTGCCGCGGCGCTCGGCGGCGAAACGCCCGAAGTATACCCGGACATAAACGCGCCTACGGAGGAGTGCGGGCGCATTGTGTCCACGCCGCCCTGGACCGCATATATTAAGATAGCCGAGGGATGCGACAACTGCTGCTCCTACTGCGTCATACCGTCGCTGCGCGGCAGGTTCAGGAGCCGCAGGTTCGAGGATATAGTCGCGGAAGCCGAGGAACTGGTTAAATCCGGCGCGCGCGAGCTCATAGTAGTTGCGCAGGACATCACGCGCTACGGTACGGACAATTACGGCCGCCGACGGCTCGGGGAGCTTATCCGCTCTCTTTGCGCTATTCCGGAGCTGCACTGGCTGAGGCTGCACTACCTCTATCCCGACGAGCTGGACGACGGGCTTATTGACGTCATAGCCTCCGAGGACAAGGTGGTTAAATACCTGGATATACCGATACAGCACTGCAATGACAAAATACTCCGCGCGATGAACCGCCGGGGCAAAAAGGCCGAACTATTAAAGCTTTTTAAAAAGCTGAGAGAGCGCATACCGGGCGTAGTTCTTCGCACGAGCCTGATTTCGGGCCTTCCGGGAGAAGGCGAGCAGGAATTCCTCGAGCTTTGCGAATTTCTGCGGGAGGTAAGGCTGGAGCGTGTCGGCGTATTTCCGTTTTCACCGCAGGAAGGGACGCCGGCGGCAGACATGCCGGGCGCTGCGGACGCCGAAACCGTGGCAAAACGTATTTCTCTTATAAACGACTTGCAATCGAGCATAATGGATGAGTATAATGAAAGCCGTCTGGGACAAAATCTCGAGGTTCTGTGCGAGGGGCTCGACCCGGAAACCGGGCTCTATTTCGGGCGCAGCTTTGCCGATTCGCCCGAAATAGACGGCAGAGTCCTGTTTTCGGCAAGAAACGCAATTCCGGGAAGCTTCGTCATTGTAAAGATAAACGGCGCCGAGGACGGAGATCTTACGGGTGAAGCATTATACTGAAGCTAAGGCGGTGGCAACGTGAATACTGCCAATAAATTCACGCTTGTGCGAATAATTATGGTACCGGTCTTTATGCTGGTACTTCTATCAGACCTTCCGTATTCCAACTGGGTGGCTCTGGCCATATTCGCAGTCGCCAGCGCGACGGACGCTGTGGACGGTTACATAGCCCGCAGCCGCAAGCAGGAAACGGATTTCGGCAGGTTCCTGGACCCTCTGGCCGACAAGCTGCTTGTTACAGCGGCCATACTCATATTCACCGGCTGGGGGCAGATAAGAAGCTGGGCGGCAATGATAATCATAGCCCGGGAATTTGCGGTCACCGGCCTGCGCCTCATCGCGGTTACAAACGGGCGCGTCATAGCGGCGGCTTTTTCCGGCAAAATTAAGACCGTAACATCCATCGTGGCTATTTGCATAATGATAACCCCGCTGGCGTCAATAGAGGTTATACCGGGCGTTATTACGGTAAACGGCGTAGCCGTCGGCTGCATGCTCGTGACGACCGTCTGGTCCGGCGCGGAATACTTCATTAAGAACTACGACGTGATCAAAAGCAGATAAGGAGCCATCACACATGGGAGTCCGTGAAATTGTCAAAGCCTACAAGGCGCGGGACCCGGCTGCCCGTTCGGCAGTCGGCATACTGCTGCTTTATCCCGGCGTACACGCGCTTTTCTGGCATCGTATAGCACACTGGCTGCATGAACACGGGATGAAGGGCTTTGCCCGTTTTATTTCCCAGTGTTCCCGTTTCATGACCGGTATAGAAATACACCCCGGCGCTAGGATAGGCCGCCGCTTCGTGATTGACCACGGTTCAGGCGTAGTAATTGGCGAGACGGCTGAAATAGGAGACGACGTTCTGCTGTACCAGGGCGTTACTCTCGGCGGCAGCGGCAAGGAAAAGGGCAAGCGCCACCCGACCATAGGAAACAACGTAATGATAGGCGCGGGCGCAAAAGTGCTCGGATCGTTCAGAGTCGGCAACAACGTCCAGATAGCCTCGAACGCCGTCGTTCTCTCCGCCGTGCCGGACGACTGCACGGCCGTCGGCATACCCGCCAAATTCATACTCCGGAGCGAGGATGAGCAAAGGCGCGAGAACGCCGAGCTGGACCACGTCCATATCCCGAACCCGATCCAGCAGGAGCTCGACCGCCTGGAGCGGCGTATTGAAGAGCTGGAAAACCTTTTGAAGGAGCAAAAGGTACGGGAATAGACGGCGCAAAAACCTGATTTAAAAAGAGCACTAAAGGAGAAAGCTATGCAGATATTTAATACGATGACCGGACGCAAAGAGGAGTTTAGACCGATCGAGCCGGGCAGGGTGAAGATGTACGCCTGCGGCCCGACGGTCTATAACTTAATCCACGTCGGCAACGCCCGTCCCCTCATAATGTTCGACGTGCTGCGCCGTTATTTTGAGTACCGCGGGTACGAGGTGACGTTTGTCCAGAACTTCACGGACGTGGACGACAAGATCATAAACCGGGCCAACGAGGAGGGCGTCACATCCGAGGAAATCGCGAAAAAGTACATCGCGGAATACGAAAAGGACGCCCGGGGGCTCGGCGTACGCCCGGCCACCTTCCATCCAAAGGCGACTGAAAACATTGCAGAAATTATCGAAATGGTGCGCACGCTCATTGAAAAGGGCTGCGCCTACGAGGCCGACGGGGACGTCTATTTCAGAACCTCAAGCTTTGAATCTTACGGCCGCCTCTCGCACCAGCCTCTTGAGGAGCTTGACGCGGGCGCCCGTGTCGATGTCAGCGACATAAAGGAGTCGCCTATGGATTTTGCGCTCTGGAAATCGGCGAAGCCCGGCGAACCTTCCTGGGACTCCCCCTGGGGAAAGGGCCGACCCGGCTGGCACATCGAGTGCTCCGCCATGTCCTGCCGCTACCTGGGGAAGACTATAGACATACACTGCGGCGGGCAGGACCTCATCTTCCCGCACCATGAAAACGAGATAGCCCAGTCGGAGGCCGCCAACGGCTGCAAATTCGTCAATTACTGGATGCATAACGGGTTTATAAGCATTGATAACAGAAAGATGTCCAAGTCCCTCGGCAACTTTTTCACTGTCCGCGAGGCCGCCGAGGCCTACGGGTACGAGACCATACGCTATTTCATGCTTTCGGCGCATTACCGCAGCCCCATTAACTACTCCGGCGAGGTGCTTCTTCAGGCCAAAGCGGCGCTCGAGCGCCTGTACACAGCCGAGAGCAACCTTTGCTTCCTGATGGAGACCGCTCCGAGCGAGCCCGGCGCAGACGCCGCGTTTCTCGGCAAGTACCGCGACCAGTTCATAGAAGCTATGGAGGACGATTTCAACACCGCGTACGCCCTGGCCGCCGTCTTTGAGATGGTGCGCGAGATCAATACCGCCGTCACTGAAAAGCCCTCAAAAGAGCTCGCGACCGACTGCCATAAGCGCCTGACGGAGCTGACGGACGTCCTCGGCCTGCTCTACAATAAAAAGGACGAATCCATCGATTCCGAAATTGAGTCGATGATCGAGCAGCGACAGGCGGCGCGCAAGGCAAAGAACTGGGCCGAGGCCGACAGGATAAGAGACGAACTTAAGTCCCGGGGCATAATACTTGAGGACACGCCGCAGGGCGTAAAGTGGAAAAGAGCGTAATAGGGCGGCATGCCGGAATCTTGGACAGGGCCTGAGGCGAAAGCATATAGAGCCGTGCGTCCCCGGAGAGGAGCGCAGATAGCGCGCGGCGCCGATCGTTCGCCCGGGCCTTGCGCCCGATGGAGGCAGTATGAGAAGAAAAGAGCTTGAAGTAACGGATATTGAGGAGATTGAGAGGATAATAAAAAAGTGCAGAGTCTGCCATGTCGCGATGGTTGACAACGGCCTTCCCTACATCGTGCCTCTCAATTTTGGATACCTGCTCAAAGACGGTTTGCTGGAGCTTTTTTTTCACAGCGCGGGCGAAGGGCGCAAAACAGACATACTTAAACAGAACTCTTCCGTGTGCTTTGAAATGACCTGCGAAGGCGGTATTGAACACTGCGGGGGAAACCCGTGCAATTCTGGGTATTCTTATGAGAGCGTAATAGGATTCGGCCAGGCGGAGTTCATTGAGGACTATGAAGCAAAGAACTCCGCTCTTTCGATTTTAGCGAAACATCAGCTGGGATATGATTACAGCTTCTCAAAGGAGCAGGCCGGCGCTGTCTGCGCATTCAAAATCATATCGTCCGATTTTACGGGCAAAAAAAGTTCTCGCTGACAGCAAATAACGCCGCCCCGTTCATATGTTACACGGCAGAGACGACGCGCAGCGGCAGAAAATACGGGAGGGAAATAACTTGCTATTGGAAGGCTACACAAAGGGAGAGCAGGGCGCGATACTGATAAACATAATGGAGGAGCTGGTTCGCAGGGCGGTGGACAGCAGCATACAAAACATGGATATGTGCTCCTGCGAGATATGCAGGCTCAACGCCTGCGCCCTGGCTCTCAACGCTCTGGAGCCCCGCTACGTCACCACCGCTAAGGGCGCCCTGCTGGCTGAGATTCAAGCATTGAGGATGGGTATAAGGCCCAGGTGCTTGTCGAGGTGACAAAAGCTCTGATGACAATTAAGGAAAAGCCTCTGCACTGACATGAAGCGCCGGGGAAGACAGGGCCGGAAGTCGGGCGCACGCTCTAGGCACGGTCCGCGCGGCAAGAAAGGAAGGGCCCCATGAAGCTGATGATATTCGACGGCAACAGCATAGTAAACCGCGCGTTTTACGGTATTCGCCTGCTTTCAACGAGGGACGGGCTTTATACGAACGCCGTCTACGGCTTTCTCACGATACTTCTGAAGATCTGCGATTCCGAAAAGCCCGACGCGCTCTGCGTCGCCTTCGACCTTAGTGCGCCCACCTTCCGCCATGAGAAATACGAGGGCTACAAGGCGCAGCGCAAGAGCATGCCGGACGAGCTGGCCGTCCAGATGCCTGTACTGCGCGAGGTGCTGGACGCCATGAACATACCGCGCTATGAGCTCGCCGGTTACGAGGCCGACGATATTATTGGCACCGTCGCGCGGATTTGCTCAGAGGAAGGCCATGAGTGCGTCGTCGTCACCGGGGACAGGGACAGCCTTCAGCTTGTCGGCGGGAATGTGCGCGTCAAGCTTGTCTCCACCAGGCAGGGGCAGACGATAGAAACCGACTATACGGAGGATAAATTCAAAGAGGATTACGGCTTCCCCCCGCGCCTGATGGTCGACCTCAAGGCCCTCATGGGCGATCCGTCAGACAACATTCCCGGGGTCCGCGGCGTCGGCGAAAAGACCGCCCGCGAACTTATATGCCGTTTTGGGACTATAGACGAGATATTTAAGAACCTGGAAGCTCTGGACATACGCGAGAGCGTAAAGCAAAAGCTGCGCGAGGGGATTGAGGCTGCGCGTATGTCGTACGAGCTTGCCACGATAGACAGGCATGTGCCGATTGACATAGCGCCGGAGAGCAATATCATACACGAGCCGGACAGCAGGCGGCTGTACGAGCTTTTCATACGCCTTGAATTCAATAAGCTTATAGAAAGGCTGGAACTGACTCCCGACGAGGCTGCGCAGCCTGCTAAAGAGGCTGCGGCCCGTGAGGCCGAGATAGTATCCTCGCCCGCGCGCGCGCGGGAGCTGATAGATAAATGGCGCCACGTCCCGCGCGCCGCCGTGCTCTGCGCGCCGGAGCTTGCCGCCGTCGCGGTTTATGACGGCGAAGCAGCCTGCGTATTCTTAAAAAACGGATTTGAGGGCGACTATTTTGCACTGCTTGCCGATATATTTTCAGCTGAAGTCCAAAAATGCTCGCATGACGTAAAGGAGCTTATGCGCGTTCTGCTTGAAAACGGCATTGAATCCGGAGGCTTTGAGTTTGACAGCGCTCTCGGCGCTTACCTTCTCGACCCCGCCGCGACGAGCTATTCGCTCGAGCAGCTTTCCGTGCGCTATCTGCACAGGGAGCTGCCGGGCGGCAGGCTGTTTACGGCGAAGGACGCCTTCGCTCCGCTGGGCGATATAAAAACCTCGGCCGACGCTCTGTGTAAACATGCCGCCGCCTGTTTGGAGCTTGAGGCCGCGCTCAGGACGCTATTGCGCGAGCAGGAAATGGAGGAGCTTTTGCGCGACGTCGAACTCCCGCTTTGCGCCGTGCTCGCCGATATGGAGTATAGGGGCTTTCTTGTCGACGCCGCCGCTCTGCGCGAGTTTGGGAGCATGCTCTCGAACCGCATAGCGGATCTGGAGAAAGAGATATATAATCTGGCCGGCGGGCCGTTTAATATCAACTCGACCCAGCAGCTTGGGAAGCTGCTCTTTGAGGGTCTCGGCCTGCCGCCCGTAAAGAAAACCAAAACGGGCTATTCGACGGACGCCGAGGTTCTGGAGAAGCTGCGCGGAAGCCACCCGATAATCGACCTGATACTTGAGTACAGGCAGCTGACTAAGCTCAAAAGCACATATGCGGACGGTCTTATTAAGGTCATAGCTCCGGACGGCCGGATACACACGAGCTTCCAGATGACGGTGACGACGACAGGACGCCTGTCCTCGACGGACCCGAATCTCCAGAACATTCCGGTTCGCACGAAGCTGGGCAGCGAGCTGCGCAAGATGTTCGTGGCCGCGCCGGGCTGCGTCCTCGTAGACGCGGATTATTCGCAGATAGAGCTGCGCATTCTGGCGCATATAGCCGACGATGCGGCGATGATAGAGACCTTTAAAACCGGGGGAGACATACACGCCGTCACGGCCTCGCAGGTTCTGAACATCCCTCTCTCGGAGGTAACGCCGGCGCAGCGCTCTTCGGCAAAGGCCGTGAATTTCGGCATAGTGTACGGCATATCCGACTTTTCCCTCTCGCAGGACATTGGCGTAACGCGCGCACAGGCCCGCAGATATATCGACAGCTACCTGGCCAAGTATTCGGGCGTGCGCGATTATATGAAGAGCATAGTGGAAAAAGCCAGGGCGGACGGCTATGTTTCAACCATTTTAGGGCGGCGCAGGCCGGTGCCGGAGCTGAAAAGCTCAAACTACAACATACGCAGCTTCGGTGAGCGCGTCGCGCTCAACACGCCTATACAGGGCAGCGCCGCGGATATTATTAAGCTCGCGATGATACATGTGCACGAGCGCCTCAAAAAGGAGAATATGCGCGCGCGCCTTATACTTCAGGTGCACGACGAGCTGATAATAGAGGCTCCGGAGGATGAGGCGCGCAGGGCAGGAGAAATCCTGTGCGAGGAGATGATGAGCGTCGCGAAGCTCAGGGTTCCGCTTATTGCCGAGGCAAAATCCGGCAGGAGCTGGTACGATGCTCACTGATCGAGGTAATGAGGTGAAAGATGAAGAAGCTGTTGTTTGTATGCACGGGCAACACATGCCGCAGCCCCATGGCGGCGGCAATATTCAACAAGCTGGCGGCGGAGAGAGGAGTCGACGCGCTGGCCGAATCCGCCGGGCTTAACGTGCGCTCGGAGGGGCCGGCCAGCGGGAATGCCATACTGGCCGCCTCCGATTTGGGTATAGATTTAAGCTCCCACGTCTCGCGTCAGGTGACGAACAAAATGATAGACGAGGCGGACCGTATATATACAATGACAAGCTATCAGGCCCAGCTGCTGGGCTCGATGGCGCCTTCTGCGGCGGCAAAGATAAGCCCGCTTTCAGATATGGACATAATTGACCCGTTCGGAGGTTCGCTGGAAATATACAGGCGGACGGCAAAACAGTTGCTTGACGCGGTGGGATTCATTCTGTGAAAACTGTGATACGCTTCGCCGGCCCGGACGATGCCGCCGCCATAGCCCGGCTTGAACACGAGTGCTTTTCAAATCCCTGGTCCCTCGCATCCGTGGCCGAGGAGCTTGAAAATCCCTGCGCATTTATCTATGTCGCCGAGTGCCGGCGCAGGATAGTAGGCTGGGCCGGCATGCTGGTTGCGGCCGACGAAGGACAGATCCTCAACGTTGCCGTATCGCCGTCATACCGCCGCCGGGGGATAGGGAGGAAGCTGGTGGAGGCGCTGATTGAGCTTGCGAAAGAAAAGAAGCTCAGCTATCTGACGCTTGAAATGCGGCGCAGCAACTCTCCCGCCGCCGCCCTGTACTCGCTCTGCGGCTTTCTGCCCGCAGGTATGCGCAAAGCCTACTACACACGCCCCGACGAGGACGCGGTTATCATGAATCTGACGCTGCCCGGCGATTCAGAAGCAGTTACATGAGGCCGCGCCTCCTGCCCGCAGCGCCGCAAAGACGCTCAAAGCGCCCGCGGGCCGGAGCATATTAATTGTCCCGCAAACCATGGAGGTTATAATAAATGCTCATTCTCGCAATCGAATCCTCATGCGACGAGACGGCCGCGGCCGTCGTGCGCGACGGGCGCGAGGTGCTCTCCGACGTAGTCTTGTCGCAGGTTAAGCTTCACGCCGTCTATGGGGGAGTAGTCCCCGAGCTCGCCTCCCGCAGGCACATAGAGGCCATATCGGGCCTTGCCGACCAGGCATTGGAAGAGGCGGGAGTCAGCCGATTGGACTTAGACGCAATAGCCGTCACGTACGCGCCGGGGCTTATAGGCGCTCTGCTTGTCGGCCTGAGCTTCGCCAAATCCGCCGCTTTCGCCCTCGGACTGCCGCTAATACCGGTGCACCATCTTAAGGGGCACATCGCCGCGAACTATATAACCTACCCGTCTCTGGAGCCGCCCTTCCTGGCGCTCGTCGCCTCCGGCGGGAACACATTGCTAGCGGATGTGCAGACATACACGAATATGAGGACGGTTGGCTCAACGCGCGACGACGCCGCGGGCGAGTGCTTCGATAAGGCCGCGCGAATTATGGGCCTGGGCTACCCGGGAGGCGCTGTTATAGACCGTATGGCAAGGGACGGGGACGATACAAGGTATGAGCTGCCGCGCGCCAGGGTTTCCGGCAGCGAATTTGATATGAGCTTTTCCGGCCTTAAGACAGCCGTCGTAAATCTAGTGCACAACGCCGGGCAAAAAGGCGAGGAAATAGACAAGGCTTCGCTGGCCGCCTCGCTCCAGAGCGCGGTGAGCGACAGTATTGTGCCGCGGGCCGTCGAGGCTGCGCGCCTGGCGGGGTACGGAAAACTTGTCGTATCCGGAGGCGTGGCGGCAAATTCCAGGATTCGTGCCGACCTGAAGGCGGCCTGCGAGGAAAACGGGCTCAGGCTGTATCTCCCGGAGCTTAGGCTGTGCGGCGACAACGCGGCTATGATCGGCAGCCAGGCTTACTACGAGTACCTGGCCGGCAACACAGCGGGGCCGGAGCTGAATGCCTATGCCACACTGGACGCGGACAGCTGATGTCAAAAGCGGGTAATTGGAAATAACTGTAAATAAAATTGCATTATGTTTACTTTGAGCAAAATGTCAGGCTTCCTCGGATACGGTTACAATGAATACCAGAAAAAGGAAATAACGCGCGAAAGGCGCAAAATACGGTGATTCTGCTGATGTGGAAAAACCTGTGGAGAATGTGGATAACTCTTTGTAAACAGTTTTACCCGGTGTTAATTATGTAAATTTAGTTGACGCAGCGAAAACTGTGAAATTGATTGCTCCTGCGCTAAATTCCGGCTTTATCCGAATAAAGCGGCGCTGTTTTTTATGAAGGGTTGCAGGCGGATTGGCAAAAAGGCTTCCGTCAAAATTGACAGTGAGCGCGGCGCATAATTAAAAACAGCGATGAAAAATCGGTGATAATACTATTTGTAATTCAATTCGAAGTTGACTATTTCCCCCGGCTGTGGTACTATACTCTGGCCGGCAAAAAATTAAGCCGAAAAACGCTGGTGTAGCTCAGCCGGTAGAGCAGCTGATTCGTAATCAGCAGGTCGGCGGTTCGAGTCCGCCTACCAGCTCCAAAAAAACCCTGTGATAACAAAAATCACAGGGTTTTTGCTTAATGGGATCTAATATAAATGTTGGGGTTCAAGGCGGAGAACACCAACATTTCCCGCAGGCGGAGCATAACGGCTCAGCCCCTCGTTATACATTTTATAACCGCGCCCAAAGCGCAGCAAGCGGCTTATATGGTATTGGACCCGGCGGCTAAGCGGGCATCAACGGGAGGCTCTTCGTCCCAGTTTCTCATCATGCGGACAAACTGCTTGACCAGCTTGGGATCAAACTGCGTTCCAGCGCAATGGCTGATTTCATTTAGCGCTTCTTTTTTAGTCAGAGGTTCCTTATATGGCCTGGAGTGCGTTATTACGTCGTAAGCGTCAATAATTGACAGGATTCGCGACAGCTTCGGGATTTCCTCGCCCTTAAGCCCCTCCGGATAACCTGTTCCGTCCCACCTCTCGTGGTGGTGCAGGATCAGATCGGCAATATTTTTCAGTTCGTTTGTCGCGTTTGCGATGCTGAAGCCGATTTCGGGATGCTTCTTCATATGCTTCCACTCTTCGTTTGAAAGCAGGCCCTGTTTTAGCAGTATGTAGTCCGGAATGCCTATTTTCCCTATATCATGAAGCGCCGCGAGCAGGCAGAGATTATCCAGCTCATGATCGGACAAGCCAAGCGCGAGCCCGAATTTCTTCGCCATCTGCTGCATGCGTTTTGCGTGCTCTTCCGTTTCAAAGTTTCTTTCATAGAGCATTTTTTCAAACGAAGAAATAATTGAGTTGCGCGTGCTTCTGCCTTCGAGCAGTTTATGGCGGTACATCCTCTCTTCCGCGTCTTTTAGAACATCCTCAATACGCTCTCTTTCGTCGGTTTTTGTCGCGGAACCGAGCGCAAGGCTGGGCTTAATTGGATGCATATCGGAGCTTTGGCAGGCATCCAGAATTCTTTCACGTATCTCGTTTGCCGTTTTTTCATCTGTCCTCGGCAGAATAATGACGAATTCGTCCCCGCCCCATCTGGCGACAATATCCTCTTTTCGCGTAGCTTTCAAAAGAATTTCAGCCGTCCTGATCAGCAGCCTGTCCCCCTCGTAATGCCCGAAGACGTCGTTTGTTATCTTTAAGCCGTTGCAGTCACCCATTATTATGGTTATCGGGTACTGCCGCTTAACATCCAGGCGGCGCATCTCCTCTTCGAAGTAGGCTCTGTTATACAGATTGGTCAGCCTGTCGTGGAAGCTGAGGTAACGGATCTCGTCTTCGGCCAGCTTCTCCTCGGTTATATCGCTGAATATGATAACCTCTCCGAAAATATTCTTCTCCGAATCCTGAATGAGGCTTCTTCTTACCGAAATATACACGTCATTTTCGTCTTTACGCACAAGAGCCGTATATACCTTCTCGTTGGACAAGCCCTGGCTTTCTATGACCTGTTTGGTGACAAAAACCTCGTCAAGATGTTTATAGAGCGCTTCGTTCCTGCTTATACCGATTATGCTTTCAGCAGCTTTATTGAACATTTGAATAGTCTTGTTTTCGTCAACGGCAATGACGGCGTCCCCTATGGAGTTTAGCGTGACTCTGAGCCGTTCCTCGCTTAAAATCAGCTTACGCTGGAATTCCCTGCCGGTGAGCGCGTTTATAAATATTTCCCCGACAAGCTGTATAAGCTGAATATCCTCGCCCATCCACTCTTTGGAATAAGTGTTCCGAGTGCACCTGAAACTCCCGATCTGCTTTCCGCCCGAAACGATCGGTATCGCTATGATTTCAGGGCTTTCATACAGCCTTAAGCCGCCCTGGTTCAGCCTGGATCTGGAGTTTGACGAATTCCAGGTCATTTCTCCAAGAAGAGGAGCGTCCGACTCTCCGTCCGGGCTCAGGGAAAGCTGCAAAAAGCTGTCCCTGACGCCCATGAATTCCTCTATCAGGTTTAATGAATTGACTATTTCAAAATCTACATTGTTTGAGCTTATGCCTACAAAACGGCTTGAAATATTGGTTATCATCTCTTCCATCGAGAGCCGGTAGGAAAGCGACCGTTCGGCAAAGCTCTGCTTAGAGATATTCTCCAGCGTTAATAAAAGCCCGAGAAGATTCCTGCTTCCGTCAAGTATGGCGTACGTATTGACCTGCATTGCGGCGGTATCGCCATTTTTTTGGAAAAATTCGAACCTCTGAGTCCTGTTTGCCCCGTCCCTGCAAAAACCAAGCAGTTCGTTGAACTTGCCTGCCTGGCCGTACTTCAGGCAGTCGGTTATTTTTTTACCGGCAATCTCATTCGCCGAATATCCGAGGAGCTTCGCCGTGGATTCCGTAATAAACTTAGTTTCGCCCCGGCTGTCTATCCACCAGATGCCCTGCTTTGTCAGCTCCAGCACGGCGTCCGCTTTCTTTATAGACCGGGTCCGCGTATTTATGCGCGCGAGAATCAGATACGGGTTTCTGCTTCTGTCGAACGACAGGGATATCGGAGGATAAGCGACGTCTTCTATGTACTGTTCGTTTCTGGTTCTGACCGAATAATCGTCCCGGAACCTGAGGTATTTCAGGTCCGTCGATAAGTCTTCAACTTCATTTTCATGTATGAGATCAAGTATGTTTTTGCCGGTAAGATTATCTTTCCCGGTATACCCGTATATGGCCAGCAAAGTCGGGTTATATGCGATAATGCTCCCGTCTGTTTTTAAATAGGCGAAGAAGCTGGGGTCGAGCGCCAGTATTATCTCCAGGCATTTTTCGGAGGGTTCGCTTGATTCCAGTAGCTCGTTTACGGTCAGCCATAGAAGCTTAGACACGTCGGGATCTCCGTTTCTAAGCTTCTCCAGTACTTTTCTGTTAAATATGTCGTCCTTATTGGAATGGTTTTGGGAATTTACATATCTGCTCAGCTCCCTGTTTAATTCGGCAAGCTGTGCCTTTTGCTCAGATATTGTGCTTTGCTGTGCTCTTCTCCTGGAGGCAGAATAGCTGTTAACAAACCCGGCAAAGCCCAGGCAGGCGGGAATAATTATATTGGTAATAGAGTACAGTTCAGCATCGAAAAAAAACGCGGAAGCTAAGGCCGCGGCGAAGCCAAATACAATGCCGGAGAGTATTCCGGCAGTAATCCCCAGCCTGCCCTTGAACAGGCTGCTAACAAGCACCGTAAGCAGCAGGGCCGCGCACAACAGCAGAACATTTTCAGAGCCTGCAGCAGAAAGCAAAGAGTATTCCTCCCAAACGGCATATATGCCGCTGATTATTTGCCGGCTTCTTTGACAAATTTTATCAGAAAAGCTCTGATGTGTAAATAAAATTACGGTTTTTCTGAGAAATCTCAGTTTTACCGATAAAAACAGGGCAGAGCCCTAATAGGCGCTGCCCCTTAAATACGAGATTTTTCAGTTTTTTATTTTTTCCTTTAGTATCAAAGGAATATCGGTCGGAGTTTCGGCCACGAAGCCCCCGGCCTTTGTGATAGCCTCAATCTTGCTTTTCGCCGAGCCCCGCCCGCGCTCCACTATGTTTGACGCGTGGGAGAAACGCTGGCCCTCGGGAGCCCAGGCGCCCGCGACATATATTACAAACGGCTTTGTGAATTTACCCGCGGCTATTACCTCCGCGCATTCCTCCTCCTGAGTCCCGCCGATTTCGGCGTAGACGGCGACGCCCTTGGTTTCGGGGTCTGCCTCGAACAGCGGGAGAAGATCAGCCATTGAGGTTCCGAGAACCGGCTCCGTACCCGTATGGATAACGGTGCTCACGCCGAAACCGCCCTCACGGAGAACCCAGGGTATGGTTCCGGACTGCCCTCCGCTTCTTGAGAATACGCCAATATTGCCGCGAACGAAGAATTTATTTGCCCACTGCACGTTGCCGCCGAGCCAGCCGACGACCGCCTCGCCGGGCGTTATGATGCCGATAGAACCGGGGCCGATAAGCTTGACGCCCCTGATTCTGCAGTATTCCACCATCTGCATAATATCGTGGATTGGAGAGCCCTCAACGCAGGGGATAATGTTCTTCACTCCCGCGTCCGCCGCCTCCATTACGGCGTTAAGAAGGAATTTTCCGGGCACGAAAATAACGCTGAAGTCTATTTCGCCCTGATCGCGCACTATTTCCTTGACCGTGTTGTAGACGGGAACCCCGCTGACCGTTTCGCCAAGCTTGCCGGGGCTGGTGCCGCCTATGACTTTTGTGCCGTATTCCTTCATATATTTGGTGCGGACCGAGCCCTCGCGGCCTGTTATGCCCTGAACTATGACCTTAGTGTCTTTATTAACAAGAATACCCATAGCGCGCCTCCTTAACCCAGTCCGCGTTTGGCCAGGTAATCGTCCAGGCCTTTAATCGGAACATCGATTTTTATAGCGTCGTTGCCCGAGAATTTGCACGCAAACTCGCAGGCCAGGCATTCAGTGCCGAGGCGCAGCACCTCGTCCTTGCTTAAATTGCCGAGAGACGCCCTGCCTTCGGAATCAATCTGAAGTATGCCGCGCGCGTACTTCGCGCAGGCCTCGGCGCAGGCCTTAGTCTGGCAGGTTTTGCATTTTTCGTCGTCAATAGTAACCTTTAGCGACCTTTCCTCAAATTCAAGCATCGGCGTTCACCTTCTTCCCGTTTTTTTCGGCCCTGTATTCGGTGCACAATGCCAAAAGGCGCTGGCCGACAAACCTTGTGTCCGTTACATGCTCCTTGCCGTAAATCTCAATTCTCTTTCCCGGGCCGTCCTCCGTCATGAGGTCGGAAAGCCCCCTGCGCAGTATTCCAAGCGACTCGTCCTCCCGGTTGCCGCAGAGAAGCAATACGCAGGGAAGGCCGGGCTTCATGGTAGGGAGCACCTCCCTGAGGGCTTTTACTATCGCGTGCGCATGGTGCCACTGCTCCTGGTTGGCCATCATAAACCCGCCCAGGAGATAGCCCTCTATATTGGGCTGGCACAAAACGCTTTTTGCTACTCGGTACACCTTTGAGGCCACGGGGTTTCCGCTCGTGTCGGCGTAATTGGCGGGCTTGAGCCCCACCTGATTTAGAGCGTCGAGCCCCATCATTGCCGAACCGCCGCCTATGGGGTGATAGCCGATATAACCCGGG
The DNA here is from genome assembly GCA_050944055.1 of Oscillospiraceae bacterium. Lineage (GTDB taxonomy): Bacteria > Bacillota > Clostridia > Oscillospirales > Oscillospiraceae > JBMNQI01. The sequence goes on along the minus strand of JBMNQI010000015.1, from coordinate 14,364 downwards.
CTCTTTTCGTCATACCCCATATTCATAAGGAAGCCTGTCCCTCTGGAGTCGGTCTCCTCAATCCACCAGCCGATATAATCCAGTTCTGTCGGCTCTCCCGGCAGGTCGCGGGCTATGCTGATGCCGAATTCCGGGTGGCGGCTCACGCTGCTGTTGTCAATATCCATCTTGCAGTCGGCACAGACAAGCTTTCCTGCATCCGTCATGACCAGAGGGTTGATCTCAAGCGTCTGGCAGTCGTATTTCCTATACGCCTCCGCCAGGCTGGACAGAAACGACGCGAATTTGCTGAGATCCTGCGAGTCGACGCCCGCCTTCACGCACAGGTCGACCGCGTCGTATGTCTGGAGCCCGAAAATCGGGCTGAAGTTTAGCTTATAGATCAGTTCCTCCGGGACGCTTTCAATATCCATGCCGCCTTCGGCGCTGAGCATCATCATGGGAGAGCGGGCGTCCCTTGCCCCGTTAACCACGATTGAGCAGTAATATTCTTTTTTGATATTAAGCTTTTCCTCTATGAGTACTTTTTTGACTGGCAAACCTTTTACTGTTTTGGACAGTATGTCAGAAGCCGCCGCATACGCTTCGTCCGGTGTGCTGACCAGTTTTACGATGCCGGCTTTGCCGCGCCCGCCGGCCTGTACCTGGCCTTTAACGGCGACGGGTCTGCCGAACTCCTGCGCAATTCTTCTGGCCTCTTCGGGCGATGAAGCGACTCGCCCGTCAGGAACGGCTATACCGGCCTTCCTCAGCCATTCCTTGCCCTGGTATTCAAGAAGCTTCGCCATAAGGATCCCCCCTGCGAATTTTACAGATTGAAATTAGATTTCATTATAGATTTTATCTTCCATACGTTCCGCTGTCAAGCAAAACATTATAGAGCCAGCAGCTCCATCGGGGTCTTTGTCAGGCGTTCGCAGCCGTCCTTCGTTACAAGATAGTTGTCGCAGCAGAAGGCGAACGTGTCTTTGTCGACCGCGGTGGGGTGTATGGCGAGGAACATGTTTTCCTCAATCAGCATGGTCTCGCCGGGCACGGCGGCCGGGCGCTCGACCATATCGTAGCCCTGGCCGTGGCAGAACAGGCGGCCCTCGGGAGCGTATCCCCGTTCGGTTAGGTATTCGTTGTTCTTTTTAAGCAGGTCTACGGGGTTTGCGCCGGGTTTAACCATGCCCGCTATAAGCTTCTGGCATTCCGAGGCGGCCTTCCAGCCTCTTACCATAGCCTCTGTAGGCTCGCCCGCGTACCAGATCCGGGCAAGCTCGCCGTACATTCCGCCCGGCCCGCTTACTTCGATAAGGCACAGGAGGTGGTCGCCCTCGCTGACCCTGCGGTACTGCGAGGGACCGGGCATCATCGTCGGGCGGAGCTTGTCGACGCCGAGGCCGATGCTCATACCCTCGCACTCAAGGTCCGAGGCTATTTTGCGCACATCGTTGGCGATTTCATACTCATAGCGGCCGACACGCATAAGCGAGGGCATAGCTGCGGCTATCTGGTCGTGTATATGGATTGCCTTGCGTATCATTGCGATCTCCTCGGAGCTTTTTATCGCCTTCACCCTGTCGACCATATCGCTTACGTCCACAAATTCGACGCCCGGGAGCTCGCTTCTCAGATAGTTGTAAATCGCGGCGGGGACGAGGTTCAGGCACACAAAGCCTATCCGCTTGTAGGAACGGCGCCTGATTTCCTTCAGAATCAGCTCGGGTATATAATTATCCGTGAAATTAAGCGTCGTCATGAACGGAGTCGATACGGGCACGACGTTCTCGCGTGTCGCAAACGGCGGCAGGGAAGGCTCGCCGGAAGCGCCGTGGCCTATGACCGTTATATCCTTTTCCCGGTGAAACAGTACTGTTACGGGATAGGTAATAACGGGGAAGTCGATAAGATATCTTATATAACCTCCCAGCAGACGGTCATAGCCGAAGGCTATAAAGCAGTCTATCTCGTCTTTTTGCATACTTGCCCTGAGGGCCGCCCAGCGGCGCTCCATCTCGGCGTCCGACACCGGGTGGCCGAAACGTTCGCCGCGTATAACCTGACTTGACATTGATACACCTCCTGAAAATAATCAAACTACTGCGTGCAAGCGCCGAAGCGGCGCTCAGAGTATCAGAGAGAACACCGAGGCGGCGATTACTGTAATAAGCCCCGACACAACAATTGAAAGGCTGCTGGCCGCGCCCGTCACTTCGCCTATCTCAAGCGCCCTGGATGTGCCTATTACATGAGAGGAAGTGCCGATCGCTATGCCTTTTGCGACAGGATCCTCTATCCTGAACAGGCGGCAGATTAAGTCCGCCGATATATTGCCGACAACTCCCGTAACAATAATGAGGGCGGCGGTTATTGAGGGAATGCCGCCGAGCTCCTCTGAAAGAACCAGCCCTATGGCCGTGGTTACGGACTTGGGCAAAAAAGTCACATATTCGCTGTGAGTCATGCCGAATATAAGCGCGATAATCAAAACGCACAGCATACTTGTCAGCACGCCCGCCATAACGCCCGCCAAAATGGCCAAAATGTTTTTCCGCAGCGCCTGAAGCTGCTCATAGAGAGGGATGGCAAGACACACCGTCGCGGGCGTAAGCAGGTAGCTTATATATTTTGACCCGTCGAAGTAAACCGAATAAGGCAGGCCGGTTAAAATCAGAAAAGCGATGACCAGAGCGCATCCTATTATTATGGGATTGACAAAGGATTTGCCGGTCTTATTCTTAAGCCACAGGCCCGCCTGATATGCCGCCAGCGTTACGACGACGCCGAGAAACGCCCAAGAGGAAAGCTCCTTCATTTTTTGAGCCACCTCCGCTTGCGCGCCGCCTGCGTTACGGAGCCGGAGACCGCCATAACTATCCACGTCGTAATTATGACTGTTATGACGGCCGGAATCAGCATTCTTCTAAGCGAAGCCCATGCCTCAATCAGACCGACGGTGGCGGGTATGAACATGACGGGCATAATCTCCACTAAAAAATTACCCGCCTGCCTCAAAGCGCCGAGAGGTATAAGCCCGGTGCCCAGAAAAGCGAGCATAAGCACAAGCCCGTAGATGCTTGCGGGTATCGGGAGCGGTACCAGGCTGTGCAGGATTTCGCCAAGCAGGGAAACGCCGGCTATGATTAAGAATTGACGAAGAAGCTTCAATACACCACCTCGGTATGTAATGCAGAAAATGGCTGCAAGTTTGTACAGCCATTTTCTTTGAATATCATAGAGCCTGGTTAATAAGCTTGCCGTCGAGCCAGCTGTATACGTTGTCAAAAGTGATTTTCGCTCTCCGGCTGATGGATTCCTCGGTAGCGAAGCCGACGTGAGGCGTGGCGACGACGTTTTTCGCGTTCAGCAGCACATGGTCGGGCAGCAGGGGAGGCTCCGTATCAAACACGTCGGTTCCCAGCGCGCCGAGGCGGCCTTCATTCAGCGCCCGCGCCGCCGCTTCGGTGTCTACTATCGGGCCGCGGGCAGTGTTTATCAAAATGGCGCCTTTTTTCATCATATTGATCTGTTCTTCGGCTATAAGGCCCTTAGTCTCCGGCGTCAGCGGAGTGTGGATTGAAATAATGTCGCTCTCTTTGAGAAGCTGCGGCAGAGAGACATATTCTATTCCGGCGCTGACGGCGAGAGGGCTTTGGCTCCGGCTGTAGCCCAGCACGCGGCAGCCGAAGGCTCGGAAAAGCTCGGCTGTGCGGCAGCCGATCGCTCCTGTGCCGACTATGCCTGCGGTCCGGCCGCGAAGCTCATGGCCTATAAGACCGTTCTTTGTGCCGCCTCTCCTTATTGCGCTGTTGCAGGCGCTGATATTGCGCAGGCAGTCTAGCGCGAGGCCGAGAACAAGCTCCGCTACGGCGTCTGTGCAGTAGCCCGCGGCGTTTGATATATGAATATTCCTCGACCTGCACGCGTCCTGGCCGATATGGTCAATGCCGACAAAAGCCACAGAGATATACTTAAGCTTCGGGCAGGCGTCAATGACCTCGCCGGGCAGGGGGTTGTTCGCGAGCATCAGTATATCGGCGTCGCGGGCGCGCTGTTTAAGCGCCTCTATATCGGTTTCGACACTGTCGTATGATACAAACTCGCAGCCGTAATCAGACAGGCGTGCGGACAAGCCGTTAAGCTCGCCGGATCCAATGCCGAGGGGTTCCAAAAGCACTACTTTCAATCGGGTCATTCCTTTCAGCCGTTTTTCCTCGAGGCCTCTTTTTCCTTAATGGATTCGTACAGGTCCAGTACGTTCTGGGCGCTGACGTAGACGGGGGTGTCCACCATCTTGCCGTCGAGCGAGACAGAGGCAAGGCCTTTTGCCAGTCCCTCTTCCTCGAAGAACTTTACGATTCTCCTTGCGTTTTCGACTTCCTCTGCGGTGGGGGAATAAAGCTCGTGTGCGACGGCTATCTGGCTGGGGTGAATAATCATCCTGCCCTCATAGCCCATCTGGCGGCCGTCAAGAGTGTTCTTTCTGAACGCCTCCATATTCGAGTAGTCGGCAAACGGGGCGTCGAGAGCGACTATACCCGCGGCGCGGGCCGCTATGGCCGCTATAGTCCGGGCAACCTGCTGCTCCTCCGCGGAGTTAGTGCGCGTGATGCGCATGTCCGCGCAGTAGTCAACCGCCCCGAAGAAGGCCGAAACAATGCGCGGGCTGGCTGTGCAGATGGAATAGGCGTTCATTATGCCCATAGCCGTCTCAAGCAGGACTGAGATTTTGACCGTGCCGGCGGGAATCCCGCGGCGGTCTTCAAGCTCGCTGATTTTCCAGTCAAGGCGCTTGACATCGTCGGCGTCGCGCGTCTTGGGTAGAGTTATGCCGTCAAGCCCCGGGAGGACAACGGCCTCAAGGTCGTCGTTCGTGTACTCGGTGTGCCAGCCGTTGACCCGCACATAGACCTCGGCACCGCCGGCAGCGGCGGCCTTCAGGTTTTCGGCGGCCATTTTGCGGGCTACTGCCTTCTCCTGGGGCGGAACCGCGTCCTCGACGTCAAACGTGATAATGTCCGCGGGGTATTTTGCACATTTGCTGACAAATGTTTGGTTGTTGGCGGGGATATACAGGCTGGAGCGCATTACTGGTAATTTTGACATTATAAAAACCTCCAATATAATTACTTACAGCGCCGGTTTAATAGATTAAATAAATGAAGATATTATATTCTGGAAACGCCTGTAGCCCGGGCGGCCTGAGCCACCGCCGCGGCAACCGCGGGAGCGACGCGCTCGTCAAATGCCGCCGGGATTATATAGTCCTCGGATAATTCTTCCGGCTTAATCAAATCAGCCAGCGCGCGTGCGGCGGCGATTTTCATCTCTTCGTTTATATCGCTGGCCCGGACATCGAACGCGCCGCGGAAAACGCCCGGGAAAGCAAGTACGTTGTTTATCTGGTTGGGGAAATCGCTCCGCCCTGTCGCCACCACCCTCGCGCCGCCGGCCTTTGCCTCGTCGGGGAAGATCTCGGGCGTCGGGTTTGCGCACGCAAAAACAATGGCATCCTTTGCCATAGTTTTTACCATATCGGCGTTTAATAACCCCGGAGAGGATACTCCGATAAAAACATCGGCTCCGCAGATAATATCCTTAAGAGCGCCCTTCTTTTTTAAGCGGTTTGTCAATTCTGCCATCTCTTTTTTAATGTCGTTCATATTAACCTCGCGGCCCTCGTAAATCGCGCCGCTGCGGTCGCAAAGCGTAATGTCCCTAAAGCCTGCGGAGAGCAGCAGGCGGGCTATGGAAATAGCCGCTGCGCCCGCGCCGCTGATTACCACGGCCACGCTTTCAGGAGACTTCCCGACAAGCTTCAAAGCGTTTGTCAGGCCGGCCAGAGTTATAATGGCCGTCCCGTGCTGGTCATCGTGGAAAATTGGTATATCGCAGCACTGCTTGAGCTTGCGTTCTATCTCAAAGCACCTGGGGGCGGAGATGTCCTCAAGGTTTACGCCGCCAAAGCTACCCGAAATGAGGCGTATGGTTTCAACGATGGTATCCACGTCTTTGGATTTTATGCACAGCGGAAAGGCGTCGACGTTCCCGAAAGACTTAAATAGGACGCACTTCCCCTCCATTACGGGCATTCCCGCCTCAGGACCAATATCCCCCAGGCCGAGGACGGCGGTACCGTCTGTGGCTACAAGGCACATGTTCCATCTGCGCGTCAGCTCGTACGACTTGTTTACGTCTTTTTGTATCTCCAGGCAAGGCTGGGCAACGCCGGGCGTATATGCCAGAGACAGGCTGTGCTTGTCCTTAACGGGAACCGTGGAGACAACCTCAATTTTACCGCGCTTTTCATAGTGCATCTGAAGGCTCTCCTGAGCGATATCCATACAATTCCTCCTTTGATTTCATTGTTTGAAATTTAATTTCATTAATCATATCACTGTGTTGCCGTAAATGTCAAGACTTTTGGTAAATACCCATTCATATTCTCTTGTGTAAAACAGGAATTTATGTTATATTTTAATATATTTATGATTTTATGTAAGCGGGGAATTAAAATGGAAGCAAAACGGTCAAAAACCAATCAATCGGTCGAGAAAACAATGAAACTGGTTGAGGTTTTGGCCGAAGCCGGGACGCCTATGAAGCTTCAGGATATTGCGGTTAAGGTCGATATGCCTCCCAGCACGGCTCTGCGTATGCTTAATACTTTGTTGTCTCTTGGGTATGTCAATCAGGATGAGGAAACATTAAAATATTCCCTGTCTCTGAAGTTCTCCTACATAGGGGAACGCGCCAAAAAGCATGTCAACTTCGGGGAGCTCGCTCACCCGCGCATTGTCAAGCTTGCAAGGGCCACCGGCGAGTGCGCCTGCTTCGGCATGGAGCAGAACAGGGAGGTCGTATATCTCGACGTCTTTTCGGACTACGCCAGCAATATACTTACCGTGACACAGCGTATCGGAAAGCGCGCGCCCCTGTACTGTACCGGCATAGGGAAGCTCCTGCTGACAAACTATAGCGAACAGGAGCTGGAGGACTACTATAGAGATACGAAGATAGTAGGTTATACCGAAAAGACTATTACAACCCTGCAGGAGCTTAAGGCGGAGCTCGACAAAATCAGGGAGCAGGGATTCGCGATTGACGACGGGGAGTGCGATATCGGAGCCAGCTGCGTCGCCGCCCCGGTACGGGATTACAGGGGCGTTGTTGTGGCCGGCCTGAGCATAACGGCGCCGTCCCTGAGGCTGACGCCGGAGCGCATTAACTCTGTTATACCTGTTATCAGAGGCTTCGCCGACGAGCTGTCGCGCGCGCTGGCGTACAGTAAAAAGTAAACGCCCGTATAATATTTTACCAAGCGGCTTTATACCTGTCAACAAAACGCCCTCAGACAAACAGCCTGAGCAATAAGCCTTTAAAGCCCCGCCGGAAAGCGGGGCTTTAAAGGTTCAAAAGATTACACTTCGTTATTAAAACAACGCAAATGAGCTGATGGACGCTACAGGCCGCAGGAACTCACTCATCCCGCTTGATGCCGTACATCTGGTCGGAGTCAAGATCCGAGTGCAAAACCTTGGTATTGCAGAAGTCGCCGAACATCTCTGTGCCGAAGGTCATATCCAGATCGTCGACTATGCGCTGCTTCCACGGGCGGCGGACGACCTGGGAGGTCAGGCGGCGGATCGTACGGTGCTGAGCCATAATTACGTCTGCAATCTCATACGCGCGCTCGAGCAGTCTCTCGCGCGGCACAATCTCGTTTACCAGCCCGTATTCCAGGCAGGTTTTGGCATCGAGCATCTGGTTCATATACATCGCGTAGGCCGCGCGCCGCACGCCCATGAGCTCTATAAAGCAGCTGTGTATGCCGTCCCCGGGGACTATGCCGTTTATGTAGTGCGGGTCCGAAATTACGGCGTCGTCCGCCATAATGACAATATCGCACATAAGAGCAAGCTCGCTGTGCCCCCCGGAGCCGGACAGCACGCCGATTGTCGGGACCTCGACGTCCTGTATCATGGCGATCAGCATCCTCCGCCCGTCTATGAACATATGCTCGTAGCGCGTTCCGGCGGGGTCTGTCTTCTCAGGCAGCCAGCTCTCCGGTTCAAACTTCGTAATCCAGCTGTTGCCGGTCCCTGTGAAGATTATGCATTCGACACTTGAATCTGAACCGACAGTCCGCCACATTTTGCCGATGGCGTTATGCAGCTCCATGCTCCATATCTGGTCCTTGCCGAGCGTATGCATCTGCACGAGCAGCACGCCGTCGTCTCTCTTTTCCATTTTGAAATGTTCTTTGAACAGCTCCTTGTATTCCTCGTAATTAGGCCAGTTTACATAATTAGTAAGAGTCGCCATTGCTATACCTCCTTATAGTTATATATCAGAAGAATACAGCAAAAAACAGGCATAGTTAAATGCCTGTTTTGCATAAGCCGGCGGAGGCGGCGCCTCCGCCGGTTGTGGGATTAGCTTTAGGATTGGCGTTTCAGAGGCGGCTTCACCCGGAGGCTAAATGCCTGTCCTGCATAGGCCGACGAAGGATTTGACTGCGGGGTTTGTATTGTCGCGGCGCCAGATGAGAATTACGTCTGCAACGGCATCGACGTCGGCCAGCGGCCGCGATTCTATATTGCTTTTTAACGGAAGCGACGCAAGGACAAAGGAGGGGACAATCGAGACGCCAAGCCCCGAGCCGACCTGAAGCAGCAGGGAGTCCATCGAGGGCGCGAAAGAGACGCGCTGCGAGGACTGTTCGGGAGGCCCGTTGAATATTTTGCTGAAGAACGGGGGGCTTACATAAGGCGGCAGAATCACTTTTTCACGCATAAGCGCTTCCCGCACGACAGGGCCGGATTCCAGAACGGGAGAGCCGCGGACCGCGAGAACGCAGAAGCTCTCTTTCCCAAGCACTGTGCAGTCCAGCCCGTCCATATCAGGCACGCTGTAGCTAAGTGTAACGCCGAGGTCAAACCAGCCCTGAAAGACCTGTTCATAAAGCTGAGTAAAATCAAGCCGCTCGATGTTTACGGCAATTTCCGGGCAAACGGCGGAAAAACACCGGACGATTTCGGGCAGCAGGCCTCCGAAATCTCCGAGAGCGGCGATGCTGATAGAACCTATGGCGCCCTCGCCGGCCTTGCGGGCCTTTTCGAGTGTGCGGGAAGCGTGTTCCAACAGGAAGCTTCCCTCTTTTTGAAGCACCTCTCCGGCTGCCGTGAGCTTTACCGAACGGTTGTCCCGAATAAAAAGCTTGGTTCCTACTTCTTCCTCAAGCGCGGCTATTTTGCGGCTGATGGCGGGCTGGCCGATGAAAAAGTGTTTCGCGGCGCGCGTGAAGCTTCGACACTGCGCCACATAAAGGAAATATTCAAGCTGCCTCAGGTCCATATTGCCACCGCCTTAATTTGATAATAAGACGTGTTTCCTGCCTCCGCGGAGTGGGGCAAGGCCTGTTCGGGGCGCAGCCGCCCGGTAATGAGATACCGTCTTTCCGTTATTATACATTACATACGCTGAATCGGCAAGATAACGCCTAAATCCCGTGAAAAGTATTTTGTAGGATTACAGTTTATCGCCCCGTGGAGCAGGAAAACTGACGAAATTCACATAAAAAATCTATTGTTAATTCGTAAATGTATTGACAATATTGGGAAAATGTAGTATATTTTGATAGACTTATACCATACCAAGAGTCGAGAGGTTACTGCAATAAGGCAGTATGCCTTGCAGCTCTGACGCTCTGCTCATGGCAGAGCGTCATCTGTATATAGGGAGGTTAATGCTATGAGGTACGCCATAGGACTTGACGTAGGCATTACATCAGTCGGGTATGCAATTGTTGAGCTCAATGAAAAAGACCTGCCGTATAAAATTCAAAGGCTTGGTTCAAGGATATTCAAATCAGCGGAAAACCCAGAAGACGGCTCATCTCTGGCGCTTCCGCGCAGGGAGGCCCGGAGTATGCGGCGCAGGATCCGCCGCCGCCGTCATCGGAAAGAGAGAGTCCGCAATCTAATAGTTACGTCGGGTTTGCTGACAAGTGAACAGCTTAACGGGCTATACATCGGCAAAGGTCAGCCTGATATTTACCGGCTGCGGACAGAGGCGCTTGACCGTGTATTAAGCCGTGAAGAATTAGCGCGGGTATTAATCCATCTATCACAGCGCAGGGGTTTTAAGTCAAACGCACGCGGAGAAAAAAGCGACGATGGGAAGCTTAAAGCGGCAATAAGCGAAAACGCAGCAAAAATGCTTGAAAACGGGTATCGGACAGTTGGAGAAATGCTTTTTAAGGACATACGCTTTGCCGAGCATAAGCGCAACAAGTCCGACTATCTCAATACTGTTACCCGTGATATGGTTGAAGACGAGGTACGGCTGATTTTTGCCCGGCAACAAGAGCTCGGTAATAAAGTTGCGTCACCTGAGATAATGGAAGCTTTTCTGAGCATTTTGCTCTCGCAGCGTTCTTTTTTTGAGGGGCCGGGAAAACCCAGCCCATACGCGTTTGACGAAAGTCTTATCGCTGAAAGAATCGGTTTTTGCCAGTTCGAAAAAGAAGAACGCCGCGCGCCAAAAGCGGCATATTCATTTGAGTATTTTCGTCTTCTGCAGACACTGAACAATCTTCACCTGATTGAGCGTGACGGACAAGCTATTAGTCTTTCACAGGAACAACGAAATGCAGTCATTGAGTTAGCGCACAAGCACGAAAAGGTGACCTTCGGTCAAATACGAAAAAAGCTGAAAATCAGCGAAGAGAGCACATTCAATCTAGCAAGATACAGAAGCGGTGAAAGCCGGGAAAGAAGTGAAAAGGGCGTATTTACCCAAATGCCCGCATATCACAAAATGCGTTCTGCCGTCGGAAGTGACCGAATCGCACTGATAACTCCGTCACAGCGCGATGAGATAGCGCGGCTTTTTACAGTGTTGCGCGACGAAGGAAAAATACGAGATGGGCTCGAAAAAGCAGGGCTAGAGCAGGCGGATGTCAACGCGCTAATGGACAAGCTCGACAGCTTCAGCAAGTTTGGCCATTTGTCTGTTAAAGCACTCAGCAATATTATCCCGCACTTGGAAAAGGGCTTAAAGTATGACGAAGCCTGCGCCGCGGCAGGTTATGTGCATACGGGGTACTCAAATTCGCTGCGCAGTACAACCATATCGCTTAGTGACCTAGCAGACACAATGGAAAACCGGATAACAAGCCCCGTTGTACGCAGGGCTGTTTCACAAACGGCCAAGGTATTAAACGCGATTATTAGAGAGATGGGCACAAGTCCCGTCTACATTAACATTGAGCTTGCGCGCGAGATGTCGAAAGACAAAGCGGAGCGTAACAAGCTTGAAAAAAGCATGGAAGAGAACCGAAAGCAGAACGAGCGTTACAAGCAGCAGATTGCGGAATATAAGTTGGGCGAAGCAAGCGGACAGGATATCGTTAAGTTCAAGCTGTGGAACGAACAAGGAGGGGTATGCCCGTACTCACAAAAGCAACTGTCAATCGAGAGACTGTTTGAGCCGGGGTATGTGGATGTAGACCATATCATCCCATACAGTATTTGCTTTGATGATTCTTATAATAACAAAGTCCTTGTTCTAACGGAAGAAAACCGGCAGAAGGGAAAGCGCCTACCGCTAGAGTATTTAACCGGCGAGCGGCGTGATAAGTTTATCGTCTGGGTAAACAATACTCATCTTTCATTCAGGAAAAAGCAAAAGCTTCTGAAAGAGAAGATTACGCAGGAAGAGATAAAAGAATGGAAACAACGCAATATCCAGGACACCCAAACCATCGCAAGCTTTTTGCATTCCTATATCAAAGATAACCTGATTTTTACCAATTTTATTGAAAAGCGCGAGCGCCATGTCACTCCCGTTAACGGCATGATAACCTCCGTCCTCCGTAAGCGTTGGGGCTTAAATAAGGTCCGAGCTAACGGAGACCTACATCACGCTCTGGACGCGGCTGTCGTTGCCTGCACAACGCAAGCAATGATTAATGAAATCAGCCGCTATTACGAAGATGATGAGACTTTGTATCAACGCGGAGACGGCGAGGGTTTTGCGATATCTGCAAGAACCGGAGAGATCAAAGCAAGATTCCCAATGCCATGGAATCATTTTGCGGATGAGCTTGAGGCGCGGCTGTCACACGACCCGAAGCGGATAATCCGAGATCTTATGAATGAACATAAGCTCACTACATATGATTCAAATGCTGTTTTACAAGTCGCCCCCGTTTTTGTATCCCGTATGCCGCGGCGGAAAGTTACCGGTGCAGCGCACAAGGAGACGATAAAAAGCCTCCGCAAGGACGGCGCTGTTGTAAGAAAGGTTGCCCTGGCCGAACTGAAGATAAAGGACGGGGAAATAGAAAACTATTACAATCCGGACAGTGACCGGTTGCTGTATGAGGCGTTGAAAACACGCCTTCTGGCATTTAACGGCAGCGCCGCAAAGGCATTTGCCGAGCCTTTTTACAAACCAAAAAGCGACGGTTCGCGAGGACCGATCGTTAAAAAGGTTAAATTGGAAGAGCATCCGACGCTCGTTGTAGAACTACAAAACGGCAAAGCTGCGGCGGACAACGAGACTATGATTCGCATAGATGTTTTCTATGTTGAAGGCGACGGATATTATATCGTGCCAATTTACGTCGCAGATACCATTGCGGAGAGGTTGCCGAACAGAGCCATTGTGGCGGCCAAACCGCGCGAACAATGGAAAGAGATGAATGATAATGACTTCATATTCTCGGTATATCCGGACGACCTTCTGTATTTTGAATCAAAGACTCCGAAAACTTTCACCAAGGCACAAAAAGACAGTTCGTTGCAGGATAGTTTTGTCTCACTAAGTGAGTTTGTATATTATAAAAAAGCGAGTATTTCAACAGCTTCCATAACCGTCGCAACGCATGACGATACATATGCTATAGCAAGTCTAGGCGTGAAAACCCTGCTTAAGCTTGAAAAATGGCAGGTTGATATGCTGGGTAACAAGACAAAAGTCAGCAGAGAAAAACGAATGGGTTTTAGAAAGAGTGGTTGTAATGGCGTTTCGTAATATCGTTTTAGAAAGCGATGCGCACCTAACTCTGAAACAAGACCAGCTGATAATAAGAACAGAACGCGGTACGGCTTCCGTTGCTATCGAGGATGTAAACGCATTGCTTATTGAAAGCCGACAAACCGTCATTAGCACCGCTGTGTTGTCAAGGCTTGCTCAATTTGGGGTTGCGGTGTTTATATGCGATGAAAGGCATCTTCCCTGCTCTATACTTATACCGTATTCTCAGCATTCGCGCCAGTTACAGGCAATAGAGAACCAACTTAATCTCACCTTGTCTGCGAAAAAACGGTTATGGCAACAAATTGTTACCGAAAAAGTTAATAATCAAGGGCGCTGTCTTTTGATTCAAGGGAAAAAAGCCTATGCGGAAAGGCTGTTTGTCTTGGCCAAGGCCGTACGAACCGGCGATGAAAAGCATATTGAGAGTTATGCTGCCGCGCAATATTTTACCTCCTTGTTTGGCTCTGAGTTCACCCGCTCTGATGCCTGCGACATGCGCAACGCTGCTCTAAATTATGGATATGCGATAATCCGCGGCTGCGTCGCTAGAACTCTGACTACATACGGTTTTATCACTGCAATTGGGTTAAACCACCACAGCGAACTGAATCCATTTAACCTTGCTGATGACTTTATTGAACCTTTTCGTCCTGTTGTTGATTTACTTGTTGCAGAAATCGTCGGATGCGAATCCGAGCATGAAATACTCTCAAAATCAATGAAAAGAAGTATAATTAATTTGCTTAATTGCGATATGCACGTTGAAGGTAGACGGTACAGTGTTACATATGCTATTGAGTTGTGCGTTCAGAGTTTTGTTGCGGCGTGTGCTGGAAGGACAAAAATACTAAAATTACCAGAGCTTATTCCTCTGGCGCAACATAAATATGAATAAGTTCATGAGAATACTAGTCTTCTTTGATTTACCTGTTAAAACCAAAGCTGAGCGGAGAACATACTCTCAATTTCGCAACTTTCTGATTAAAGACGGTTACCATATGCTGCAATACTCCTTATACGCTAGAACCTGCAATGGTATCGACGCAGTAGAAAAACATAAAAAGCGCTTGTACTCTAACCTGCCGGATAACGGCTCTGTGCGTCTGCTGGTTATAACAGAGAAGCAATATGAGTCAATAGAAATACTGGTAGGCAACCTAACAATATGCGATGAACCTTTTCAAGTTGAGCAGTTGAGCATATTCTAAAACAGTACGTACAATATAATAAGCCCCCCAAAATGCCCCAACATGCTGTAAATAGGGACTTTTTTAGGGGGTTTATTATACCATACCAAGAATCGTGAGGGAACTACAACGTTTTTTGGTATAT
>JBMNQI010000014.1:0-42369 GCA_050944055.1 Oscillospiraceae bacterium | reverse complement strand
ATTTTATCTAACGAAGAGGCGGCTCGGACTTTTCCGGCTTTACTCTACGCTTTTCACTGCCTCCCGGAGCGAGAAATTGAAGCCCCGGACGCCGTGCCTCTCGTACGCTTTTTTCACGGAGGAGCCGAGATAGCCGTCCCACTCCTCGCGAAATTCGGCTCCCTCGTACCCGTATTCGGACATAACCGGCACAGCGTCCATGGACAAATCGTAAATCATATTGCTGACGGTGTCGTCCGTCATACCGAAGCGCCGGGCGTTGTACCCTGCCGCTATGCGGTCCGGTTTGGCGAAGGAAAAGCAAAGCCAGAGAACGAGGCAGGCGACAAGCGAGAAGCGGAATAGATTGAAGCCTTCGCGGCAGACCGAGACGACCGTACCGCTCATGAGGATAGTGAGCACAAAGAGGAACCAGAAGACAAGCAGCCTTAAAAACGTCAGCCCGTATGCGTCCGCGTACAGGTACATGCGAAACGCAGAGGAAGCGATAAGAATATATGTGCAGGCGGATATGACTGTGAGCAGTACGCGCAGCGCCCTTCCCCGCCCGAATTTCCATGCGCTGAAAACTACGAGCGCCACGTTGAACATGCTCACGAAGAGCAGCTGGAAGAAGCCCTGCCTGGCGTATTCGGAGTATGACATGTGCTCCGGCAGTTCTCCCCCGCCGATAAACAGGTAAATTACCTGAATAGCGCAGAAGACGACGTATATAAAAGCCAGAATGCCCGTAAACGTGACGGCCACAAGCGGCTCGTGCCTGCGCACCGCCTTAATCTCGCTCGGCACAGGCTTTTCCGCCTGCCCCGCCAGCGCGCAGTAGAAGCCGAAAAACGCAATGAGAAAGAGTAAAAGCGCCCGGAGCAGCGTACTGAGCACGTCCGGCAGATTAAGCATCCAGCCGAAAAGCCTGTGCAATAGCCTGCTGAACACCATATCCGCCGACATTAGAAGGCTTATAACGACGGCGCAGAGAGGTATGCTTATAAGCAGGCCGATAATTATATAGAGAGCTTTGCCCTTTTTGGCTCCGCCGCTTTTGCGCAGGCCGGATAAATGCCTTAAAGGCTCGGAAATACCGGCTATAGCGGTGAAAACAAGCCTTATAAAAGACGAAAAGTATTTGCCGAACTGCCACGCTTCCGTGTCGCAGAAGCGGGAGAGAATCAGCATGCAAAGCAGTATGACGATCCCGAGTATATTGACAAACTGCACGAAGGAATTCACGGTCATGCAGGTCGAGAGGGCTAAAAGCATGGTCCCGACTGTATAAAGCGCCGTTTTCCGGCCGTCCCAGATTCCGAGCCTTATAAAACACGCTCTAAAGCATAGAAGCAGCATGGCGGCGTACACAGGCACGTTGACGCCAAGGCCTTTTGCGTCCGTAAATAAAACAGAAAAGCCCAGGCCGGCAATCGCGGCGCAGATTAGGAACAATTTGCAGTTTTCGCGCATAATTCTATGAAGCTCCGTCTCCGGCCTCTGAGAATATTCGTTCACCGTCATTCCTCCTCGTCGAAAGCGAATGCGAGTATATCGCCCGGCTGGCAGTCAAGCGCCCTGCAAAGCGCGTCAAGCGTCGAAAAGCGTATGGCCTTGGCCTTATTGTTCTTCAGAATAGAGAGGTTGGCCTGCGTCAAACCGACCTTTTCGGCAAGCTCGCCCAGGCCGATTTTCCTTTGCGCCATCACCACGTCAAGATTAATAATTATCATAGCGCCCACCCTATATAGTCAGGTCGTTGTCCTGCTTGTATCGGACGGCCTCGCCGAATATTCCGGCAAGCACGAAGGAAAACAGGGACGCGATGAAAAAAACGATGATTACAACAGCAGTGGCAGGCGTGAAAACAAGGAAGAGCCGCGCGGCGGTAACAGCCGCGATAAAAAGACCGAGGCATCCCATCCGCTTAAGGCTTCTTACGTTTTCGGGCACGAAGCAGTCCTCGGCGAGCACGGTCCGGAACATGCGGCGCAGCTCGAGTATGATGAGGACTGCGGCGGCGCCGGATATCATGAGCAGTATCACATGAAAGACATAATAGTTTTTCAAATTCGGGAAATACTCTCCCGCCCAGCGGAATACCCAGGGCACGGCCAGCGTTACGACAATCCCCGCCCAGAACATGAAATCCAATATTCGCTTTGTAAACTTGGCAAGACTTTTGTTTACCATATGCATCCACCTCCGTTGCTTACGGATTATAGCACAGCCCGAATTGAAAATCAATATATATTTATCGATTATCAATAATTATTTCTCGTTTAACGCTTTACCTGTGCGGACGTATGCCGCTAAAAAAGATAAAAGCCCCGGAAAACCAGGGCTTTTGGCTTTTAGTCCAGTATCTCTCCGTTTGCGGATAACGTCACTATCTGCCACGGAATAAACTTGCCGCTTTGCTGAAGAGCTGTTTTAACCGCGTTTTCGATACCCCCGCAGCAGGGCACCTCCATGCGAACGACCGTGACGCTTTTAATATTGTTGTTCCTTATTATTTCCGTCAGCTTTTCGCCGTAGTCAACGCCGTCCAGCTTGGGGCAGCCTATGAGAGTTACCTTGCCTTTCATGAACCTGTTGTGGAAATCGCCGTACGCGTAGGCCGAGCAGTCCGCGGCTATCAGCAGATTGGCGCCTTCAAAATAAGGCGCGTTGACCGGCACGAGCTTAATCTGAACCGGCCACTGGGCAAGCCTGCTCCTGTTTTCAAAAGCATTCTTTTCAACAGTATCCTCGCTCTCCCTGCGTATGGTCTTGGACTGCGTGCCGGGGCAGCCGCAGGGGAGGGGCGCAGCTTCTTTGCTCATTTTACGCTGCTGTACGGCAGCTTCGTCGTAGGCCGCCGCCTCCCGCTCTTCAAAGCTTATGGCGCCGGTGGGGCAGGCGGGGAGGCAGTCTCCCAGCCCGTCGCAGTAATCGTCGCGGAGCAGCTTCGCCTTCCCATCCACCATTCCGATAGCACCCTCATGGCAGGCCTTAGCGCAGAGACCGCAGCCTGTGCATTTGCTTTCGTCTATTTTAATTATTCTGCGTATCATGTATATCGCTCCTTATTTTGTATTGAAATTCTGAGCACAGTCTACTATACTGATGAATATGAGTCTGTTGTATTTACAACGAAAAGAGGGTTTTATGCGTAAATTTCTTGACGTCTTGTCCTCCGTCCGCCTGTTTGAAGGCATCGGCGAGGCGGAGCTCGGGCAGCTTCTTAACTGTTTGGCGGCGAAACCGGCTCATTACGAGAAAAACGAGTTCATATTCATGGCCGGTGATATGCCTAGCTCCTTCGGCATTGTGCTGTCAGGTCAGGTTCAGGTCTTCCAGGAAGATTTTTTCGGCAACAGGAGCATACTGTCGAGCCTGAGCGTCGGCGACCTGTTTGCCGAGTCGTTTGCCTGCGCGGAAATAGAATCGCTTCCGGTCAGCGTAGTCGCGGCCGCCGAAAGCGAGCTGTTATTTATTGATTTCCGCGCTCTGTCTTCGCCGTGCGGGAGCGCCTGTTCGTTTCACCGCAGGCTGATTCAGAACCTGCTTGGCATAATCGCGATGAAGAATATAAATCTGACGCAGAAGATTGAATTCATTTCCAAGCGCACAACGCGCGAAAAGCTCATGGCATATCTGTCTTTTGAGGCAAAAAAAGCCGGCAGCAGCGCCTTCAGCATACCGTTTAACCGGCAGGAGCTTGCGGACTTCCTCTCCGTGGACAGAAGCGCCATGTCAGCCGAGCTTTCCAGGATGAGAAACGAGGGAATATTGAAATACAGGAAAAACCAATTTGAGCTCTTATGAGACCCGCCCCGCCGGGCACACAGCCGGTTCAGGAAATTTCAAATTTTCCTTCTATAAATTTACCCGAATAATTGAGCGCAAAACTTTAAGACTAAATAACGCCCCGATATTAGGGGCGCAGCAACCGAAAGAAGGCTACGCAGGAAATTCTAAGGCGCGGATGCGCGCAAAAGCGCGTCATAGCGCCATTGGAGGAATTATAATGAGTAGGCGCAACAGCATAATGTCCGAAAATCTGAAGGCGGAGATAGCTAAGGAGCTTGGAGTTTTCGATACGGTGCGGTCCGGGGGCTGGGGAGACGTATCCTCCAGAGACTGCGGCAACATCGTAAAGAAGGCTATTGAGATGGCGGAACGAAGCGTGGCCGGAAAATAGATTGAGGACAGGTAAGAAATCGGTTCTGCGGGGAGGGGATAATTCCCCTCCTTTTTTTGCGTTAGCGCCCGCATCAGCATCCCGGCCGGCTGAAGCGGGCGCTAACGCTGCCGGGCGGTCTGAAAAGACGGCAAAAGTTTATACTTCTACGTTGAAAAACCTGAGTTTTATGATAATATTAAAAGCAATATGTTCCGCTGCTGGAAGGGGCTTTTTAATTGCGTCTTAAGCGCGCCATGAAAAAAATAATTGTCATAATAGTTTCCGCCGCCTGCCTTCTTTCTTTCCCGGGCTGCTTTATAAGCGGGAATAGGCTCTCGTCCCAGATTCCCGATAAGGCCAAAGAAGGCTACAAAATTGCGGCCTGCGTGCTTTACTGCGGCCCGGAAAGCGACGGGGGCTGGTATGACACGTTTTGCTATCTTGAGCAGTCGTCAATAGTCAACCTGACGGTCGACGCTGTCGATATAACCGGCAGCTCCGGATATTTTTTATCCGGATACGACGTACTGTATCTGGACAAAAGCCTGATTAACGCGGATAATATCAGCGATATATGCGCGGATATCGTGAGCTTCACATATGACGGCGGCGCGGTCTTCCTCGACAACGCGTTTTATAATGTGTTTGACAAGGAATTTATAGGCGCGAAGGACTATGTGAAGCTGACCCAGTGCCCGGTTGAGCTGAAATTCCCCCGCTCCGGAGACGACATAGGCGAGCTTCAGGAGATAATCCGGGATTACGCGAGCCTGTATAAATCCTTCGCCGATTATGACAAGCTCAGGGAGCAGGATTACGGCTACGCGCTAATATGCGATACGGCGCTGCCGATTGCCAAGTGGAAGGGCCGCGCAATATACAGTTTAAACCGCTACGGAAGCGGCTATGTGTTCTTCACAAACCCGCTGCTGCCGAACGCGTTTTCGGCAAGCTCATATACTATGAAGCGCTTAAACGGGCAGCAGCTGCCTTTTTCCGACACGACTGCAGGCTGCGGGAAGCTGCTTCTCGACGCATTTGCCGGATACGTGTCCAAACAGGTTTACGGATACTATATAGGGCGCGTATACGGCAGCTTCGGCAGTCCCGACATGGCCTGGGAGCTGCACTACGAGGAAATCACCGGCATCGAGCATAACTCAATGAAAATATTCAGCGAGCTGTGCCGGGAATATTTGCAGGTCCCGTCTTTCACGCTCATACGAAATCCGTACTGGTGGTTTCTCCGCTCCGAAACAGTTACCTATTATATGAACGAAGATAGGTTGGGCAGCCTGTCGTACAGCCTGGATTTTTACGAGAACGCCTATTCGTCCGGGACGCATGTAGAAAGCGGCGGCAAATGGCTAAGCTTCGGCAGCGTCGAAGACGCGGGCAGCTATTTTATAGACTATCCGGAATACGATTACAGGGCATATCCGGAGCTCTGCGATTATAATAAGGACGGAATCTGCGACATTTTCTGCGGCAGCTCGGACGGGAAAATCTATTACTGCGAGGGAATCGGATTTGATACGCGCCTGCACGTTTCCGAGGCCAAAGCGGTTACCGACACAAAAGGCGCGGAGCTGAAGCTCCCCGGGTATTCGGCCCCCCAGCTTTTAGACATAGACGGCGACGGGTTTGAGGACATCATATCCGGCTGTGCCGACGGGGACATTTACTGGTTTTCTGGAAACGGAACTTCCTGCTTTGAACCGCGGGGCATTCTTTTAGACACGGATCTTAGGAACCAGAGCCTGCCTTCGGTCGGGGATATAAACAGCGACGGGATTTCGGACTTGGCAATAGGCTCAAACGAGGCGGTTCTCCTGCTGTTTTACGGCTCTAAGAGCGGGGACGGCTCCCTGTCTTTCGGGTACGGGAATATGGATGCCCTCTCGCGCAAATGCGCGGACGCGTCGCTCGGCAAATGGCTCGCGCCCGAGGTAGCCGATATTGACAGAGACGGGATTAACGAGCTGGCAGTCGGCACTTTCCAAGGCTATGTCGCCGTATTTGACAGGGACGAATCGGGACAGCTTAATTTTAAATCCTATATTACGGCCGGGGAAATGAATTACAAGGGCAACAGCAATATCAAAACGGGAAACAACTGCGTGCCCGCATTTTACGATATAAACGGCGACCTGGGCCTCGACCTGGTGTGCGGCTCGCTCGAGTACGGGCTTGCCTATCCAATTGACTCGGAGTATTTTCCGTGCCCAGACGAGGTCCGGGAACAGATAGAATACGCCGAAGAAAACGAATACTGCCTCGGAGTCCATTTCTATACAAACGCGTACGCCTCCGGAGAGCGCGAGGAGTACGAGCTTCTCAGGCATAAAGAGGCGCTCGGCAAATACGGCCTCAATACAGAATTCCTGGGCACGAACCAGCATACCTGGTACACAAGCTCGCTCGGGCCGGCGCAGTCCTTCCTGAGCGCATACAAAGCGGGGCTTCTCTGGAACTCCGGCTACGCCCCGCCCGGCAGCAGCTTCATATCCCCCCAGACAGCGGCGGAATGCGTCGTCTCGCTCCCGTTTTACCTTGTCGATGGCGGCGAAAAGACCATATTGATGCAAAACTGCTCCGTTCTCCCGTATAGAGGAAGCGAATGGACGGATATATCCGCTAAATACGGCGTCCCGATCTGCGTGTATTACCACTGCGACTTTGTATATGAATCCGACGAGGAGGCAAGAGAATACCTCGGCAGGCTCTCGGACTTCTGGTGGGAGAATAGTTATAATTTCGCGTGTGAAGACCAGCTTATGGCGGCGACGGCGGCGGCAATGAACCTGACGGTCAGTATCGAAGGCAAAAACCTCTCGCGGGGAGAGGCGATAGATATCAGTATAAGCCCGGGATTTATTTCAGACGATTTCCCGCTGTACGACGAAGAATACCAAAACTCCGTCGGGGCGAAGATAGTGTTCAGCGAGAAGGTCGACGTCTCCGGCATAGTTACGGACGCTGACGTATGGCGCAGGGAAGGAAACAGCTTATTCATCGCGCTCAATAAAACCGTATCTGTCCGCGGCGCCGGAACATTAGGCACGGGCGCGCATATAGAACGCGTGAACATCGCCGCCGAAATTGAGGCATATGAAAACGGGGCGAGGATAAGCTTCCTCGACGGCGGCATGATGCAGGCGGTCGTGTCCGGCAAGGCCGGTACCGGCAGCGCGGGCTGGACTGTGACGCAGCGCGAAGATAAAACAATATTCACAAAATACGGAGCGGCCGATGTCCTCATAATCGGCTACGGCTCATAAGGCGTGGTAGTATGATGAATTCAGCAGTCTGCCTGCTCGAAAGGGCGGCAAAACTATTCTCTGACAACATCGCAATAAGCGACGGAGACAGGGAAATAACCTACAGGCAGTATCGCGAAAGGTCCCGGGCATTAGGCACAGGCTTCCTGAAAAGAGGGGGCCCAAAGCCCGTGGTAGTATATCTGCCTAAGTGCATGGAGGCGCTTATAAGCTTTATGGGCGCCATGTACAGTGGAGTGCCGTATGTGCCGGTCGACTCGCACATACCGATGTACCGCCTGGAAAAGATAATTAGCAGCCTCGCACCCTGCTTTGTGGTGACGGACGAAAGCCTTGTGGGTAATCTCAATAACCTGCCGGAAGGCGCGCAGGTTTGCCTGTTCTCCGAGCTCGAGCTTACTGCAGCAGACGATAGGTCTATTGAATCGGCGCTCGGCAGGGTAATAGACACGGACCCGATATATATCATGTTCACCTCCGGCTCGACCGGCGAGCCCAAGGGGGTTACCATACCCCACAGGGGCATACTCGACTACGCCGAATGGGTCGTCGAGACATTCGGTTTCGGCACCGATACGGTCATGGCCAACCAGGCCCCGTTCTATTTCGACAATTCCACCTTCGATATATACGGCTGCCTCAGATGCGGCGGAAAACTGGTGCTGACGCCGGAGGCCCTCTTCCTCTTCCCGCTCAAGCTGCCCCAGTTTCTCCATGACAACGGCATAACGTCTGTATTCTGGGTGCCGACTGTTATGATTAACGTGGCAAATTCCGGGGCGCTTGAAAAATACAGCCTGCCGAAGCTGAAAAACGTGGCCTTCTGCGGCGAGGTGATGCCCAACAAACAGCTCAATATCTGGAGGAAGGCGCTGCCGCACTGCAGCTTCGCCAACCTCTACGGACCGACCGAGATAACGGACGTGTGCTGTTACTATAAGGTCGACCGCGAATTTGAAGACGCCGACCCCCTACCCATAGGCAAGGCCTGCGAAAACATGCGCGTTCTGATCATAACGGAGGACGGATGCGAGGCCGCGCCCAATGAAACGGGAGAACTATGCGTCATAGGCAGCGGCGTTGCTCTCGGCTACTGGAAGGCGCCCGAAATAACGGCGAAGGCATTTGTGCAGAACCCTCTCAACCCAAGCTACGGCGAGAGGATGTATAAAACCGGGGACCTCGCCTACCTTAGCGACGAAGGGCTTATAATGTTCGTCGGGCGCAGGGACAATCAGATAAAAATAAAGGGCAACAGGGTGGAACTGGGCGAAATTGAGATAGCCGCTATGTGCGTCGAGGGCGTAGAGAACGCCTGCGCCGTATTCGACGAGGACAGGCAGGAGATAGTCCTGTTTGTCGAGACAAAGGGCAATCTCCCGAAGCGCAGGTTCAACATGGAGCTTAAGAAATACATCCCGCAGTATATGCTGCCGTCCGAGCTTGTGACGATGGAGAAACTGCCGCATACGGCGAACGACAAGATAGACAGGGTCAAACTGCGCGCAGAGCTGAAAAAGCGGGCCGACTGACCTGTAATCCTGCTAAAAAGCGAAAGGAACAGCAAATAATATGGAACTAGATGAAATCGTAAGAGTGCTGGACGAGTTTGTGAGGGGGCAGTTCGAGCTTGACGGGGACCCCGACTACGGGACGGACGTCAACCTGTTCGACTACGGCTATGTGGATTCCCTGGGCGCCGCCGAAATAATCATGTTCATCGAGGAGCGCTTCAACTGCACAATCTCCCAGAAGGATATTTCAAAGTATCCAATGAATACCGTCGAGGAAATAGCGAAGGTCGTTTCGGACAAGCTTTCGTAGCCTCAGGCGCAGGCAGCTCCGGGTAAGATTTGGAAAGGTACGGCGTATGTGGTTTCTGCAGACTGACATTTTAATACGCATAGTCATAGCCTGCCTTCTGGCCGCGGCCGCGCTGTTTGCTGCCGGCAGGTTTATGAAGCAGCATCTTGTGGTTAAATCTCTATTAATCGTCGATATACTGCTTATTTTTTATGTATCAAAAAGGCTGTGCGTATTTTACATAGGCTATGTGCTTGTCACATACCTGTTTGTTCTTCTCATAAGGCGCGTAAAGCGCGCGCGGAAGCTTCTTTTCGTCCTGTGCTGCTTAGGCTGCACCGTGCCGTTTTTCTATACGAGGGCGACGGCGTTTTTCCCGCTGCTCCCCTACGGGCTGACGATGGTGGGCATCTCCTATAATATGCTCAAGGCGATTGACGCAATTTACTATGCCTACTATACGGGAGAGAGAATACCGTTTTTAACATACGCGAATTTCATACTGTTTTTCCCCGTAATAACCGCCGGCCCGATTTTCCGCTACCGCGACTTTCACGCGACGTTTAACGAGCCGGAGATATTAAATGCGGAAAAGCTCGAGAACTATGTCAAGAGGTTCATACGGGGCATGTTCAAGAAAGTAGTCGTTCTCGCCCTCGTCACAAAGCTTATGAATTATTTCGCGCAGGCGGGAGCTCACTGGTACCTCAGCGCGTCGCTGGCCGTACTGAGCTATAGTATGCTGTACCTCGACATGTCGGGCTATGCCGATATTGCGATCTCTCTGGGCGGTATCGCGGGGCTTAAGGTGCCGGAGAACTTCAGGCGTCCCCTGCAGGCCGCCTCTTTCACCATGTTCTGGCGCAACTGGCATATTACGCTGAGCGACTGGATACGCGAGCATATTTTCGTGGTTTTCGCCGGGAAGAAGCTTAACAGGGCGCAGGGCGCGCTTATCGGGTTTTTTACGATGTTCTTCATGCTTATGTGGCACGGGTTTTCGCTTGCCTACGCAATCGACGGCGTAGTCCTCGGGCTTATTATGGGCGGGGAGTACATTTTCGGAATTTCCACGGTCAACAGGCGGAGGATGAAAAAACCGGTCTATATACTCAGGTGCTTTCTGACCAACGCGATATTTGCGCTTAACAGCCTGCTTTTGACGCTTGGCCCTGAGACGGCAGCGCAGGTTTTCAGGGGGTTTTTGAAGTGGTGACAGGCCTATGAGAAAGATTGCTTCACTATTAAGGCGAAGCCGCTTCCTTATCGCCCTGATAGTCTTATTTATTATCGCGGACACGCTGCTCGGAGCCTTTTTCGATAAATATACCCTCTCAAGCGGCAATTTCTGGCTGAACGACTATGAGATAACCCGCCGGGACCATCCCGAAGAGATCTGGGACAGGGTCTTTTTCGGAAACTCCGCCGTTATCTCAGGCTACAGGGAAGATTTAAGCGAAAGCGGCTATATAAACTTCGGCGTGGACTACGGCACAATGACCGCGCTTTTAAAAATCCTCCGCTCAAACAAAGTGAAGATAGGAAGCGAGCTTGTAATCGGTATAAACTGGGCGCTTATGTTCGACAATATGGAGACCAACCCGAACTACTTCTGGAACAGAAGGCTGGAGCCGTACAGCTATTTTCAGCGCGACAGGATTTATACGGCGATTACAGGAAAGCTTAAGTCGCTTGTGACCGGCGGGAGCTGGGCATACGGGCAGTTTAGGAACCAGACAAAGACATATTACTACTCCTGCCTCTCAGCGTCCGAGCTGAACGAAAAGGCCGAAATATACGCGCAGAAGTACTGGTCGGCGGGCATAGATGGCTGCGGCGGCAACCTGTCCGCTCTCGTGCAGGTTGCGCGCTTTTGCGAAAAAAACGGTATCCGCCTGCGCGCCGTTATGATGCCGTGGAACCCGTCCGTGGAAAAGCCGGAGGTAATAAGGGCGCTTGATAAGCGTGTTGCCGATATATGCGAAGAAAACAATGTCGAGCTGCTTGAGTTTTCAGACGAGTTTGACGCCGAGTGCTTTTACGACCTCGGGCATATGAATTACGAGTACGGCTCGCGCTTGTTTACGGAGGTGATAGACGCGTGGCTCATTTCATAAATGCAGTGAAAAGCTTCATGAAAACGCCTGCCGGCATTGCAACAGAGGTTATAGTATACGCCGTAATGCTCATACTCATTTTCGTTTTCTTTACGGGCAACGGCCAGTTCATTTACGAAGCGTACTAGGAGGAAGCCATGCAAGTTATAATTCGCAAAGCCGGGGAACAGGACCTTAGGAGCCTGCTGGACATGTACGACGAGCTTTACAGGATTCTTATTGGCGAATACGGCTTTCCTTTCGAGTTCAGCAGGGAGGAAAACAGAGGCGCTTTAACAGTTCAGTTGCGCTCAAAACTGGTAAACATACTCGTCGCTGAGCTAAACGGTGAAGTGATAGGCTTCGTGCACGCCTCAATATCGAGGCTCGACCGAAGGCTTTCACGAGGCGACCTGAAGGCAATCGGCCGCATAGACGATATATATGTGCGCGGCCGCTTCAGGGGGAGCGGGGCCGCCCGTGAGCTGCTCGAAGGCGCCGAGGCGTGGTTCCGGGCAGAGGAAGTGGATATGGTCGAGAGCTATATTCTCGATAAAAACGCCGAATCAAGGCGCTTCCACGAGAAAAACGGCTATAAGCCTATGTCCGTAAGAATGTATAAAACACTGTAAAGAGCAAAAGGAGAACAGAGCCGAAACAGTCAAAACGGCTCTGTTTTTGGCATGAGCCAGACAGAACCGCTTTGCACTATCAGATATTGCCTTCACTGCGGCTGTATTGCAAATATAACGTCAGTAAGCTATAATTAAATGTAATTAACACAAATGAGGTTCTCAAATGTACCGAATCTTGATCGTCGACAACGAAGAAAATCTGAGAAACGCGGTTGTCAAATACGCCCGCTTCTATGGGTACGAGGCGGTCGAGGCCGCCGACGGCCTGGAGGCGCTCCGCCTCTGCCAGACTCAGAACTTCGACCTTATTCTGCTCGACATTATGATGCCGAACATGGACGGTGTTACGGCCTGCCGGGAGATAAGAAAGCTTTGCGATACGCCTGTTATAATGCTCACCGCCAGGGGCGACGAGTACGACAGGATCGTAGGCTTTGAGGCCGGCGCGGACGATTATGTAATCAAGCCGTTTTCTCCTAAGGAACTGATGCTCAGGATGGCTGCTATACTTAAACGGAACGACCGCTTGGGCTTAAACGATACCGTAAGAGCCGGCGGCCTGACGCTGTCTGTCGTCGGCAGATGGCTTGAGGTGGACGGGGAGCGCGTATCGCTGACAAATAAAGAGTTCGACCTTCTTTTATACCTCATGCAGCATAAAGGCGAGGCTGTTTCGCGTCAGACACTGCTGGAAGCCTTCTGGGACGGCGATACCGAGTCCGGGCGTTCGCTGGATACTCATATAAAGCAGCTGCGAAAAGCCCTCGGGAAGTACAGTCAGTATATCGTGACGCTTCGCGGAATGGGGTATAGATTTGAAGAAGCGTAAGAGTATTGTCCTGCGCGTGACTGCATACCTGCTCGCTTATGTGATCGTGCTGCTGGGAATTATATGGCTCAGTCATTACGTGTTTATGCCCGTTCTATACAGACTTCACAGGCAGGATACGGTCAGGGAAGCGGTCACGGAGCTGGGCAACGCGCTTGATACGCCTCAGTTTTCCCGCCTTCTGTCCCAGACGGCAAGAGAGCAGAGCGCCTGCATACGCGTGCTGCGCCGGAGTGGAACAGAGATTTACTCGCTGGATTATATGCCGTACTCAGCTTTGAAGGATTACACAAAGCCGGCGCTTTTTGATCTTTGGCACGAGGCGAACGGCGGCGGCGGGGAAGAGATGAGCATATACGCTATGGACAGCGTGAGGCTGAAAAGGCTGGTTCCCTCCGGAGTATACGCCATACTGTATGTCAAGGTGTTCGATACCGGCGGCCGCGAGCCCACGGCTATCTTCTATAACAGCACCATAACGCCTATAGACGGGATGCTCGCGGTTCTGCAGTACGAGCTGTGGTGGATAACAATAGCGGCCGTACTGTTTGCGGCGCTCATGGGATATAAAATATCGAAAGATATAGCCAGGCCTATTACAAAGATAAACGACCAGGCGCGCAGGCTTAAAGAGCAGGACTATTCCGTGGTGTTCGACAGCGATAATTACAGGGAGGTCGCGGAGCTGAGCCAGACCCTAAACGCCACAGGCCGGACGATGGAAATGCTTGACGGGCTCAGGAGGGAACTTATTGCCAACGTATCGCATGACCTTCGAACCCCGCTGGCGATGATTACAGCCTACTCCGAGATTATGCGCGACGTACCGGGCGAGAACACGCCGGAAAACGTGCAGATAATCATTGACGAGGCCAACCGTTTGACGGAGCTTGTCAACGACGTCCTCCTCCTGCCGGCAAGGCCGGACGCGACGGAACGCCTGAACCTGTCGTTTTACGACTTCGCGGAAGCCTGCAGGAGCACGATAGCGCGTTACCAGAAGCTGAGCCTAAATAAAAAATACAGGATTACATACGAGGGCCCGGACCATATACAGGTCAAAGCCGACAGGATCAAGATATCGCAGGTTATATACAATCTTCTGAACAACGCCATATCCCACGCCGGGGACAACCCGGAGATAGTGCTCAGGCTGGACACGGTAAACGACAGGATTCGCGTCGGCGTTATAGACCACGGCGTAGGCATACCCGAGGAAAAGCAAAGGCTCATATGGGACGAATTCTACTCCGATTCCAAGGATGAGAAATTTCACGCCGGACTGGGGCTGACTATTGTCAGAAGGATACTGGAGCTGCACCACGCGGATTACGGGGTCGAGAGCAAACCGGGCGAGGGAAGCACCTTCTGGTTCACGTTAAACTGTTACGAAAAATAAACGGCAAAAAACGCGCCCGGCATTTCA
The DNA here is from genome assembly GCA_050944055.1 of Oscillospiraceae bacterium. Classification (GTDB taxonomy): domain Bacteria; phylum Bacillota; class Clostridia; order Oscillospirales; family Oscillospiraceae; genus JBMNQI01. The sequence continues at coordinate 28,149 of JBMNQI010000014.1, read as the reverse complement.
CCGGACGCGTTTTTACTGTCGCAGGAATTAAACGGCAGAAGGCGCCTGCCCGCCTCCGCATCAGATTCCCAGATATGCCGCCTTAAGGCTCTCATTGCCCAGAAGCTCCTTTGCCGGGCCGTCCATGACGTTGCGGCCGGTCTCGATCACATAGGCGCGGTCGGCTATTTCGAGGGAAGACTGAACGTTCTGCTCCACGAGCAGTATCGTCGTGCCCATTTTGTTGATGTTCACTATGGTTTCAAACACCTGCTCCACTATGACGGGTGCAAGCCCCAGGGAGGGCTCGTCAAGCATAAGCAGCTGCGGGCACTGCATTAACGCCCGGGCTAGGGCGACCATCTGCCTCTCGCCTCCCGACAGGGAGCCGGCCATTTGCTTTCTGCGCCTGGCGAGCTGTGGAAACATATCGTAGCACTTTTCAAGGTTCTCCTGGCGTTTTTCGCGGGCGTTTTTTGCAAAAGAGCCCACCAGGAGGTTCTCATGCACCGACATGTCCGGAAACAGCTTGCGCCCCTCGGGGACCTGCACAAGGCCAAGCGCGGATATCTCGTGCAGCTTATATTTGGACAGGTCTTCGCCCTTGAAGTATACGGAGCCGGACAAGGGCTTGAGCAGCCCCGACGCTGTGTTTATCGTAGTTGTTTTACCGGCGCCGTTAGAGCCTAGGAGGGCGACTATCTCCCCTTCGGCGACATGCAGGGAGATGCCGTCAAGCGCCTGAAAGCTTCCGTAATTAACATGAATCTTATCTATAGTCAGCATTTTTCGTTTTTCCTCCCAGATAGGATTCAATGACCAGGGGATTAGACGCAATGTCCGCCGGAAGCCCTTCCGCGATCTTAGTTCCCTGATTAAGGACCACAATCCTGTCGGACAGGTTCATAATTGCTCGCATGACATGCTCGATGATAATGATCGTGATTCCGTCCTCGCGTATTGAGCGGATCAGTTCCATAATCTTCTCGACTTCGGTGGGGTTCAAACCCGCGATGACCTCATCAAGAAGCAGCACGTCGGGCGACGTAGCCAGCGCGCGAGCCACTTCCATGCGCTTTAGCTGGGGGAGCGTAAGAGAGCTGCCCATGTTGTTTGCGCAGCCGTCCAGGCCCACGCGCTTGAGTACCTCGTATGAATGCTCGCGCGCGTCGGCGGTTTTCGAATGCCTTATATACGCTCCGACCATGACGTTCTCAACAACGGTCAGATTGCTGAATGGCTGGCAGATCTGATATGTCCTGCCGATGCCCATTTTGCACATCTCGTCCGGCTTGGGGCGGGCTATATGCTTCCCGTGATAGTACAGCCTGCCTTCCGTCATAGGCATAACGCCGGAGAGCATATTGAATAGAGTTGTTTTTCCGGCCCCGTTCGGGCCGATAAGTCCCAGGATCTCGCCCTTATAGAGCTCGATGTCCACAGCGTTGACGGCGACAAGGCCGCCGAAACGCTTCGTAATATTCTGTCCGCGGAGGATGATATCCTCAGCCATTACTATCACCTCCGTCGCTGGATACCTGCATAAGCGCGGCTTTTCGCCTTGCCAAAGAGCGTTTTTCCTTCAGCTCGTTTACATAGGGCAGAAGCCCGCCGGGCAGGAAGAATACGAAGATCATAAGTATAATGCCGAAGAGCAGCGTCGCGATACTGGTAAGAGAGCTCGGGGCGTACATTGTCACGACACGGTTAATTGTGTAAAGCAGCGCGGAGCCTATTATCGGCCCCCAAAGCGTATTGGCGCCGCCTATTACGCACATGATCATAATGTTGATGGACAGGTCTACTCCGAACATCTTGCTGGGGTCGATATAATTGATAAACATGCAGTAGAAGCCGCCGCCTATCGCGGAAAAGAAAGCGGATATAAACTGCGCCTGCATTTTCAGAGACAGTACGTTGACGCCGAGGGACGAGGCCGCCGTCGCGTTGGCGCTGATCGCGCGGAAATAGTAGCCGCGTTTTGAGTGGCTGATAAGATACGACAATATAACAACTATAACCAGTAAGGCCAGTATGATGTAATAATAGGGCAGCTTGCTGGTAAACTGCATCATAGCGGGTTCGTGAACCGACGCGAACTTGAAGCCGTCGGAGCCTCCGGTGTATACGCCTAATATTGTTTTAAAGTTCATGAAGACTATTTTCATTATGTTCAGCAGCGCAAATGTCGCGAGGGAATAGAATATGCTCTGAAGCTTGAATGTCGGATACCCAATTATAATCGAGAACAGGGCGGTGGCGAGCCCGGCGATGATAATCCCGATATACGGAGTTATTCCGAGATAGTAGTAAAGACAGCCCGTGATATATGCGCCGATGCCGATGTAAATTCCGTTGCCGAGCGAGAACAGTCCCGTGTAACCGCCCATGATGTTCCAGGAGCTCGCCCAGTACATATAGAGCAAAACCGATATGAGTATGGACATTTTCGAAAGGCCCAGATCGAAAACAAGCGGGATTAAAACGGCGATGATTAAGATTGCGGCGATTATTATGATATTTCTTTTGTTCTTCATGAATCACGCCGCCTTTCTCTTTGCCAGCAGCCCGTTAGGCTTCACAAGAAGAATGACGATGAACAGGACGAATATGAATATCTGCGCCAGGTTGTCGCCCACCAGCATTCCCCCGATCTTTTCGATGATTCCTATCATCAAACCGGCCAGCAGGGCGCCCGCTATGTTCCCCCTGCCGCCCAGGGCGACAATGATAAAGGACTTAAAGCTGAATGAGGCGCCCACATAGGGGCTCACTGAATAGAAAGGCGTCAGCAGGGCTCCGGACAGTCCCACAAGCCCGAGGCTGATGGCAAACGCGAAGCAGTAAACCAGGTTCGCGTTTATGCCCATGAGCTGCGCCGTGGAACGGTCCTGAGAGGTGGCGCGCAGGGACCGCCCGGTTTCAGAGCGCCGTATAAAGATATAAAGCAGGCTGCAGCACAGGGCGGCGAAGAAAAAGGATATGAGCTTGGGCTTTGATACAAGTATGTCCCCCAGATGAAACATGCCGCTGTATCTGGTAGTAACTGATTTGACTTCGGCGCCGAAGATCATGTTGAAGATCGACTGGAGCGCCAGGCTCATACCCGCGGTGAAGAGCAGTATATCGCGCCAGGCCACCCTGCCGCGGTTAATCAGCCTGTTGAATACGAATTTTTGAAGAAAAAAACCAAGCGCGCCCAGAACGATGATGTTGACGATGGCTGTTAGGTACGGGTCAAAGCCGGCATATTTGGTCAGATAAAAAGATGTAAACATGGAGACCATCAATACTTCGCCGTGGGCCCAGTTGACAACGCCCATAACGCCGTAAGCCAGACTAAGCCCCAGGCCTATTGCCGCGTAAACACCGCCTATCAGCAGACCGTCAATCAGCGCCTGGACGATGAGAGATGCCATCATAAAAATTCCTCCCCGGAAACGATAGTAAGCAAGCGCTGTTCTAAAGCCCCTTGTCCCTGAAATAGGAACGAAACAGGGAACAAGGGGCTTTACAGCTAATTCTGACTAATAGTCAATAATATCTGCTCCGTTTGTGTAGTTGGTGGGGTATACGATAACCCATTTGCCGTCCTGCACCTGCACGAGCACCATGCCGTCGGTTTCGCCGAGCTTCATATTGTTGTTATAGCGGACGCCTTCGGGGTAGCGCTCATCCTTTTTGCCTGCGGTGTCAAACTTGACGCCCTCGTATCCGGAGAACCACAGGGACCAGTCGTCAGCGCCTACATCCAGGTTATACAGCGCGTCCGCGACGGCCTCCGTGTCCGCTTTGCCGGCCGATTCGAGAGCGTTAATTATCGTAGCCATGCCCAGCCAGCCCCAGCAGGGCTCCATCGTCATGTCATAGCCGTATGTTTCGGAGAATTTCGCCGCGAGAGCCTCGGCTTCAGGCACCGCGCCGCCGTATGAGGGAACCCAGGGGGCGGTATACAGCGCGCCGTTTGCGGCTTCGCCGCAGTTTTCAATGAACTCAATGTCGCCGATTCCGCCGCCAAGACCTGCGACCTTAGCTTCGCATTCGTAGTCGGCCATCTGCTTTACAAGCAGGTTGGTCGCGGCGGAGAAGGTCGCGGCGATAACCAGGTCCGCCTCTGCGGCCTTGATTTTGTTGACGAGCGTGCTCAAGTCTGTTGACGACTCGGAAACGGCCTCGTCGACTACTATTTCATAACCCATTTTTTCAGCGTTGACGCGCCATGTGCCTACAGCGGCCGTGCCCCAGTCGCCGGAGTCGTAAACTATGGCGATTTTGTCGGTGGGGTTGTCGGGTCGCACTTCGTTGAGATAATCGATGATAAGGCTCCACATCATATCGCCGTCGGAGGAACCGGTGTTTGTGCGGTATACGTATTTATTGGGAACGCTCATGAAGTTCTCGGATGTGGCGTTGACGATTACATACGGGATCTTGTACTGGATGGCGAGAGGCGCGGTCGCTGCCGCAACAGTCGAGTTGTACGGGCCGATAACGGCTACGACGCCTTCCTCAACCAGCTTCTCAAAAGCGGAAACGCCTGTCTCCGGGTCGGAAGCGGAATCCTGCACAACAAGCTCGATAGGGGCTCCGCCCAGGGCTTTGATACCGCCGTTTTCATTGACATAGTCTGCGCAGAACTCGATGCCGTCGAGCTGCACGCCGCCGTAATAGGAGGTAGCGCCCGAGAGAGGAAGCAGCACGCCGATTTTGACAGGTTCAACGGATGCCGACGGAGTTTCGGGCTCTTCCTCGCTGCCGCTGTCGTTGCCGGCGGGAGCCTCCGTCGCCGTGCCGGCCTGACCTGGCTCCGGCTTTTCTTCTCCCTTGCCTGCGCAGCCGGCCATAAGAGCCAGTATAAGCGCCATGGCCAGCAGTATGCTGATGAGTTTTTTTGCTTTCATTTTACCCTTCCTTTCAAATGTTATATGCCTGCAAGTGTCGCTACATATTATATGAGCAAATTGCGTGCCAACTTTTTAAGTCGAATGAAAAAATGCGGCAAGCCGCGAAAATACAGCAAAATTCCAATAATCAGTAAAATATATAACTATAAGAATAATCCGGAAACGCATCAAATATATTTTACATGGATTTCAGATATCAATAGAACCGTTGCAGCACAAGGGATACGGCAAATAAATATAAGACAAAAAATAAGTTGATAATGACTCACATGAATCATTATCAACTTAATGTGTGGTCTTTGTGAACTAAACGCGCCTTGGCCCCAGGCTGATGCCCAGGCGTTGCGCTTTGCGCACGAGCGTGGACTGGCTGGTACCGAGCGCTTCGGCCGCGCGGTACGTGCTGCCGTAACGAAGCAGCGCCGCCTCTATCATATTGTATTCCAGGCGGTCGACGGCTTCTTTGAGCGTAACTTCCTGCTCGGGGGCGGGATATTGGGAGCCCTTCCAGTTCAGGAAGCGGTGAACTCTTGGGGCTGTAATTTCGCGCTGAAGGCCCAAAACCGTAAGCCGCTCGACGAGGTTTCGAAGCTCGCGGACATTTCCCGGCCAGTCGTAATCCTCCATGACCTGAAGAGCGCCCTTCGTAAAGACTTTGCTGCGGTTGTATTTTATGCAGAACTCCTGAAGGGAGGTTTTGGCCAGAAGCGGGATGTCCGAACGCCGCTCCCTAAGAGGCGGTATATATATCGGAATAACATTGAGCCTGTAATAAAGGTCCTCGCGGAACCGCCGCTGTTCAACCAGCTTTTTCAGATCCTGGTTTGTTGAGGCGAGGACCCTGACGTTAATCGGGATGGAGGCAACGCCGCCGACGCGGGTTATGACGCGTTCCTGAATGGCTCGAAGCAGCTTAGGCTGGAGCTGGAGCGGGAACTCGCCTATCTCGTCAAGCAGTATAGTCCCGTGATTGGCGGCCTCAAACAGACCGGGCTTCCCGCCTTTTGAAGCGCCGGTGAACGCTCCTGATTCGTAGCCGAAAAGCTCGGCCTCGACCAGGTTCTCGGGTATTGCGGCGCAGTTGAGCTTAATAAACGGCTTGTCGCGGCGGCAGCTCCTTCTCTGGATTTCGTCGGCGACTACCTCCTTCCCGACTCCTGTTTCACCGGTAATAAGTATCGTCGCGTCGGTATCCGCCACTTCATCTATCAGGCTGCGTATATGCTCGACCTCAGGCGAAACGCCCAATAGGTCGCTTCCGGGCAATGACAAGTTTTCCTGATAAATGCGCGCCCTATCGTAATCGGGTATTGCGGTCTGGTCACGAACAAGAGTGAGCACATAAGATAAATCGCCGTTATCGTCGTAAATGGGCGTGCCGATGGAAATCAGGCGTCCCTCCTCAAAAAAGTCGACAATTCTGCCGCCTTCTGAGAGCACCCTCAGGGACACTGCCTGCTCGTATTCATTTTCACGCATTTTCCAATCCGAGCTTTCCTGAAGGCACTGGGCTGAGAAATAGTATTCTCGCAGGACGTCCGTGACATATCTGCCGATTATGCGCTCTACGGGTATATTGACGTGCTCAACCCAGGATTTGTTGGCGGCTACAATGTAGCCTTCCCTGTTGATGATGTATATACCGTCGTCGATAGCGTCTATTACACGCTGTATGTCGTCCATACGCACTCCTTTCGAGTGACCACTCTATGCCGCTATTCTATCTCCTTAAGCTTTCCGTGCATGCTGAGCAGCTTGAGCAGCATGTCGTCCCTGAAGCGCAGGAGCTCTTCTTCGGTGCGCCCGAACTCGGGCGCCCGGTTTTCCATTTCCTTATACACGCCCTCCTGCCCGACCTCGGTCCATTCTTCGGGGAATTTCGTCCATGTTGCCATGTCCTCAAGCCACAATTCGCCTGAATACCTCAGATGCTGATGCGAGGCCTTAAAGCCGCCGGCGCCGCCTGCGAGATGCTGGAGAAGATTCGGCCCCATTACCGCCCAGCGCAGGCCCGGCCCGAAGGTGACCGCCTTGTCGACGTCCTCGACCGAGCATACGCCATTAAGCACAAGGTTAATAGCTTCCCTGGCAAGCGCAATCTGCAGCCTGTTGGCTATAAACCCAAGAGTTTCCTTGTGAAGTATAATTGGCTCCTTACCCAGCTGCTTATAGAAATCATATGCCGTTTTTACGGCCTCGTCGCCGGTCTTCTCGCCCTTTGTTATTTCCACGAGGGGCATCAGGTGCGGAGGGTTATAGGGATGCCCGCCCACGCATCTGCCCGGAAAACGGGAGGACTTGGCTATCTCGGTTATAAGCAGACCCGAGGTGCTGCTGGCGTAAACCGCGTCGGCAGGCGCGCAGTCGTCTACTGCCTCCATAATTTTCTGTTTAAGCTCATATTTTTCCGGCCCGGACTCCTGAATAAACTTAACATCGCTGACGGCCTGACTGATATCTGTCGTCGCCGTTATCCTGTCCAGCGTCTCCTGAACCTGCTCCTCGCTCATCAGCCCTTTTTCTTTTAAAAATTCCAGGTTATTTCTGGCCCTCTCCATTGCGACCTTCAGAATATCGTCGTTTATATCGTAAAGAGCGGTTTTATGGCCGTTCATAGCAAAACATATTGCCCAGCTCCCGCCTATTACGCCCGCTCCCAGACACGCGACTTTGTCATTTTTTCCGATTTTCACATTGCACACCCTCTTAATTTAGTCAGTAATACGCTGATAAAATATATAGCACATACTCTGAATAATGTCAAAACAAGCTTGGAGCTAAGCGGGGCGAAGGCAATGAGCTAAATTTTGGGAGGCGGAGACGAGGTATAAACGTTAATTCGGGCTTTTATATTACGCGTATAGATGCTATTATAAAGACATAGGGTTTGGGAGGCGAAGCTTTTGAAACTGGATATTAATACAAAGCAGGCAATGACGCTGTCTCCCCGGATCATTCAGTCCATAGAAATACTTCAGATGGGAAACGACGAGCTTCTTGAATATATTGAAAGCCTGGCTCAGGAAAACCCCGTAATTGAGCTTGAACATGGATTTGAATATGAGTTTTCGCTTTTTAAGCGGAAGCTGAACTGGTTTGAAGCTGCGGATATTCAGAATTTGTCTTATTACATATCCGATACTGAGGAACAGGCCGGCGATTCCCCGCGCGCCGGTATAAACGACGATGAAGACCTCCGTGATTTTGTCAGGACACAGCTTCATATGCTGAAGCTTGACAAAGAAGTGCTTGCGGCCGCGGAGTATGTTGTGGAAAGCCTTGACGGCAGGGGATATTTCAACGAGGATGAAACCGAGCTTGCCAAAGCGGCCGGCATAAACAGCGAGGTTTTGAGCGAGGCTGTATCGGCGGTTCAGACGCTTGAACCGGCCGGCGTCGGCGCGCGGAGCCTGCAGGAATGCCTTCTCCTGCAGCTGAAACGCCGGAATATTGCCGACCATGTCGTCGAAAGCATAATCTCAGGCTATCTTAATGAGCTCGGCAGGGGCTGCTATAATCATATCGCGGAAAAGCTCGGTATAAAGATACGGGATGTGAGCAAGGCGCTCGAGCTTATTAGAAGCCTGAACCCCTATCCAGGCTCGGGCTACTCCGCCGGGGAAGCTCCCGCTTTTATTAATCCTGATGTCATAATTAAGAAAAACGGGGATAAGCTTGAAGCCGCCGTTAACGAAACATATTTGCCCGAAATCAGGATAAGCGGGTTTTACAGGGAGCTTTTTCAGGATTCAACCGAAAAAGAGCTGCGCGAATACCTCGGCGGGAAAATCAAACAGGCGAAATGGGTGATAAAAAGCATCCAGCAGCGCGAGGCTACAGTCCTGGGCTGCGCCAGGTGCATCCTGGAGATTCAGGAGGACTTCTTCCGCCTCGGGCCGGCTCATCTAAAGCCCATGTCTCTTGAGGATGTCGCGGACAGGATGAATGTGCACGTTTCGACTGTCAGCAGGGCTCTGAGGAATAAATATGTTCAATGCGCCGGCGGAGTTTTTCCTATGAGCTACTTTTTTTCCCGCGCCCTGAGCGGGATTATGCGCGGAGCCGTTCCCTCGCCGGAACAGGCCAGGCAAATGCTGAAATCTATAATTGATAAAGAGAATAAAGCAAAGCCGCTCAGCGACCGGGAAATATCCGGGATAATTGAAAGAGAAGGAGTTTGCCTGTCCCGCAGGACCGTAGCCAAATACAGGGAAGAGCTCGGGATACCCAGCACAATGGGAAGAAAGCTCCGCACCTAGGGCGCGCGGCCGGAGATGCGCGTTTGCACCAAGACAAATGCATTAGAAAAGCCGAGTATATGCTCGGCTTTTTCGCTTATTAACCCGGACTTTGAGATATGTGTTTAGAAACTGCGGTCTAACGGTTACACTTGCGGAACTGCGTGATTTGCCGCTTCGCCTTCAGCGGCGAAGGGCGCAAGGCAGGCGAAACAGGATTTGCGGCCGGGCTTCTGCCTTGCGTGGCATCTGGGGCACAGAACCATATCGAATTTGGTAGGTATGGGGACGACGGGGGGAGAGCCGGAGTTATTGCCTCTTCCCAATCTCGCAAACGAAGCGGACTGCGCCTCCGGTGCGCCGCCCGGCTTCAACGAGTCTTTATGCTCCATTTAAAACCTCCTATCCTGATTAATATGCCGCGGCTTAACCTCAACCTAATTCTATTACCTTATTCTGGAAATAGCAAGAGCGTTTTACTTACTTATAATAATATTTAACAAAGAAAAAAGGCAGAAACTCCAACAATTCATTAAAATTCGACATATAGCCGCGCGATCCGGATTTCAAAGGATTATATCCGGCGGATGGGGTTTATTCTTCTCCCGCCAGACTTCAAGGCAGAGCCTGAACCCATCCGCCTTGTCGCCCGCCGGGAAAATGCGGTACTTACCGTCGGGCGTAAACTGAACGGCGAACAGGCTGTCCGGAAAAAGCCCGGCCTGGAAAGCAAGGCTCTGATACCCGTTGAGCCTTGCGCCGACCTGCGATTTAGGCAGGTCGCAGGTGAAGTTGAAATCAAGGACGCTGAAAGTCCCGTCAAAAAAACCGATGAAATCGGGCGAACCCGCGAAGACTTCACCAAGCTCTCGCCCCCACATAGGCTTCACTTCGGTTGCCGGAATAAGTCTATGCTCGCTTAAAAAGAGGTCTGCCGCTTCGGCATAGCCGCCGCAGCCTTCCGGGACCAGCAAGCCGCTTTGCCCGCCGCCATAGCGACGCTTAATATATTCCCGCATTGCCTGCTCCGCGGGCGACGCCCTATCGCCGAGAGCGCACGCAAGCTCCTCCACGCCCGGGACCATAGACCCTCGCAGTATGTAATTCCCCGTATTCGGGTCAAGAGCCGGTACCAAAGACTTATCGTTCATTTTTAATAGTCTCCCAGGCGTCGTCAAATTCTGCGCATTCAAAGCAGCCGACAGCCATCCCGCCGACAGTTATGACGCTGTCAGTTTCCGCTGCGCATACGGGGCAGCGGGGGAAATTCGGTTTGCTTAGATAGCCGTCGCGCTCGACCTTTTTTATGCGCGTCAACACTATATCCATGCCTATTCTTTTGCCTACCTGCTGTTTAATCTTTGCCTGGCCGCCCGTATCCTGCGGGACACCTGGTGGCGCGACATGCCGAATTTTTCGCCTATCTCGCAGAGAGTGAGGCCTTCCATGCGTGCAAGAAGTATGCTGCGCGTCCGGCTGTCCCCGCCGGACAGCCTCCTTAAAAGAGCGCGCGCATGAGCGCGGTCAATCGCCTCCTCGGCCGGGTCCGAGCCGCCTGCTTCCCAGCTAAGCGAGGTCTGGCGCTCTCTGCGCAAGCGGTACTCCGCGCGTATCTCGTTTTCCATGCAGGCGCAGGCGTACGTGGAAAAACTGCTTCTGCACCCGTCCGAGCGCAGGCAGGCGGTCCAAAGCCCGATACGCGCGGCCTGCAGCATGTCTTCGTCGCGCAGATATCTGGGGTAGTGCTTCCTGATATAGGCGTAAACGAGCGGCTCATTCTCCTCATAGAGCTTATATGCATCCATAATAGCCTCGATTCTACGCTTTAAGCGTAATTAAACGGCAGAATTAAGAGCGGTTCGGTTCCGCTTTAAGCGTAACCGAAGGGCAAAATTTAATACTGGAATAGTCTGCTCCGTACAAACGCTCGATAGCTTCAAGCCTTGCGACATCCGGATAAGTCGCGCCTTTTTCATAGTTTCTGAGCGTACCGACGCTCACGCCTATTTTTGCAGCCGCCTCTTTAATTGTCAGCCCGGCGTTTACGCGCGCCGCTTTGAGTGTGATCTGCAAGCCGAATCATCTCCTGTCGTAAGTATTTGCCATGATAGCTGAGCAGATTATAATACGCTTAAAGCGTAATGTCAAGAGTAAAACGAAAAAATTTTTTAAATTCTTGCATTATTTACGCTTTTAGTGTACAATATCTAAGAGAAGGGGGAAGAAAAATGAGCGGGCTGGGAAATAAACGGATTATGGCGGACAACATACAGTATTACTTAGACAGGGCTGAAAAGACACGGGCTGACTTATGCCGCGACCTTGGATTCAAATATTCCACCGTATCGGAGTGGCTGATGGCGCGAAGATATCCCCGTATCGACAAGATTGAAATGATGGCTGATTACTTCGGCATAACAAAATCAGATCTTGTCGAGGAGAGGCGCGAAAAGCCGCAGCCCGGAGAGAGGCGCGCTCTTTCAGACCCGCTGGACATGAGGCTTATGGAGCTTCTTCGTCGTGCATCGCCGGAGCAGAAAAAGGCGTGGATTTCTCTTTTAGAGAGTCTTGCGCCAAGCGAATGAAGTGTATTCTGGCCGATTCGTCAAGCCTGTGGAATAACTCGATTATTCGTTCATCTAAATCGTTTGACTTGCACATTCCCGGCTCCCCCTTACTCATTTAAAAAGAGCGGCGGACGCACTTCCTGACTCAATAAATAGTTGAGTGCTGAATGCATTATATTCTAATTATCGTTGAGTGTCAAGTAAAAATTCAACGAATAGTTGACAATTTATCCATAAACTGTATAATAATGAACTGTGGCGGCAAAAACCGGAAGAGGTGATATACGGTGAGCAAGGACGAACTGGCAAAAAGGCTGCGCGACGCGCGCAGAAGCGCGGGTCTTACACAGGCGGAGGTTGGCCGTTCGCTGGGCGTGTGCTATCAGGCCGTGAGCAATTATGAGCGCGGGACAAACAGGGTGGACAGCCAGACCCTCGCGCGCCTGTGCGATCTTTACGGCGTCAGCGTAAACGAGGTGCTCGGAAGAGTGCCTCCGCTGCCTGAAGGCGCAATGCCGTACACACGCGGGGCGCGCGTGCCGATCCTCGGCGTTATACCCGCAGGAACGCCGCTCCTCGCCGAAGAGAACATTGAGGGCTGGGCGGAGCTGGACGCGCCCAATCCAAAGGATTATTTCTTTCTGCGCGTCAGGGGAGACAGCATGAAGGACGCCGGCATTAATGACGGCGACATAGTCCTGATACAGCGGCAGAGCCACGCCGAAAGCGGCCAGATAGTGGTCTGCAGGCTAAACGGAGAAGAGGCGACGCTCAAAAGATTCAAAAGGCAGGGAAAGAGCGTGCTGCTGCTGCCGGAGAACCCCGACTACGAGCCTTGCCTGCTGCCCGCGGAGGCTTTTGAAAACGGGGAGGCCAGCATACTGGGCGTATGCCGCGAAGTGCGGCACAGGTTTGAATAATGCCCGGCGATCCTGTAAAGCGTATAGCAGTGCTTGCCGGCACGCTTTTTGTGCTGCTGGCGGCTATAATCGCTGTTCTCAGTTTCGGCCCGGGTCGGGCGGAGCTTCCGCCTCCGCAGTTTTCGCGCGCGCTCCCGGAGGGTACGCAGGGGATTGATGTCTGCTCGTATCAGGGGGAAATCGACTGGGAGGTAGTCGCCAACTCGGGCATCGGGTTTGCACTGCTGAGGATTGGCTACCGCGGTTATTCCGAGGGGGGCCTGTACATAGACGAATACTTCGAGAAGAATTTTGACGGGGCGGTTGCGGCGGGCCTGGATGTCGGCGTCTATTTCTTTTCTCAGGCCCTGAGCGACGAGGAGGCGAAAGAGGAGGCGGACTTTGTGCTGGGCATCCTGGCGGGACGGCCTCTCGGCCTTCCGGTCTGCTTCGACTGGGAAGTGGCGGCGGAGGGCCGCACCGGCGGAGCCGGAAACAATCTGACCTCGCGGGCGGATGCTTTCTGCAAAAAAATAGCGCAGAGCGGTTACACGCCCTGCGTATATTTCAATCTGCGGCAGCTGATGAGCAGCTATGATTTCGGACGGCTCTCCTACTGTGAACGCTGGATGGCGGCCTATGATTTCAACCCGGACATAAGCCAACTCAATATGCTGCAGTACAGCGAATCCGGCTCGGTTCCGGGCATTGATACTCCTGTGGATCTCAATCTCAGGTTTTAAATCCCGGCTGCGGAACTGGCCCAAAAAACCCAAAAACGACAGGACTGCCGTCTCCCGTCGTTTTTGTGGGTGGAGGGTTTAAATGAAAAAAACTGTCTATCGATTATAAAGATACATTGAAGTTTTTAAAAAAGTAAGCTCTATCTATTAAAAAAATATTAAATCTTTCATTTTTTTCTGGTATTTTTAAAAAATTCTTCCAATATGGACGCGCAGTCGTCCGCCAGGACGTTTCCAATGACGGCGGGCCAGGGCTTAAAGCCTTCGGAAAAAACGTCTATTACGCCGCCGAGGGCTCCGGCGGCAGTGTCCCTCGCGCCGAACACCACCATTGGAATCCGGGAATTGAGTATGGCACCGGCACACATAAGGCAGGGCTCCAGCGTGACATAGAGCGTGCAGCCGGTAAGCCTCCAGTTTCCCACGGCGGCGCAGGCGCGGCTTATAGCAAGCATTTCGGCGTGGCCGAGCGGGTCGTTATTGGCTTCGCGCTCGTTATGGGCCGACGAGAGCAAATCGCCTTCGCGCACTATGACGCAGCCGACGGGCACCTCGCCCAAAGCGTATGCTCTGCGGGCCTCGCTTAGCGCCAGACGCATCCAGTATTCGTGATCCATAAGCCGGCCTCCACTCCGATTTGTTATGAAAAATATGCAAATATAATTGTTTCTTTTATCCGGACAAGCTATAATGTAATTATGGCATTATACGGCATTTATTAAATTCCGCCGCCGCGCTGCCTTAGGCGGATACTGCGCTCGGGAGGGAAGGAACATGGAAGCGCTCAGGAACAAGAAGGGCTTCATATGCGATATGGACGGCGTCATATACCACGGGTATAAGCTGCTGCCGGGTGTGAAGGAATTTGTCAACTGGCTTCAGGCGGAGGATAAGAAGTTTCTGTTTTTGACCAACGCCAGCGACAAAACGCCGAAGGAGCTCCAGATGAAAATAGCGCGCATGGGCCTTGATATCGACGAGAGCCATTTTTACACCAGCGCGCTTGCCACGGCAAAATATATAAGCAGTCAAAGCCCCGGCGCCACCGCCTATGTGATCGGAGACCCCGGGCTTTACAACGCGCTGCACGACGCAGGAATAGTGATTAACGACTATGACCCGGATTATGTAGTTATCGGCGAGACGAGAAATTATAATTTTGACAATATCAGCAGGGCCGTACGCCATGTTTCCCGCGGGGCAAAGCTCATAGGCACGAATTCAGACATGGCGGGAGTCAGTGAAAGCGGGCTAATGCCCGCGTGCCGCGCGCTTGTTTCGCCCATAGAGCTGACAACGGGAAAGAGCGCGTATTTCGTGGGAAAACCTAATCCACTTATGATGCGCACGGCTTTGCAGATGCTCGGCGTCCACTCGCAGGAGTCGGTAATAATTGGCGACAGGATGGACACGGACATCATAGCCGGCATAGAGAGCGGCCTCGATACGGTACTCGTTCTAACCGGCGTTACCTCGCGCGAGGGCGTCGAAAACTATCCGTACCGTCCGAGGCTCATGCTAAACGGCGTGGGCGAAATACCCGGATAGCCGTTTATAGCCTGAGGCATTCCGATTCGTTATGACTATGAGTTAATCTCACTATTGGACAGGTTAATAGGCTTATTGATATAATTATCCCAGAAATCCTTAAGAGGACTGGGAATATGCCCGCTCTTTCTTGAAGCGGACACATAGTTAACGACATTGTCGCCGAGCGGTATAAGCCTTATCATATCGCCGGAGCCGTATCTTATGGAGCTTCCCCCGATCGTGACGCCCTTTCCGCTGCGCACATAGGCCTCCAGGGTTTCCTCGTTGGGGAGAAAGCGGATGCCGCTATTACTGAAGTCGAGCCCCAGGCGGGCGCAGATGTCAATAATATTTTGCCCGCCCTCTCTGCTTTCGCTTGCCGATAAAAGCAGCAGAGGCCATGACTGGAGCGCTTTTAAGGCCTCGCTGTCATCCTCGGGCAAATTGTCATTGGCGACTGCAAAGTACATGGGGAGCTTATAAAGCCTCTTTTTCTCGTAGCCCTCGCGCTCCTCGATAGACACGTCATAGGAGAAGATTATATCCAGATTTCCCTCATAAAACAGATTCTCAAGCATTCTGAAGCCGTAAAACTCCAGAGACATGTTTACGTCCGGGCGCCTTTTTTCGAACCTGCGGATAAGCGATAACAGAGGCTCCTCGCGCTCAAGCATTTTAAGACAGCCTATGCGCAGGCTGCTTTTGCCCGGCCCGACGCCGGCGTTTTCAAGGGACAAATCGAAGCTCTCAAGTATCTTTTTCCAGCTTATATAAAGCATTTCCCCGGTGCGCGTAAGCTTAATGCTGTACCTGTTTCTTTCAAAAAGCTTTTCACCGAGATCCGCTTCCAGCTTGCCTATCCATTTGCTGACCACAGGCTGAGATGTGTAGTGCTTTTGAGCGGTTTTGGTGAAATTCAGGCATTCAGCTGCGGTTACAAAGTATCTCATCTGCTGTATAGTGATATTCATAACCGATTCTCCTTTGCTTTGTATTCCAAGCTGCGTTCAAATCATTATATAACAAAAGCACCGGGACATGCAAACATAAAAATCCTGGACGAACCCGATTGGGTTAAAAATTTTAACCTATTACAATAAAAAAGGAGAAACGATCATGGCTAAATTCGAAAGACCGGTAGAAAAGCCCAAGCTGCAGTTCCTGCATGAGATGCGCCCCGATTTGAAACCGGGTGATCCGATAGGAGAGCGTTTAGGCGTTTTTGCAGAGACTGACGGGGGACGAAATCCCCATATGCCGCCCGAGAACGCCATCCTGCGTAAAGAGCCTGTTTTCGAAGAGTATGTGGAAGAGCTTAAGTCCTTTATGCTTATAAAGCGCGAAAAAGGCATTCTTGAAGCGCGCGTGCAGACCCCCGGCCGCGGCGGCCTTGTCTGGGGCACGCCCGCCCACCATGCCATCCACTACTTCTGGGAGCATGCCGGCAAGGACCGCGACAACGAAGTCATTATCTTCGGCGGCAACGGCAAGGACTTCTTCGAAACAATCGGCCCTGTCGAGCATCCCGATTACCGCGACATTACGAAGCAGCCCCGCAATATGCCCGACCTTGAGGAAAAGGCGTATAACTGGATGCTCTATGAACACCAGTATTTCGACGGCACAAACGACGTAGAGTTCCAGGTAGACGCGGAGCAGCCCACGATCGGCGTATGGAACGGCGGCGGCTTCCACTCCGACCTCTGGCTCTATACCGACATAACGCTCGCCACGGCGGACGCCTGGACGACAGAGATGCACTTCCGCATCAACATGGTCCCCGGCGACGGCGTACAGCTCATATGGCGCAACCTTATGGGCCATAAGCGCTTCGCCTACGCTGAGCTGACCGGCGAGATCATCACCGCGAAGAAGGCGCTTCAGTACGGCATGATCAACGAGATCTGCGACGATACGGAGGCCTGCTACAAGCGCGCATGGGAGATCGCGGAGCTCATAATGCACTCCGGAACACATCTTACGCGCCGCCTGACGGCCCAGATTATCCGCAGGCCGTGGAAGGAAATGGTCGCATCCTACGGGCGCGCCGACTTCGCCACCGAGATGTGGAACACCCTGTCCGAGGATTCCCCGCACAGCAGCGTGTACTGGGCCTGCGCCTGCGCCGAAGCCAAGGCCAACATGGAAGCGGAGAAGAATGGCAAGATCATCAGACCGCGCCTGGGCGCTTTCGTCGAAGAGGACCCGATGCTATAAACAAATTTGCAAAAGCGCCCGGAGTTTTTCCGGGCGCTTTTTTCGCGTGTTTAGCCCATTTCCTGCATGAATACATTGAATATTGTCAGAATGCGCATTATTGTATATAATACTCGAAAAAGATATCAGCGGGAGGCGCGCAATGGCAAAGCAAAAAAGCCAAAAGCAGAGAATTATAAAGATACCCGACCCGATGGCCAACAGGTCGGATTATAAGAAGTATTCGCGCGACATTGAGCTTAACAGGTATACGGCATCTGTCGGGATCTTTCCCCTGCTCTTTTGGTGGCCGCTTGTCAAAAAACCGGATTCCGAATACTGCCGCGAATGCGCCAATCAGGGGCTTATACTTTTATTGCTGGGCCTCGTTTTCGCCGCGGCCACATATGTATATTCGCTCCTGTCGCAGAAGATGATAGGCGACTACTATCACTATGAGCTTTTCGGCTACTGCGCGCTTGCCTTAGAGATCGCGTTTTGCATAAACGGGCTTCTTACCGTTCAGGACGGCAAGCATTTCAGGGTGCCGCTCGCGGGCCGCATAAGAATAATAAAATGACGCGGTGCCGGCCTTGCGAATCCGCCCCGCCTGCTCTGTAAAACGGAACTGACGAAAGGGGTCATACCATGTACTGTCCGAACTGCGGGAAAATCCTCTCCGACGGCAGCCGTTTCTGCGTTTTTTGCGGAGCTTACAACCCGCTTTTCGGAAGTTCCGTCACGCCGCCGCCCGAAACCGGCTTCGATCCCGCCGCTGCGCCGGCCGCGCCGGAGGAATCTGGCGAAACGAAGAACGAAATCCCGCCGGTCAAAAGCCGGCCGCATAAGGCCGGGCGGGCTCCGGAGCGCATTATTAACCGCCGCCTTATCTTCATTTTAATCGGCGTTCTGGCAGCCGCCCTCGCGATAGCGGAGCTTATTATGCTTCGCGCCGGCGGCGGCGAATCGCTTTTATACATAAAAGACGGCGCCCTCACCTCGTATACTTACGGCGAGAAGGCCGGCTTTTCAATCAGCGGGGACTATTCCGGCGGCCCCTATCTTTATTCCGGGGACGGAAGGTACCTGTATTACCTCGACGGCGGAGGAAGCCTCTATTGCCGCGATATCTCCGAAAAACTCAGCATCATACGCGGCGCGGACCCGCAAAAAGGCCTGAAGATAGCCGGCAGCGTCAATTTCTTTGACGTAAAAAACGGAGTTATAGCATACATACGAAAGAACGACGGTTACGGCGGGAGGCTCTGCATAAGCGACCTTAAGGAAGAGGTGCAGATAGATTCCGGCGTCACCTCGTTTATTCTGTCCGGTGACGGGAAACGCGTTCTTTACTTCAAATACCGCGACGGTGAAAGCGACCTCTATGAGGTTATGGCAAACAGGCCGGACAAAACGGAGAAAATCGCGTCCGGAGTCGCGGGCCTGATCCCCGCCTCGGGCGCGGACACAGGTTACGACAGCTATGTCTATTTCAAGGATTCGGGCACGGTATATACGGCGTATTATAAGCCCAAAAGAGGCAACGCAGCGAGGCTGCTGACCGGCGTGACGGACTGGCATATGGTCAAAAGAGGCGCAATTCTTGTAAAAGGCGGCCAGGCTTCTGACGACGTGTATATTCTGAAAGGCGGCGAAGCCCTGAGCCTGATTGAGGATATTGCTCCCGGGAGCCTCGTAATCGCCCCCAACGGCTACATGTTCTACGCGGACGCAGGCGGCGTGCCGCATATACTTCCGGACGGGGGAGAAGCATACAGGGCGCTTGACGGTTTTGGACAGGATGAGATAAAAAGCTTTTGGAACTACGATTTCGACGGGAAATATCTCTACTTTTCAACCGCCGCGGGACAGTTCTGCCGTGCCTCCGTCGGCGAAACGGCCACCTCCGGCCCCGAAGTGCTTGCCGAGAACATAACTGATTATGCGCGCTGCGGAAGCGACGTATATTATATAAAGGACGGCGACCTCTTCATGGTCGGGCTCGCGGAAGCCGTGGCGCGCGGCATATCCTTCGTAAGCCCGGCCGGAAGCGGCGAAGAAAGCGTCCTGCTCGTATGGTCGGAGTACACGGATACTGAAAATTACGCCGTGCTCGGCTACGCTGAAGGCGGGAAGTATTACGCCGTCGATAACGAGGCATATATTTACGGCGTCGTATGGCGCCCCCGCGAGGGCTTTTATTACCTGCGTGATTACTACGGCGGCGAGGGCGATCTTATAAACTGGCAAAGCCCCAGAAGAATCAAGATCATAGACGACGAGGTCAGCGCCATCCTGGGATAGAGTCCGGCAAAACAGCATAGGCGTATCATAAACACAGCAAAGAACAAAACCACCGGTAGAGCCGGTGGTTTTGTCTTGGAAGCAAGCGGGCGCGCATGAAGCGCGCCCAACTTATGCCGCTTGCCGGTCAGGATGCAGTCAGGAAGCGATATCTATGCTCTCAACATAGATCGCCGTGATGCTTCCGCTGGCGGTCGTGCTGATAGAGACTGTAACCGTCGCGGTGTCGCCGTTTGCCGCGGCGTCGGCGATTATGCCGTAAACGTCGTCCAGGCTCGTTATATCATAGTTGGCGGCAACGGAGCCGGCGACAAGAAGCTTGGTCTCATCGGTCACGAATCCGTGGTACGAACCGAAGGCGAGGTAGTTTTCAAAGCGGACGCCGAGCGTCTGAGCCTCGAAGATGCCTTTCTGGTTTGTGGCGTAATCCCAGTCGGTCGTGGACTGAGCGGAGCCGAAGGTGTAGAAGCCCAGGCTGTTGACCGTATAGGAGCCGTAGAAGCCCTGCGCGGGAACCTCGGTAGCCGTGACGTTCTGGGCGGCGCCGTCGACATACATGGTCACGTCGTAGACATACGCGCCTGTGGCCGGATTCCAGCTCTTGCTGTTATATCCGCCGAAGAAGTAGTAGAGGTCCTTGAAGGCGACTGTGGGGGCGTTGGCGAAGTATACGGCGGCCGCGACCTTTGTTCCGGCCTTAACGAAGTAAGCCGTGTTCATAGCCGCGCCGGAATCCGTGGGAGCGTTGGCGATGCCTGTGTAAACGGCGTCGGCGGTGTCGACATTGAGAGCGCCGGCGTCCACAGCGGATTCGACATAGTAGAACGTGGTGGCGCTGTTGGCGTATATCGATGTGGAAGCGCCGAGGAGGGCTACGCCCTTGGAGATGCTGCCGGAGGCTGCGTGGTCGATGCTGATTCCGTATGTGCCGGAGTACTTGACTGTGGCTTCCGTGATGGAAACGCTGCCGTCGGAATTGACATAGGCGTAAACCATGCCGTAGTCGTTGCCTTCGCCGGGCGCGTAAGCCGTGTTGGCGGAGGAGCAGAGCGTGTTGAGCTCGGTGCCGCCGACAGTCGTCGGGTTGACTCCGTTATAGGAGGCGACCTTGTACGAGCCCTTTGTGCCGTCCGGGAAGATGATGTAGGCGTAGTATGTGCCGTTGCCTGCTATAACGCCGGAGCCCGTGGTCCAGTACGCGAGGACCTGGCTTATCTCATATTCCGAGAATACGCTGGAAGCTGCGGGATAAGCCGCGACAAATCCGTTGGCGTCGAGCACGAAGTCATAGACTGTACCTGCGGAGAGGCTCTGGGGGTCGAGCGCTACGCTGCCGGCAATGTCGGAGCCGGTCATCGTGTATATGCTGCCGTTGACCACGAAGGTTCCGGCCGCTGCGGGACCCCAGGAGGCGACCGATCCGGTCACGACTGTGGCGGGTTGGACATAGTAGGCAGAGCCGATCGGAGTAACGAGGACATAATCGCCGACTTCGATATCCGTCTCGCCTATGAGCAGCTCTTTGTATGTGGAGATTGTGCCCGAGGTCTGGGGAGCTATGTGGGAGAGTGTCACTTTGCCGGTTGAAGCGCTGATGGCGCTTACCTTTCTAACCAGCGTATTGGTGATAAGCGCGATATCCGCGACCTTGTCGCCGTTGCTGTCTATAAGCGTCAGCTGCTCGCCCTTGGTGTTGTTGGGAGCGGTTGCGCTTCCGAAATATGCTGCGAAGTTATCCGCGCTGGGGACATAGTTTTCAAAGACCACGGCGTCGGAGGCGATGCTCTTAAGACCGTTGGCTTTGAGGAAGCTGTTCAGACTCTGTGCCGGAACGGAGTTGACAAACGGAGTATTGCGTACGGCCGAAACTGCCGGAGTGACGTCGACCGGGGCGCCGAAGCATACGTAGTAGCCCTGCGCCGTAACGCCGCCCTTCTGGTAAACGGTGACTGTGTGGCCGATGAGCTCAAGCCCGGTGCTGACCTTGTATGTACGGCCGCCGATGACTGTAAAGCCATCGTCTTCGCCCGTAAACTCGTTGCTGGTGACCATGCCTGTGTACTCGCTCATGCCGAACTTGTCGGTCAAAAGGTTGAGGGCAACGGTAACAGGGACTGCCGCGTAATGGCCGGACCCGTCGCTTATCCACTCATAGCCTGTTGTAGTGCGCGGCTTGATTATGCCGTCGCTGCCTGTGCTGACCATCTGCGCATAGAGTGCGTTGCAGATCAGAAGAGCCGCGTCCTCGCGTGAAATCGGGGCTGTCACGTCGCCGCCGAAGCCTTCCAGTATGCCGGCGTCTCCTGCGAGGACGACTGTGTTGGTGAGCCAGTTGTCGCCGACAAGCCCGTTCACCTTCGCGTCATAACCGAGCGCGACGAGAAGCATCTTGGCGACCTGAGCGCCGGTTACGCTGCCGTCGGGCTGGAAGCTGCCGTCGCCCATGCCGGAGACGATGCCCAGCGTGTAGCAGTGGTTGATGTAGCCTCTTGCCCAGCTCTTGGCTATGTCGTTGAGATTGGTGCCGACGGAAGCGTAAACGCCGCCCCTGTCAACACCGCCGGTGAGCACGACCGAGATCATCTTCGCGGTCTGCGCGCGTGTTACGTTGGCCTTGGGCGCGAAGTAAAAGCTTCCGTCCTCGGCCTGAAAGCCGTTGATAATTCCCAGCTCAGTCATCAGGGAAACCGCATCAGACTGTGTGATGGTATCGGCATCCGTGAAGTCGCTGTAAGCCGCGCCTGCGACCGAAACGGCGCCGAGGACCATCAGCAGGGCCATTGTGATCGCAAGCATTTTCGTGAGTTTCTTCATGAAATTGCCTCCTGTAAGTTTTTTGTTAAAAACTGCATTCGTTTTCAGCAAACGCATTTTTTAACTGTTTGGGCTTTAAACCTACCATCGGCTGCCTGCGAAGTCAATAATTATCCGTCATTTGTAACATAATTGTAACAGTATAGCTGGTAAATTTTGTGCAGAATAATTAGCGTCCGAAGATGAATTGTCTATTTAGTGTGATATTTCTTGCCGCAATCTGAATATATTCCACCAATTCTTATCAATTTTACTGTACCATCGGCTGCTTTCCGAAGTCAATAAATACATTGGTTTTGTAACATGAATGTAAAAAAGTATTTCTATAAGCCATGAAGCCTTCCCCGAGCCCTCTATCCGTCTGTGATTCCCGGCGCATCCCGCCTGCTGAAAGCGCCCCGCACTTAGGCTGCTCGCCAAGGCCCGGACATAAGAAGGTCCGGAACTTTTCCTCCCGGCCTTCTTCCTTTACAAAACAGGACCTGCAGGCGTTTGCCTGCAGGTCCTGCGCTTTGGTCACGGCCTTTTGGCCGCAGCCGTGTCTTAGGTTTGCCGTGCGCGGCGCTGCTGCGCGCTGCGCGCGAACTTTTCAGGTGTTACCGTCGAATTAATCGCCTGATAAATCAACTTTCTCGACATAGATAGCGACGATGCTACCTGTGGCGGATGTGGAAATGGAGGCAGTGATTGTAGCTGTTTTGCCATCGGCAACAGCGTCGGCCTTGATGGCGAAGAGATCCGCGACGCTCTCGATGTTGTACTTTCCGGCAACACTGCCCGCGGCGATGACCTTGGTATCGTCGGTCACGAAGCCGTCATAGCTGCCGAAAGTGAGGTAGTTCTCAAACAGCGAGTCAATGGTTACAGAATCGAACCAGCCTTTTTTGTTGGTAATTGCATCCCAATCCTGTGATGCCGGGTCGGCATCTGTGAATGAATAGTAACCGTTGGGATCGAGAGTGTAGCTGCCGTAGAACTTGGAGGCAGGCGCAGCGGATTTTACTTCAATTTCCTGCGGCTCGCCGTTGACATACATTTTGACTTTGTAGACGTAGTCGCCGACGGCTGCGTCAAACCTGGCGCTTACATAGTCGCCGAAGAAGTAGTAGAGATCCTTGTAAGCGGCGGCTATGGTTGCTCCGTAGTATACGGCTGCAGCGACTTTTGTGCCGTTGGGCTGCGTGTAGTAAGCCACGATCATTTCCTTATCGGCAGCGGCTCCGGTTGTGGACGGTGCGTTGGCAATGCCCGTATAGACTGCGTCTTTGGGGTCGAGAGTCAGCTTATCGGCTGCAACCGCTGAGCCAATATAGTAGAAGGTCGTAGCGCTGTTGGCGTAGACGGTTTCGGAGGCAAAGTCGAGTTTAGCCACTCCCTTGGTTATGTTGGCGTCGGAAGCGTCCTTTGCGACATCCACCAGGCCGTTGTAATGCGTGCTGACTTCCCTGATGGCGACGGTGCCGTCGGCGTTGACAACCGCGTAAACCATGCCGTAGTCAACAGAACCGTCGGGCGCATATGCCTTATTGGAGTCTGATACGAGCGTGTTGAGAGCGGTGCCGCCCACGGTGCTCGGGTTTTTGCCGTCATAGGTTGCTACCTTGTAGCTGCCCTTTGTGCCGTCCGGGAATACGATGTAGGCATAGAAAGTGGGGTTGCCCACGGGTCCGGCAGGCGTAGAGTAGTAAGCGAGGACCTTGGAAATCTCATATGTGGAGAAGTTCGTGGTGTTGGTAACATAGGCGGCGACATAGCCGTTGGCGTCGAGTATGAAGTCATAGACTGTGCCGGCGCTGAGAGCTGAGGGGCTTAATGCTGTGCCGGCAATATCAGCACCCGTCATTGTATATGTGACCCCGCCAACTTTGAACGTGGGATCGGGAGCCGATGCGGAACCCCACTCCTCGACTGCGCCTGTAACGACCGTTGCGGGCTCGACATAGTAGCCGGCGCCGATCTGGGTTACGAGGACATAGTCGCCGACCGCGAGGTCTGTCTCACCCATGAGAAGCTCTTTGTTGACCTTGACGCTGGATCCGGAAGCCGGAGCTACGAAGGAGAACGTCACGGTGTTGGCGGAAGCGCTGATAGCGGTGACTTTCTTTACCAGGGTGTTTACAACAAGAGCCGCGTCAACAATCTTGTCTCCGTTGTAGTCAAACAGTGTCAGCTGCTCGCCCTTGGTGTTGTCGGGGGCGGTTTTGTCGCTGAAATAGGTATCGAAGGGGTCTGCGTGCAGGACGTAGTTCTCAAATACGTCTGCGTCGGCATCGATGCTCTTGAGGCCGTTTGCCTTCAGGAAGGCATTAAGGCTGGCAGCAGGGACAGCATTATTAAACGGAGTTGTGCGAACTGCGGATACGGTCGGTGTAACGTCTACCGGATCGCCGAAGCAGTTGTAGTATCCGAGAGGCGTCACTCCGCCCTTCTGGTAAACCGTAACCTTGTGGCCGATCAGGTCGAGGTCTGTGCTGACCTTGAAGAGGCGGCCGCTGACTGTGGTGTAGCCGGGGTCGTCGCCTGTCCACTCGTTGCTCTCGAGTATGCCGGTGTACTCAACCATGCCGAACTTGTCGGACAGGAGGTTGAGGGCGACAGTCGTGGGAACTGCTGCGGAAGCGGTGGGATCATCGGGGTTGTTGATCCACATATAGCCCGTGGTGGTGCGCGGCGTGATAACGCCGTCGTTGCTGGTGGAGACCATCTGCGCATAGAGGGCGTTGTAGATCAGGAGAGCCGCGTCTTCGCGGGAGATGGGGAGAGTCAGGTCTCCGGTGAAGCCGTCCAGTATGCCGACGTCGCCGGCGAGGACAACTGTGTTGGAGAGCCAGTTGGCTCCGACAAGGCCGCTGACCTCTGCGTCATAGCCGAGAGCCACGAGGAGCATCTTGGCTACCTGAGCGCCGGTGACGCTGCCGTTGGGCTGGAACGTGCCGTCGCCCATGCCGGCGATAATGCCGAGCGTGTAGCAGTGGTTGATGTAGCCTTTTGCCCAGTTGTCGGCTGTGTCGGTCAGGCCGGTGTTGACGGACGCATAGACAGCGCCTCTGTCAAGGCCGCCTGTGAGGACGAAGGAGATCATCTTCGCCATCTGGGCGCGCGTTACGTTTGCATCGGGATCGAAGTAGAAGCTGCCGTCAGCGGCCTGGATGCCGTTGATGACGCCCAGCTCTACCATCAGCGAAACCGCGTCGGTATTGTTGATGTCATCGGCGTCCGTGAAGTCGCTGTACGCCGCGCTCGCGATTGCCATGGTGCCGAGTATCATCAGCACAGCAAGAGTAACCGCAAGCAGTTTCTTGAGATTCTTCATTCATTTGCCTCCTTGTAATTTGTGTTTATGAAAACGTCTGCCTTTCTGATTGCAGGCGTATTCATCCACTATGCTATTACGGTTCGGATTTTACCATCTCCTTCCTCATGTGTCAATTGCTGCGCATTTATTGTAACATAAATGTAACATTGGAACTCCGCCCGCGCTTTCAGCGCCGCAGATGCGAAACGGGCGGGACCCGCAGGCGCTTGCCCGCGGATCCCGCTCTTTGGTTCCGGCCTGTTGCCGTGTCTTCAGTTCATGTCCGGAAACGTTGCGCTGTGCTCTGCGCCCGTCTGAAGCTGATGCTTAACAGCCTACTTAGGTGACGACACGCGCTCGACATAGATGGCGGTGATCCCGCCCGCGGCGGTCGTGCTGACGGAGGCAGTGACGATTTTGCCGGTGTCGGCCTTGACGGCGAATATGTCCGCGACGCTCTCGATGATATAGCTTGCAGCAACGAGGGGATCGACTACGACAACCTTGGTATCGTCGGTCACGTAGCCGTAGTCTTCGAAGTTGAAACTGAGGTAGTTATCAAACAGCGAATTGAGGTATGCAGAGGTATAGGCGCCCTTCGTGTTGGAAAGAGGATTCCAGGGAACATCTGCGTCGATCGGTTCATCGAATACATAGTAACCATACTGGTCGAGAGTGTAGCTGTCGTAGAAGCCTTTAAGCGGTACGGAGGTAGTTTCGATCTCCTGAGCAACGCCGTTGACATACATATAGACTTTATAGACGCTGCCGGCCTCGGCGTCCTGTCTGTAGCCGTTGTCGTCTCCACTGAAGTAATAGAGATCCTTGTAAGCGGCGGCTGTGGTCGTTCCGTAGTAAACGGCGGCAGCGACATTTGTGCCGCGCTGATTGTAGTAAGCCACGACCATCTCGTCATTCATGGGCGAACCGCTGGCGATTGTGGACGGAGCGTTGGCGATGCCCGTGTAGACAGCGTCGTTGGGGGATATGGTCAGAGTGGCGCCGGAAACGGCTGAGCCGATGTAGTAGAAGGTTGTCGCGCTGTTGGCGTAAACTGCTTCGGCGGCAAAGTCGAGTTTAGCCGTTCCCTTGGTTATGTTGGCGCCGAAAGAGTCTCTTTTGACCGTCAGTGTGCCGTTGTAGAACGTGGTGACGTCCGTGATGGCGACGGTGCCGTCGGCGTTGACGACGGCGTAAACCATGCCGTAGTCAACAGAAGAGGCAAGAGCATTGCCAATAGCCGTTGCATTGGCGGGATCGACAGCTTTATTGAAGTCGGCGTCGTCCAGAACATCTGCGGTACCGCCTATATCTTCAATAAGATCGTTAAGAGCTGTGCCGCCGACTGTGCTCGGGTTCTTGCCGTTATATGTTGCTACCTTGTATGTGCCCTTTGTGCCGTCCGGGAATACGATGTAGGCATAGTAAGCGGGGTTGCCCACAGGTCCGGCGGGCGCAGCGTAGTAAGCGAGGACCTTGGAAATCTCATATGCGGAGAAGTTCGTGGTGTTAGGTACATAGGCGGCCACATAGCCGTTGGCGTCGAGTATGAAGTCATAGACTGTGCCGGCGCTGAGAGCTGAGGGGTCAAGCGTGGTGACGGCGATGTCGGGGCCGGTCATTGTGTATGTCGTGCCGTTGACGACGAAGCTATGGTCATACGTGTTGGGAGCGCTTGTGGGGCCCCAGGAATCGACGGCGCCTGTCACGACAGTCGCGGGCTCGACATAGTAGAGATAGGTACCGACGTCGATCGGTGTAACGAGGATATAGTCGCCGACAGCGAGGTCAGTCTTGCCCATGATAAGCTCTTTTTCGATCTTGTCGCTTCCGGAAGCCGGCTCTACGAAGGAGAACGTCACGGTGTTGGCGGAAGCGCTGATGGCAGTGATTTTCACTACTAAGGTGACTACAAGAAGAGCCGCGTCAACTTCCTTGTCTCCGTCGTAGTCAAACAGCGTCAGCTGTTCGCCCTTGGTGTTGTCGGGCTGGGTGGTGCTGCCTAAATAGGTAGCGAAGGTGGTGGGGACGTGTTCGGCGGTCTCGGTGGGATCCTGCTTAATATAGTTGATATATACGTCTGCGCCGGCACTGATGCTCTTGAGGCCGTTTGCCTTGAGGAAGGTCGTAAGGCTGGCGGCTGGGACAGCATTATTAAACGGAGTTGTGCGTACTGCGGATACGGTCGGGGTTACGTCGACAGGATCGCCGAAGCAGTTGTAGTATCCGAGAGGCGTCACTCCGCCCTTCTGGTAAACAGTGACCTTGTGGGCGATCAGGTCGAGGCCTGTGCTGACCTTGAAGAGACGGTCGCCCACTCTGGAGTAGCCGGGATCTTCACCTGTCCACTCGTTGCTCTCGAGTATGCCGGTTACCTCTGTCATGCCGAACTTGTCGGACAGGAGGTTGAGGGCGACAGTTGTGGGAACTGCGGCTGAGGTGCCGTTGTCGGGGTTGGTTATCCACTCATAGCCGGTGGTGGTGCGCGGCGTGATAACGCCGTCGCTGCTGGTGGAGACCATCTGCGCATAGAGGGCGTTGTAAATCAGGAGGGCCGCGTCTTCGCGGGAGATGGGGAGAGTCAGGTCTCCGGTGAAGCCGTCCAGTATGCCGACGTCGCCGGCGAGGACAACTGTGTTGGAGAGCCAGTTGGCTCCGACAAGGCCGCTGACCTCTGCGT
>JBMNQI010000013.1:0-42536 GCA_050944055.1 Oscillospiraceae bacterium | reverse complement strand
ACTTCCGGGAGCAGCTTTTCCTTGACCTCGTGGAGCTTGACCTTGAATACGACGTCTTTTCCCCCGAATTTTTCGCTGAAGTCCTCCGGGAAGGTAACGTTGACGTCCTTTTCTTCTCCGGCTTTCATGCCGACTACCTGCTCCTCAAAGCCGGGTATAAAGCTGCCGCTGCCGAGAGTGAGATTGTATTTTTCTGCTTTTCCGCCCTCGAACGGCTCGCCTTCATGAAAGCCCTGAAAATCAATGATAGCTACATCACCGTCCCGCGCCTCCCTTTCGGCGGTCTGGAGCCGGGAATTTCTTTCACGCAGACGCTCAATCTCGGCGTCTATATCTTCGTCCGTGACCTCCCTGGCCTTTTTTGACGCTTTAAGCCCTTTATATTCCCCGAGCTTTACCTCAGGATAAACGGTAACGGTGGCTTTAAACGTATAACCTTCCGCGGTGGGGAAACTGTCAATCTCGACATGGGGACGGTCGACAGGCTCGATGCCGGCCTCAACGACCGCTTCGGCGTACGCCTTTGGATAGGTGAAGTTTATGGCATCCTCATAAAAAACCGAGGGACCGTAGACAGCCTCGATAACCTTCCTGGGAGCCCTGCCCTTCCTGAAGCCCTGAACGGTGATTTCATGGCGGTTCTTTTTGTAGCTCTCGTTTATGCCTTCCTCAAACTCATCTGCTCCGACCTCGATGTATAAGACTGCCGTATTCGCCTCGGTTTTTTCGATGCTTTTTAACTTCATTATTTATTTCCTCCAGTGTCATATGAAGTGGTATACCCACAGTTAATATATTATATCAAACTTGCGCCGGGATTTCCATATGTTTTTTATAATTATAATTGGTTTGGCGATATTTTTACGGTGATTTTGTCACCTCTGGCGTCTTTACAGTACCTGATAGGGTTTAAACCGCAGAAAATCGGCCGAAACCAGCGTATAATCAATCCCGTCGTATTCGCCCCTCCTGGCCAGTCGATGACTATTGCCGTGGAGATGTCCGTAAAAGCAGCGCTTCACTCCGAATTCGCGCATAATGCCGATGATTTCGGGGCACTCGTAGCCCTCATATTTCGGCGGGTAATGCAAAAAGCAGAGCTTCTCCTTCTCACCGGCGGCGCCGAGCGACGCGCGCAGCCTGATTAGCTCCCGGTTTAGAACCTTCGTATCCTCCGGACTCTCCTCCAAAAACCAGCCGCGCGTGCCGCATACGCCGTAGTCGCCGTAGAAATGGCAGTTGTTGTGGAGTATCTCTATCGTCTCTATGCCGTTTGCGGCGAAAAAAGCCCTCATCTTCGCAGCCGTAGTCCACCAGTAGTCGTGGTTGCCCTTTAAAATCAGCTTTTTCCCCGGCAGGCTGTCTATAAACAGCAGGTCCTGCCTGGCCTCTTCCAGGTTCATTCCCCAGGACGAGTCGCCGCACAGAACGGTAACGTCGTCCGGGCCCAGAGATGAGAAGCCCTGTTTTATCCGCTCTACATAATTTTCCCAAAGCGGGCCGAAAACATCCATGGGCTTCGGCACGGACAGGGAGAGATGCAAATCCCCTATCGCGTACAGTCCCATACAGTGCCTCCTATACGTAAAAATCAGCGCAGAAACGCCTTTACGACGTCTGCCATTCGTTCCTTGTCGGCCACATTGTTGAAACGCGGCTTTTTATGCTTCAGGGCTGCCAAAGGCGCGGGGACGGCGGCGCCCGTCTTGCTGTAAAGCTGGTCGATAAGCTCAACGCCCGCGGAAACGGGCTCCTCGCCCAGGGATATGAGCACGCTGTCGCAGAATTTATATGGGCTTGCCGTCGAGGCTATGACCGCGGGCGTTCTGTCGCCGCTGTCGTGCCGGTAGCGCAGCAGCACCTCAAAAGCCACCGAGGTGTGCGGGTCGATGAGATAGCCGTATTTCTCATGAGTCGCCCGGATTACCTGCATTGCGCCCTCCTCGGTGCAGTAGCCCGCTGCGAAGTCCTCGCTAATCCTGCGGAACATCTGGGATGATATCTTGTATCGCCCCGTATCCTTAAGGCTCTGCATATACTGCGTGACCTCGCGGTCGTTCAGGCAGAGGCTGTATAGCAGGCGCTCAAGGTTGCTTGATATGAGTATATCCATCGAGGGGGATATCGTGTTGTAAAAGCGGCGGTTCCTGTCGTACACGCCTGTTTTCAAAAAGTCCGTCAGGACGTTATTCTGGTTGGACGCGCAGATAAGCTTCTTAACAGGCAGGCCCATCTGCTTTGCATAATAGGCGGCAAGTATATTGCCGAAGTTGCCCGTCGGCACGCATATGTTTATCTCGTCCCGAAGCGCTATCTTACCCTGTTTAACAAGGTCGCAGTAGGCGGAAATATAATACACTATCTGCGGCAGCACCCTGCCCCAGTTTATGGAGTTGGCCGACGAGAGGAAATAGCCGCGGGAGGCGAGCTCGCTGCGGAGCTTCTCGTCCGAGAAAATCGACTTGACCCCGCTTTGCGCGTCGTCAAAATTGCCGACGACGGCGCAGACGCCCACGTTTCGCCCGCTCTGCGAGACCATCTGAAGCTCCTGTATGGCCGATACGCCGTCTTTAGGATAGAAGACAAGTATCTTCGTCCTGTCGACGTCGCAGAAGCCCTCAAGAGCGGCCTTCCCCGTATCTCCGGAGGTGGCAACAAGTATGCATGCCGTCTTTTCCTCCGACCTCTTTACGAGCGACGCGCTGAGAAAATGGGGCAGCATCTGCAGCGCCATATCCTTAAACGCGGCCGTCGGGCCGTGCCAGAGCTCCAGAAAATGCGTCGTGTCGTCAATGGAATGTATCGGAGCCACCTCGGGATGGTCAAACCTCTCCGCATTGTAAGCCTTATTGGCAAAGTCGGTCAGCTCCGCTATCGTGAAATCCTCCAGGAATCCGCTCATAACGTATACGGCGCGCTGGCGGTAATTCATATCCGTCAACTCCGAAAGCGCCCGGCCCGGAAGCCTTGGCAGCATTTCCGGAGTATAGAGCCCCCCGTCGGGCGCAAGCCCCTGAATAATCGCCTCTGCGGACGTAACTCTCGCGCCCGCGTCCCTCGTGCTCAGATACCGCATATTCTCTCCACCAATCTCATCAGATTATTATAAAATACATCGTCAAGCAGCGTATCGCCGTATCCGCTCTCACTCAGCTTACAGCGCAGCTTAAGCATGTCCTGTATGCCGTTAATCCCTTCTGGCAGGCTGTCGCATCCGTCGAGGTCGGAGCCGAGAGCGAGCGTTTTCTCGCCGCCGAGCGAAATAAAACGCTCAAAGTGAGATACAACGTCGCTTATACTGTTCCCGCCCAGAAAACCCGTGTAAAGATTCAAACCGACCGCGCCGCCCCGCCTTGCGATTTCGCAAAACTGCGCGTCCGTAAGATTGCGGAAATGCGGGCATATCGCCTTTGAATTGGAATGGCTCGCCATGAAAGGGGCGTCCGTAACCTCGCATATATCCCAGAAAGCCCTCTCGCTCAGGTGTGAAACGTCTATTATGACGCCGAGCTCGTTGGCGGCGCGTACAAATTCGCGCCCCTTTTGAGTCAGCCCAAGATTGTTGCCGGTAGCGGCCGCACCGGCGAGTTCGTTGTCTTCGTTCCAGGTCAGGTTCACGGCCCGGACGCCTTTTTCCCAGGCTTTTTCCAGCCCGTCTATAGAGCAGCCCAGAAGCTCCGCCCCCTCGACCGATATGAAGGCCGCGGCCCTGCCCTCATCGGCGGCAGCCCCCGCCTCCTTCGCTGTCCGGCAGAGGCTTACGCGCCCGGCGTTAAATTCTATTTCACTGAGCAGCCAGTTAAGCTCTCTCTCAAAAATCTCCGCCTCCCCGGGCAGGGCGAAGATTGCGTAAAACTGCGCGTAGGGCATAAGCTCAAGGCCCCGGCGCAGGTCCGTATGTCCCGGATTCTCGTACAGGCCGTATGAATGCCTGAACATCTCGTATGCCGTGTCGCAGTGCGCGTCAAAAAGCATTTTTAATATGATTAATCCTCGGCTTTATAGTCTTTTCTCCCTCGGGAGCGTATATCTCGATAACGTCAAAGCGGCAGATCGGCTCATTTTCCTGCCGGGCCAGCCACATGGAGGCTGTGATGCGCAGCCGTTCCCGCTTGTTTTTGTCCACATATTCTCTTGCCGGGGCAAAACTGTCGTTTTTCCGGAGCTTCACTTCCACGAAGGCTATAATACCGCCTTTTCGGGCTATTAAGTCTATTTCGCCGAATCGGGTCCTGTACCCCGCGGCTAAAAGCTCATAGCCTTTTTCACGGAGGTATTTTGCCGCTTCCGCCTCTCCCCATCTGCCCAGCAGCTTCGTCTTCATCAGTGCATATTCCTCAGGAATAAAACGCGGTGGACAGGCGACGGCCCGTACCTCCGCAGAGCCTCGTAATGCTCCTTCGTGCCGTAGCCCTTGTGCTTTTCAAATCCGTACTGGGGGTAGCTTTTTGCAAGCTCGCACATATACCTGTCTCTCGTGACCTTCGCTATGATTGAGGCCGCGGCTATCGAGGCGGATAAGCCGTCTCCCCCGATAACAGGCTTTGCCCTCATTATTATTCCCCTGACGCTGTTTCCGTCCACGATGGCCAGGTCCGGCGCGGGTCTCAGCTTTGCTATGGCTCGGTTCATAGCTAAATATGTAGCGTTCAGTATATTTAACTCGTTTATCTCCTCATGCGTCGCGAAGGCGGCCGCCCAGCTTACTGCCTTTAGGACAATTAAATCGTAAATCTCCTCCCGCTTGCGCTCGGTCAGCTTTTTTGAATCGTCAAGCCCGGGTATAATAAGCCCTCTCGGCAAAATAACGGCGGCGGCGCATACCGGCCCGCAAAGCGGGCCCCTGCCGGCCTCGTCCACACCGCAAATAAGCCCTGCGTCTTCCTCATACAGCTCGTTCTCTATGCTCCAAAGGTCATTTCGATTCATAGGCATCCTCCGGCAGTTCAAGCGTTATGCGTCCGAGCTTTCCTCCCCTGAATTCGTCAAGCAAAACCCGGGACATGCGCTCCAGGTCGGCTTCGCCCCCGCTTATAAGAAACCCGCGCTTTATTGCGCAGCGCCTCAATATCTCCCATCCGCCGGCCTCCGTATCCGTATCCACGCCGTAGCGGTTTTGAAGCGCCTGCGGGTATTTATCGAGCAGCACCTGACACAGCTTCATGGCGAGGGTCTCCGTGTCGATTACTTCGTCCTTTACGGCGCCGGTAAACGCGAGGTTCAAGCCCGTTTTTTCGTCTTCAAACTTAGGCCACAGTATCCCCGGCGTATCCAGCAGCTCCAGACCGCGCTCAACGGTTATCCACTGCCGCCCGCGCGTAACGCCCGGCCTGTCCTCCGCCCTGGCGGACCTGCGCCCGGCCGCGCGGTTAATAAACGAGCTCTTCCCGACATTGGGCACTCCGACGACCATCACGCGTATTGTGCGTCCGGACTGCCCTTTTGCTTCCCAGGAGGCGATTTTTTCGCGCAGCAGGGACTTGACGGCAGCCGGGAACTTATTCACGCCCGCCCCCGTTTTGCTGTCCGCCGTCATTACGGCGCAGCCTAAACCGGAGAAATAGCGGCTCCAAAGCCTTGTGCCGTCAGGATCCGCCTGATCGGCACGGTTAAGTATGACGAGGCGGGGCTTTCCCGACGTAAGCTCGTCAATATCCGGATTACGGCTGGAAACCGGTATGCGCGCGTCGAGGAGTTCGCAGACGGCGTCGACCAGTTTAAGGCTTTCCTCTATCATCCGCCGCGTCTTTTTCATATGGCCGGGGTACCACTGTACGTTCATTTATGAGATGCTCCCAATTTTGTTAAACGGATATACCCTCATGAATACGCGTCCAAGCACGTACCGCTTGTCCACCATGCCGATAACGGAAAAGCGGCTGTCCGTGCTGCCGTTGCGGTTGTCGCCCATTACGAAGATGCAGTCCTTTGGCACGACCGCCGGGAATGTCATATCACCCCTGTTATGCGTCAGGTCGGCAATATAAGGCTCATCCTGCACCACGCCGTCTATGCTTAAGGCCCCGGTCTGGAAATCTATATCCACGGTCTGGCCCTCGGTCGCTATTACGCGCTTTACAATAGGGTCCTCGTCGAAGGACTTCTTTGTCAGAACCACGATGTCCCCGGCCTTCGGCTCATACAGTATGCCCTGCAGCACGACCCTGTCCCCGTCCTGCAGGGTGGGCAGCATTGAAGTGCCGTCGACTCCTATTATCCGCCCGACAAACGTGAAAAGCAGCACGATAAATACAATGGCGGTTACCAGAGCCTGCGCCCAGTCGTATAGCTCGCTGCCGACAGTCACTTTCTCCGGCTGGAGATTTCCTTTGTTATCGTTCATATATAACCCCCGTGCCAAAACGCTGACGGAAGGCGTCCTTCTAAACCCGGCCGCCGGCGCAGGCGGCGAAAACGCTTTTAGGAGAACGCGCGCGGAGCACGCAGCCTCCGGAAATCTACGTTTTGTCAGCGCTGCCTTAATTATACACAATAATTGTGAATAAATAAAGTGCAAATCTCTCGGCGTATAAGCTAGAAAAAAGGAGGCCCCTGGCCTCCTTTAGGTTCATGCATATCAGACCTGCTCTTTGATTTTTGCCTTCTTGCCGATTCTGTCGCGCAGATAATAGAGCTTGGCGCGTCTGACTTTACCGTGCCTCACCGTCTCAATTTTGACGATGTTCGGCGAGTGGATGGGGAAAACCTTTTCGGTGCCGACGCCGTAGGAAATCCGGCGGACTGTGATAGTCTCCTCGATTCCTCCGTGTTTGCGGGCAATAAGCGTGCCTTCAAAAGCCTGAACTCTTTCGCGCGCGCCTTCCTTGACCTTAACGTGCACCCTGACGGTGTCGCCTATGTTGGCCTGAAGCGCGTCTTCCTTGAGCTGAGGCTGTGTAAGCGCCTTAATGAGATCCAATACATTGTCCTCCCTTCTTCATAGCCGTTCATGCCGCCAAAGCTCAGCCCGTTATAGGGCAGCGGCAGAGGACCGTCCGTTTTACAATGCCAAGGTAGTTTACCATAGGGTAAAACAAAATGCAAGTATTTTATTACTTTTATACCAGCTAAATCGCCATTCGGCCACAAAGCGCTTTTTGACTTGAAATGGAGCAACGCCTATAAACAATCGGCCCGGGCCGAAGTGCTTTGACTATATAAACTCCTTCATTTCCCTGTCGAGAAGAGAAACGCGGCGTATCTGAGCCTCATCAAAGCGCAGGCCGGGCAAATAATCCTCAACCGCCTTCACGAGGTAAGAGGGGTTTAGGTACGGCTCGGAAGCCCGGAGCACTGCGTCTATTACCGCGTCATTCCCATCCGCGGCAACCGAAAGCTCTTTTATAAGCGGCTTAATATTGAGCTCCTGCTCCCCGCCTTTTTTTAATTTCTTCAAAACCGTAATGCTTTCGCTCTCAAAGAGCTTTCCTATATCCGATACTG
Source organism: Oscillospiraceae bacterium (assembly GCA_050944055.1). Classification (GTDB taxonomy): domain Bacteria; phylum Bacillota; class Clostridia; order Oscillospirales; family Oscillospiraceae; genus JBMNQI01. The sequence continues at coordinate 35,093 of JBMNQI010000013.1, read as the reverse complement.
CTGCGCCGGGTATGCCGTCGTCAAACGTAAGCCGTATAGTATTGCGTACATACGCCAGCTGATTTAGCGGGCGGGCGGAAGCGCATGCTCTGAGGACGCGTATGCCGTCCGGCATTGCCGAATTGAGGCGCTCTATAAGCTGCCTGTCGCCTGTCTCTTTGAGCAGGCCGAAATCAAGCAGCTCGCAGACGCTCTCCTGCCCCACGGACAGCGGCAGCGCTATGGCTATATACGGGTGCGGGTTAAAACCCTCGGTATGCCAGATATCTATGCCGGCGCGTATAAAAGCCCTCTGGAATGTGCGCATCAGGTCAAGGTGGGAGATAAAAGCCGCCCGGCCCAGCTTGGAGAAGAGAAGCCGCCTTTTAATCATCTCAGGCATCGCAGGCACCTCCCGTCAGTCCGCTGGCGCCGCAGGCGCCGCATGAGGTCCGGCAGTCCGGAGTTGTCTTTCCCTCGCGCGCCCGCTCCCTCTCACGGCGCAGGTATGAGGGAGAAACGCCCGTATCTATAAAGCTCCACGGCAGCAATTCCTCATACGCTTTCTCACGGTTGGCGTAAAACGCCGGGTCCAGAGAGCATTTTTCAAATGCCTTTTCCCAGAGCTCAATGTTAAAATATTCGCTCCATGCGTCAAGCCTCGCGCCTGCCGAATGGGCTTCCAGCAGCACGCTCCCCAGCCTCCTGTCGCCCCGGGCCAAAACGGCCTCAAGCCAGCTGGTATCCGGGTCGTGCCAGTTATACGTGATGCTTCTTGAATTGATGGCGTCGCGCAGGAGGCTGACCCGTCTCATATATTCTTCCCTCGGGATCTGCGCCTCCCACTGGAAGGGCGTGTGGGGCTTTGGAACGAAGCAGGAGGTGGAAACTGTTATCTTCACTCCCCTGTTCCTGTTTGAAGCGTGCTCGCGCCACTCGCGCAGGACGCGCCTGCTCAGCTCCGCGATGGCGAGTACGTCCTCGTCTGTCTCCGTGGGCAGGCCGAGCATGAAATAAAGCTTGACAGAATTCCAGCCGCTTTGAAACGCCGTGCGGCAGGAGCGGAGGATATCCTCCTCGGTTACGTTTTTATTTATCACGTCGCGCAGGCGCTGGGTCCCCGCCTCGGGCGCGAACGTAAGCCCCGACTTGCGGACTCTCTGAATCTTCTGCATAAGCTCCATTGAAAAGTTGTCCGCGCGCAGAGACGGCAGGGAGAGATTTGTCCGGCGCGGCTCGCAGAACTTAAGCAGCGAGTCGCAAAGCTCCCCCAGTTCCTTATAATCGCTTGTGCTCAGCGACGAAAGCGTGACTTCCTCATAGCCTGAGTCAGAAAGCCCCTCTTTGGCCAGGCTTACAAGAGTCTCTCGGTCCTTCGAGCGGACGGGGCGGCAGACAAAACCGGCCTGGCAAAAGCGGCAGCCGCGTATGCAGCCGCGGAAAAGCTCCAGCGTGACACGGTCGTGGACTATCTCGGTATTCGGAACAATCGCGTTTGTCGCATAGTAGCGCCTGTTCATATCTTTTATTATGCGTTTTATGACTTTTGGGGGCGCGCCGTCCATAGGAGTGAAGTCCGCGATAGTACCGTCCCCGTTATATCTCACAGTATAGAGCGACGGCGCATAGCAGCCCTGAATCTTCGAGGCCTCAAGCAGGAATTCACTTTTAGGGCGCGAGCGCATTTTACGGTACAGCTCCAATACCTCCGGCAGAAGCTCCTCGCCCTCGCCGAGCAGGAAAAGGTCGATAAAATCGGCCAGAGGCTCCGGGTTATACGCGCAGACCCCGCCCGCAATAACAAGCGGCGCGCCCTCGCCCCGGTCCGAGGCTTTCAGCTCGATATGCCCCAGCTCAAGCATATTCAGCACATTTGAATAGGCCATCTCATAACCGAGCGAAAACCCGACGACGTCAAAGCCCGACAGCGCGCCGCCGCTCTCGAGCGCGAATAGAGGCATGCCCGCCGCGCGCAGCTCTTCCTCCATGTCTCCCCAGGGCGCGAAAACGCGCTCGCACCTGACGCCGTCCATTGCGTTTACAGTACCGTATAAAATCTGCAGGCCAAGGTTCGACATGCCTATCTCATATGTGTCCGGGAAGCACAGAGCCATAGAGAGATCCGTAGAAGCCCTGTCCTTAACTATAGAGTTGTATTCGCCGCCTGTATATCGAGCGGGTTTTTGAACCCGCTTCAGGATACGGCGCAGTTTGCAGTCCATCAGATCATTCCTTAATAGCGTCGGCCATGCGAACTTGTTCTCCGCAGACGCCGTATTGTTCGCTGTATTTTATAATAAATCCCCGTTTTTTTCAAGTGCGCATCTTAACGCAAGGTAGCACGAGGCGGCAAGCAGCGTGAAATTTCCGCCCGTGCGCCAAAAGAGCAGGATGCCCGGTACAAAAAGCAGAGCCGCCGTAATTATCGTTGAAAAACGGGTTACGGCCCGCGCCCTCTCCGGGCCGCGCATCGCCGCAGTAAGCGCGTATAGCGCTCTGCCCCCGTCAAGCGGCAGGGCGGGCAGAAGGTTGAAAGCGCCGAGTATAAGGCTGGCCCACGAAAGAGCCCATGTTTTTTTCCAAAGAATTGCGGTAATGAGGCTGAACCCAAAGCTTGCGATAGGTCCCGCCATTGCGGAAGTCAGCTCCTCCGCGTAGCCCCCGCCAGAGCTGACCTCCATCGACACGCCGGCCGCCGTCAATAAGACGCCGGTAACCTTCGCATGGGCGCGCAGAACAAGAAGATGCCCAAGCTCATGCACCGCCGCCGCGGCGGCAAAGGTCAAAAGCACCCAGCCCGAGTCGACTATTATCAAAACGGCGCACAGTATAAAAAAGCTTATTCCTATTTTTACCCTTCCCAAGCGCAAGACCATCGCCTCTTTTTATAATAATGGTAAAGAACCGGCCGAAGCATACGCTCCAGGACAACTCTATTCCGTCTATGGCAGTAAAAATTCCTTGACAACCAAAGCTGCTTTCTCTATAATGTGTTGGCGAGGCTAAAACGGGGTGTGGCGAAGTTTGGTATCGCGCTTGGTTCGGGACCAAGAGGCCTCGGGTTCAAGTCCCGACACTCCGACCATTTTGCCATATATGCGGAGAGCCCTGAAACGCTTGATATTTCAAGAGTTTCAGGGCTTTTTCTTTTTCAATGCGATGTAAAAAACGTGCGATAGAAGACAGAGCGAACTACACATTAACTACACAGTCAACGACGGATAGGATTTCAGTGTTGCCCAGAAGGGAAGAAAAAGGATGACGGCAAAGACCATCGCGCTGAAATCGGCAATCGGCGTTGCCCAAACGATTCCATTGACGCCCAATAAGGAATTCATCAAAAACATAAACGGTATATCCAGGCCGCCTTTTCGAAGCAGAGACAGCAAAAGCGGCTGCAGCTTTTTACCGATGGATTGAAAAACGGTAATAATAATCAACGTGACCGAAATGCACGGCCCGGTGATGCAGATAATACGCTGGAATCTCTGTCCATAATCCACGGTCGCCGCATCGTCTATAAAGCTTTTCACAATCGGGTGCGCGCATGTGAAAAGCAAGATTGTGCTGATAATTGCCACGCCGAGGCTCAGAATAAACGTCGTTTTTATCACTTTTTTCATCCTTGGGAAGTTTCCGGAAGAATAGTTATACCCAATCAGCGGGACTACGCCTTGAGACATGCCTGTCGCAACGCCGTACACAAGAAAATCTATTTTCTTTGCTATGCCGACTCCCGCGATTGCTTCATTGTTGTATGAGGCCAGAAGCTTATTAAGCGTGATATTCGAAAAAGTACCCATCAGGCTCATGAACGCGCTCGGAAGCCCCGTAAGCAGAATCTCCGAGGGAATACGTCCGGAGAGCGTATAGTATTTCGGGTGCAGAACAATAGCCGTATTGTGTTGCCTGCGAATCAAATGATATAAGAAGTACGACACCGACACCAGATTGGAAAGCATCGTTGCCAGGGCCGCGCCGGCAATCTGCATACCAAACGCCGTTATGAAGATAGGGTCCAGGACGATATTCAGCAGCGCACCTGCCGTCATGCCGATGCTGGCTTGTTTTGAGAAGCCCTCCGCCCGGATTAAATGCGCAAATTCCGCGCTCAGAACTGTAGGAATTGCGCCGATGAAGACTGTCCAGAAAATATACTGGCTGCAAAACTCATATGTTTCATCGTTCGCCCCGAAAGCCGGCAGCAGCACCGGCCGTAAAACGTAGATTGCGACGCCATAACATAAGGAAACAAGAATGGATGTCCATATGCTGAATGAAGCGGCGCGTTTGGCTTTTTCACTGTCGCCTCTTCCAAGGCATCTTGAAATCAGGCTGGAGCCGCCGATTCCGAAAAGATTTGCAAAGCCCGTGAGTAGAAAGAACATCGGCATACAAAGGTTTGCCGCGGCCACCTGATTCGGGTCGCCGGTCTGGCCTATAAAAAAAGTATCGGCCATATTGTATAGAACGTTAATCAGCTGGCTGATAACAGTCGGTACGACCAAAGTGAGGACAGCAATTGTAACCGGTTTTTTCGCGAACAGCTCATTTTCCGTATTTGTCAATATTTTCGCCTTCTAATCTGTGCAGACTCTCCGCAATGATGTGAATCGATATTTCATAGCTTTTATCGCGTTCAATCGGAAAATGAGTAAACGCCCCGTATTCCTCATGCGCCACAAAGCCGTGCATCATGCTCCGTAAGGAACGCTGAAAATGCATCTGCATTTCCCTGGTAATATTGTAGCTATTAAGCACTTCCAGAATTGGCTCCGTAATCTCCCCCGCAGCCATCTCAAGCACCGGATTATTGCCTTTCGGAATATTCATTACAAGCAAATAAAGCTCGTAGTGTTCCTTTGCAAATTTCCGGTAGGCCGAGGCCAGAGCAAACAGAGCTTCGTCTCTTGTTTTTCCTTTTATGGCTTCTTTTTCACTCGATACCATCAGCCGCACGGCAATGAAGCCGATATCCGTAAAAAGACCGTCTATGCTTTCGATATGGCTGTACAAAGAAGCGGGCTTGATATCCAATGATTTAGCAAGCTCATTCAACGAAAAATCTGAAATTCCTTTTTCTTCAATCAGCCGAATTGCGGCAGCGGTGACCGCTTCCCTGTTCAGCCCCTGGCGCGGCATGAGCAATAACCTCCTTGCCTAATAGCATTAGGGTTATTCTATCCTAATGCTATTAGGTTTGTCAAGCAGCATCCTCCGGGCTTCGCCATGCCGAGGTTTTTTTACGGCATTTATGATAAGAGCCGGTATAAACCGCCTCGCTTTGTTGGAATAATCTGTATATCTCCAGCTTTCAGGCATGTTGCAAAAGCCGAAATAATTCCAGCAAAAGGAGCAATTGAATTGGGGAATTCTGAAACCGGAGGAAAGCGAAGGCTGATAAAAAGAATAGTGGTTTTCGTCCTGTCCGTCTTATTTCTTACGTCGACAGCCGTCGTCGGGATATCCGTCTACGCGGGCAACGCACTTCTTCACCCTGAGAGAGAGGCAATAAGGGATACGCCGGGCGAATTTGGCCTTAGCTATACCGACGTCGAATTTGAAAGCAGCCTTGACGGCGCGCTGCTCCAGGGTTGGTGGGTTCCCGCCCAGAGAGACGGGAAGGTCGCCGCTTCCCCGAAAACCGTGATATTTTCACACGGTTACGGGGACTGCCGCGATATGAGCAGTATAGGCGCGCTCAATCTTGCCGTATGCCTGGCCGCCGAGGGCTATAACATTCTTCTTTTTGACTACCGCGATTCCGGAGAGTCGGGCGGGAACCTGACTACCGTGGGGCATAACGAGAAATATGACATGCTCTCGGCAATCAGCCTTGCTAAGAATCTGGGCTCTGAAAAGATAGCGATTCTGGGCTGGTCGATGGGCGCGTCGGTCGCAATAACAGCGGGCACGGAATCACCGCACGTATACGCGATCATCGCCGACAGCCCTTTTGCAGATCTGACCGATTACCTCAAAAGCAATCTTCAGGTGTGGTCCGAGCTGCCTTCCGTGCCTTTCACGCCGGTTATAATGACAGTATTGCCCGCGTTAAGCGGTGTTGACCCCGAAAGCGTCAGCCCAAGCCGTTCCGTCGCCGGGCTGGGCGGCAGGGGCCTGCTGCTTATACACGGCAAAGCCGACAAAGCGATACCGTACACAGACAGCGAAAAGATTTTCGACGCGGCGCCGAATAAGGAAAATGCCGAGCTCTGGGAGCCCGAAGGAGCGGGGCACGTTCAGTCATATAAGCTGTATAGGGACGAATATGAAGAGAGAGTAAAGCATTTCCTTGCAAAGCATCTGGCCTGACGGAGAAGGAAAACTCCTCCCTCTTCCAATTAGTTTATACCAGCCTGTCTCGGGCAGTCTGCTCCCCGGGCGGGCTGTTTTTATATCGAAGGCAAATACTCATCCTTCACATTATGTAAATTTCAACTACAGCCGGGCGAAGCGCAAGCCGTATTGTTACTTTTTTTACTTTTTCCGCAAAAATAACGCTGATAATTGAGTTACTTCAATATTTTTCGTGATAAATACAAAATATGGTAATTTTAATTATTTGTAATTAAATAAAATAATTATGTAACCTCTTTCTCCTGCCCTCTGGTTTATAATTGTGTGTAGATTCAGAATATCGGTTGGGGCGGGGATCGGCACTTGGTTTTCAGCAGCCTTGAATTCATTTTCATATTTTTACCTGTCTTCTTGGCCGTATATTTTTTGTTGCGGGACAGATATAAAAACTCCTGGCTGCTGCTGGGCAGCCTCGCGTTCTACGCTTACGGGACTATATCGCAGCCACTCGCCCTGATTCTACTGATTGCCTCGGTCGCTGTGAATTACGCCGCCGGATTCGGTATAGAGGCGTACGGAAGATACCGAAAGCTTATTTTCATACTGGCTCTTATCTATAATATCGGCTGCCTTTTCGCCTTTAAATATCTCAACTTCCTTCTTGAAACCGCAACCGGCCTATTAAACCTCTTCCCCGCTCTGAATGGCATAAACCTGCCGGGCGTCGGCTTGATACTGCCTCTCGGAATCAGTTTTTATACTTTCTCGATTGTGTCTTACATTGCCGACGTTTACACGGGGAAAATTCACGCCGAAAAATCGCCTATAAAGCTCGGGGTTTATCTTTGCATGTTTCCCCGCCTTATAGCCGGCCCGATAGTTGCATACTCCGGCGTGTCCGAACAGATTGACGGGCGAAGGCACTCGCTGAGCAGCGTCAACAGCGGGCTGATGGATTTTACCGCGGGGCTGGGGCTTAAGGTGCTTCTCGCCAACCAGATCGGCCGGCTGTGGTCGGACATCGGGTCAATCGGCTTTGACAGCATATCCACGCCTCTGGCCTGGATGGGCGTTGTCGCCTTCAGCATGCAGATATACTTCGATTTCTGGGGCTATTCGCTGATGGCCGTGGGGCTTGGCAGGATGCTGGGCTTTGAGCTGCCGGAAAACTTCAACAGCCCGTATACGGCGCTCACTATGACGGATTTCTGGCGAAGATGGCATATGACGCTCGGCTTATGGTTTCGAAACTATATATACATACCGCTCGGCGGGAGCAGGAGCGGAAAGGCGAAAGCATTCCGCAATATGCTCGTCGTATGGCTGCTGACCGGCCTGTGGCACGGGGCAAGCTGGAATTTCGTGCTTTGGGGGCTTATTACCTTCCTGATTATCGCGGTCGAAAAATTCCTTATCGGTGATTTCCTGAACAAAAAACCGGTTTTCGGCCATATATATATGGCCGCAGTCATACCGCTTATGTGGGCGGTCTTTGCCATAACTGATTTTTCCAGCCTCAGAATATATTTTGGAAGGCTGTTTCCGTTTTCCGGGCCGGGTATCAACGTGTATTCCCTGGATTATATAAAGTACGGAAAAATGTACGGCATCGTGCTGCTTATCGGCCTGTTTTTCTGCACACAACTGCCGAGGAAGATTTACAATAGAATAAAAGGAAGCGTGTTTAGCGCCGTTGTCCTGATAATTGTATTCTGGGCCTGCGTATACTGCCTTTACAAAGGGCTTGACGATCCTTTCCTGTATTTTAAATTCTGAGGGCCGGAAAATGAAGTTTTTCATTAAGTATTCATTCATCATAATGCTTATTCTGACATGCCTTATTGCCCTTCCCATAGGGCTTAACCGCGCCTTCGGCGTACATAAAGAGCACAGTGGCGATAAGACTTGCGGCGAAAAATCCGTCCCGGAGGCGGAAACCGGCCTTAGCGCGTCCTCGCCCATAAGCGCTCAACACGGAAAAAGCGATAATACGATGGACGCCGGCAATCCCGAAGTCCTGCCCGCAGGCGGCGTATCGCACAGCTCACCGCCTGAAGAAGCGGAAATAGAGGCGTCGGACTGCTCCCAGCCCGAAGCTCAGCCCGGAAGCGGCGGCGCCGAAAGCGAAGGCAGCGCCGAAGCCGCGGGCTCGCGCGCCGGTGAAGACGATACGGCCGCGCCTCCATCCGAAGTTTCGCAGGCTTTCCAGGAGGTTCCGGCGGAATATTTTGACGACGCGCTGTTTATAGGCGATTCAAGGACAGTCGGTATAATGGAATACGGAGGTATCGCCAACGCGACCTTCTTCGCGGGCACGGGCATGAGCGTCTATAACCTGTTCTCTGAAAAGGTTTCCGTGGCGAATATCGGCCTTACCGACCTTTCGGAGCTGCTCGAGAGCCAGACCTACGGCAAGGTTTACATAATGTTAGGCATTAACGAGCTGGGTTACAACTACAATCAGACGGTGGAAAAATATAAGGAGGTCGTAACCAAAATCAGGGAGTTTGAGCCCGAAGCCCTGATATTTATTGAGGCAAATCTATATGTCTCCAAAACAAAATCTGAAGGCGACGCCATATTCAACAACCAGAACATCTCTCGCTTTAACAGCGACATATCCAGGCTGGCCGACGGCGAAACAGTTTATTACCTGGACATAAACCCTGTTTTTAACGACGGGTCCGGAAACCTCGCCGAAGAATATACGGGTGACGGCGTGCACATTTTCGCGAAATACTATAAAAACTGGAGCGACTGGTTCTGCACAATGGGCGTCGTGAAGTAGCGGCACAAACAAAAATTATTATAGAATAAAAGCCCAAATTAGTCTTATCCCGGTTTGGCGGCTGAGGATTCACGCTTCCCCGGCGCAGGATGGCGAATTTGGGCTTTTTTTATTGTGTATATATAAATCCAGAAAACTGCTTGACATTTCCCTAACTATTAAATATAATATAGTAGTAGATAACATGCTCTATTGATTATTATTGAAGGAGGGCATATGTGAATACACAGTATAAAAAGGGCGTATTGGAGCTTTGCGTATTATCGCTGCTGAAAAAACACGATTGGTATGGATACGAAATATCCGAATATCTCTCAAACCATATCAATATTGCAGACGGCACGGTTTACCCGATTCTGAGAAAGCTGAAAAACGAAGGCCTGCTGTCAACTTATGTTCAGGAGGAAAGCGGCGGGCCGCCTCGCAAGTATTATTCAATCACAAGCCTCGGGCGGGAGGCCTACGAAAGAGAACGCGAAGAATACCTGGTTTTTGCCAAAGCGGTAGAAAACTTATTGGAGGATGACGATAATGACAAGGGATGAATTCCTGTCAAAGCTTGCAGACGAGCTGAGAAAGAATAATATTTCCGATACGGACGACATCATAAGCGAGTACCGGCAGCACTTTTCCTTCAAGCTTGCCGACGGATTCTCGGAAGAGGAGATAGCGGCAAAGCTGGGCGACCCTGCCCAGATTGCCTCTCAGTTTGAGAGAACTGTTGAAAACAGAAAGCCCTCGGGCAGGAAAGCTGCCACGGTTGCGGGGCTTTGCGTTATTGACTTTTTTGCAGGCGCTTTCTTCTTTTTGCTTATGGCCTGGGAGGCGGTTATGGCAGTCTTCTCGATTGGCAATGCCGTATCCGCCGCCTGCCTTTTCGCAGGCATAAGCCCGCGCTCGCTTATACCTCCCATGCCATACTGGTGCGCGGCGGTTTTCGGGCTGTCGCTTGCCGCGCTTGCCGTGCTGACGGCCGCGGGCTGCGTATATTTCGCCGCATTTATTCGCCAGCTTATGCGTTCATACGGCCGCTTCCATCAAAACTCACTGGCCGCCGCTTCGGGCAGGCCTGTACTCCCATCGCTCGCAATACACCCTCAGCTGCCGGTTAAGACAAACAGGCGCCTTCGCACTGTCGCGCTGTTCTCCCTGGCGCTGTTTGCCGCCTGCTTCGTGCTTGGAATGATACTGTCTATGTTCTCTTCCGGAGCGCTTGAGTTTTGGCATGCCTGGGGCTGGTTCGGTTACAGCGCCGCCGGCTGATTAAACTCTATTTGTTCAAGCGGAGCGTATTGAAGCTATTATCAAATCCGCCGCAAAAAACTGCGGCGGATTTCCAATTTATTTGTGAGCTTGCGATAAGTAGATGAAAGCAATATAATGGCTTAAAACAAACTATCCGGAGAAACGACATGCTTCTTAAACATCCGTTCGAGCCCGTATATAATGGGGATTCGCGCGTACTGATTCTTGGGACTTTCCCGTCTGTAAAATCACGCGCCAATATGTTTTATTACGGGCACCCGCAAAACCGTTTCTGGAGAGTGCTGGCCATGGTTTTCGGCTGCGCCGAGCCTCAAAGCGTTGAGGAAAAGAAGGAATTCCTGCTGCGTCACGGAGTTGCTATATGGGATGTGGTGGGGTCCTGCGAAATTGAAGGCTCAAGCGATTCCTCCATACGAAACGTTTCGCCCAACGATATCGGAGCAGTACTAGCCGGGAGCAGTATCAGCCGGATATATGCAAACGGCCGGGCCGCCGAAAGAATATATAACCGGTATATCCTCCCGGTAACAGGTAAAAGCATTGTCCCTCTGCCTTCCACAAGTCCAGCAAACGCCATGTTTTCGCTCGAGCGCCTTGCCAGGGAGTGGAGAATTATAAAGCAGAACATGCAGTATTGAAATATTGCTTTTTTTTCAATTGACGCTATAATAAGATTCATAATGAACAATACATCGCGAGGTGTCGCCCTTGGGAAAGATGCTTTATATAGTCAATTTCTACGCCGGCAAGAGCAGGGCCAGAAGGTCGCTCGGCGCGGTGACCGAGTACTTTACAAGAAACGGCTGGGACGTCACGGTTCATCCCACGCTGGCTCCTCTTGACGCGAAAAAAACCGTTCTTAAGTCGGGCCACAGCTACGATATGATAGTCTGCAGCGGCGGCGACGGGACTCTAAACGAGGTAATATCCGGTATTCTGGAGCTTCCGGAGCGCCCAATGCTGGGCTATATTCCTTCCGGCTCGGCTAACGACACTGCAAATTCGCTTGGTCTGCCGCTTGAGCCTTTGAAGGCTGCGGAAATCGTTCTCAACGGGAGAAGCTTTACTCTTGACGTAGGCCGGTTTAACGACAGGATATTTGTATATGTCGCGGCCTTCGGGGCGTTTTCCGAAGTAAGCTACTCCACGCCGCAGAACCTGAAGAACAATCTAGGGAACGTGGCTTATGTTCTTGAGGCCCTGCGCCGGCTGCCGAAAATCCATTCCTTCCATATGAAAATCGATACTGACGAGGGCGTTTTTGAGGATGATTTTATCTTCGGCGCCGTCACGAACACGCTCTCCGTAGGCGGAGGGATACTGAAGCTGGACCCCGGGCGCGTGGCGCTCAACGACGGGCTGCTTGAAGTCCTGTTCATACGCGGCTTCGGTAACCTGAACGAACTCAGCCGCACAATAGCGTCGATTAACAACCGTGATTTCAGCGACGAGCATATTATATTTGTAAAGTCAAAATCCGTAGTCTGTTCGGCGCCGGAACCCGTTCCCTGGACCCTGGACGGCGAGGACGGCGGCAGCCACACGTCGGTTAATATACGCTGCCTGCACAATCCCGTAACCATAATGGCCGGCAAGTAGCAAAGTCAAACAGTCAAATAGAAACAGGCCGAAAGCGGCCTGTTTCTTATTTCTATACCTATTATCCTCTTTACCTCGATTTGCCGCGGAAAAAAACGGCAATCGTGTTAGGCCCGGAATGCGCGCCAATAATCGGGCCTATATAGTTAGTGACCACATCCCGGACCTTGTATCTTGACCTGATCATGCTCTCAACCTCGGCGGCGTCCTGCCTGCAGTCCCCATGGCTGAGGAATATCACCTGGTCCTCCAGGCCGACGCCCGCATCCAGGCGGCCTGCCAGATCCTCCAGGGCTTTTCTGCGTCCCCGGAGCTTTCCCGCCACCTCCATTTTCCCCTCGTTGTTGAAATTGAGAATCGGCTTTATATTCATGAGAGTGCCGGCCACCGCCACTTTGGCTGAGATTCTGCCGCCTCTTTTCAGGTGGAAAAGGTCGTCTACGGTAAACCAGTGATGAATGAGCAGCTTCTGCTCCTCGGCGAAGGTGGCCGCCTGGTCCAGGCTGCGCCCGGCCAGCCTTTCTCTTGCGGTGTAATATACGAGGGCTCCCTCGCCCGTGCTGGCGCAAAGCGAATCCACAATAATTATTCTGCGCCCCGGATATTTCCCCTCAAGCTCGGTTACGGCGATACGGGCGTTGCTTATTGAGCCCGACAAGCCGGATGAAAAACAAATATAGAGTATATCCTCATCATCTTTTAACACCGGCTCAAAATAGCTTAAATAAGCCGCGACGTTTATCTGAGACGTCGTGGGCATCTCTCCTCCCCTCAGCCTCTCGTAAAAATCATGCAGGCTCATCTCCCGCGCGTCGGGATAGTGCTGGTACGATTTGTCCCCGAAAAGAAACTCCATCGGGATGACGGCCACTTCCAGCTCATTTAGCATATCTTGTGAAAGATCGCAGGTTGCGTCCGTAAACATTCTGTAATTATTCATAGCAGCCTCCATATTACATGCCGTATCATGCTGTTTCATTATATGCAGCCTGGTTATCGGAACGATATGCGGGTAACAAAGCAAACGGAACAAGAATATACTCTAGTATCGGGAATATACTGTTTTTACGGAGGGTAAGGCATGAACGAGGAAATAAGACAGATGCTGAAAAAGCTATCCGAAGATCCGCAGATCGCAAGGCTGCTTGCAGGGCGCGACCCGGAAAAAATGCTCTCGGAAGACCCGCGCGCCGCGGCTATTATTGATTCTCTTTCCGGAAGCGGACCGGAGGCAATCCGAAGCCTTGCAATGAAGATGCTAAGCGGCCCGCAGGGCGAACTGCTCAAGCAAATGTTCGAAAAGGGCAAGCCCAAGCCGTAGCGGGTACGGCTTAAAAAACGCAAAGAGGGTCATACAAATGGAAGATCTGGAACATAAAATATCGGAGCTGCTTTCCTCGCCCGGTGCTATGGAGCAGATCATGTCCATGGCGCGGGCGCTTTCCGGCGGCGGGGCAAAGCCGGACGCGGCGGAGCACGGCCCAGAGTCCGCCCAGGCCGAGGACGCTTTTGACCCTTCCACAGTCGCTCAGCTGGCGGGCATTCTCGGAAAGCTCAACGAACCCGACTCCGGCAGGAAAACCGCGCTCATAGCGGCTTTGAAGCCATATCTAAGCGAGGATCGGCGCAAAAAGGTTGACCGGGCGCTCGCTCTTATGCGCATGTCCAAAATTGCGAGGGCGGCGCTGAAGGAAAGCGAAGGGGGCAAGGAGATTGTATAACCGCTACGTCTCGCAGTACGGCGGCCGGCAGAATCAGGCTCAACCTCCGCCCGCGCCGCACAAGCAGTATCCCTCACGTATTCCAGCGGCGCACGCCCCTCCCGCGGCGCACGCCCCTCCCGCCGCGCACGCCCCTCCCGCGGCGCACGCCTCTCCCGCGCCGCCGCCTCCGCAGCAGAGGCTTTCGCTTCAAAACCTATTCGGGGGTCTGAAGCTCCGCATGCCGGACAGGGGGGATCTGCTTATTATGCTGATCCTGCTTATCCTGTGCCTTGAAGACGGCGAGGACCTCGATTCCCTAATTATTATAGGCCTGGTTTTCCTGCTCGGCCTCTGACACGCCCGGAAGTATAAAGACTGAAGAGTCCAGGCCGGAAATGCTTAATTCATACGTCTCCATGCAATATACCTTTTCGCCGTTTTCAAGAACCTCAGCCTGTACCAGAAGCCCGTCGAACGCCGAGATCCAAAACCGCATCAAACGGCCGTTTTCCTCCGCTTCCGCATAGATGCATGACATGCCGTTCAGATCAGTCTGGGCGGCTTGCTTTATCGTGCCTGAGGGCAGCGTGCAAAGATCCTCGTATGTATAGATCATCATATCGTCGTCTATGGAAAAATATCCGTCGGCGATCTGTATTGCTTCATTCCCGCTTTGCAGCAGGAACACTCCGTCCCCGCGGCGCAGTATCGAGTATTCGCGGCCGTCTCCGCCCGCGAAATCTATGCGGGACAGCCCGTTATCAGTCCATAATTGCGCCTTATCAAGGCGGCTGCCCCCCGGCCAGTACGTCTCGACGCCTATACTCTGATAGTAGCACGAGGGCCTTTTCATTGCGGCTACAATCTCCTGCACCGTATCTGGCGTAACGCTGATAATCAGTTCGTCGCCGTTTTCGCTGTTCTCATTCGTACCCGTCCCGGCGCCCGACCCGGTTGGCAACGGCGTCGGCAGCACTACCTCTGGCGTGCTCCGTCTCATATATGTAAAGTATATTATGCCTAAAATAATAATTGCGATAGTTAAGGCGCCTGTAACGGCGATTACGGTTATTCGGTTTTTCCCCATAATAATCCTCCAAAAACCGCCCGCGCCCTGCCCCGGAAAAGCGCAGCTACATGAATTTCTCAAGTATCGCTTTTACTATTCTCTCGGAGGCTCGGCCGTCTCCATACGGGTTGACGGCTCTCGCCATTTTCGTGTATTCGCCGTTGTCGTCAAGCAGACGGCGCGCGAGGGACAGTATCCCGCTAACTTCGGTGCCGGCCACCTTGACTGTGCCGGCTTCTACGGCCTCCGGGCGTTCCGTCTCGCGTCTGAGGACAAGCACGGGCCGCCCGAGCGCGGGCGCTTCCTCCTGAAGCCCGCCTGAATCGGTCATGACCATATAGCTGCGGGCCATCAGATTATGCATATCAAAAACGCCCACAGGCGGTATAAGCAGTACGCGCGGCACGCCGTCAAGCACCTCGTGGGCAGTTTCCTGAACGACAGGGCTCAGATGCACAGGGTAGACTATGCGCAGATCGGGATACTCCTCTACAAGAGTCCGAAGCGAGAGCATAATATTTCGCAGAGGCTGCCCGTAGTTTTCACGCCTGTGCGCCGTTACAAGTATGGTACGCCCCTCCCAGCCCTCGCGCAGGGCGGGTTCGTCAAATACATAGTCGTCTCTGACCGTGTAGGCCAGCGAATCGATTACTGTATTTCCGGTCACATATATATCGCCTCTGACCCCCTCGCGAAGAAGGTTCCGGCGGTTCAGTTCCGTCGGGGCGAAATGCATATCGGCCAGATCGCCGGTAAGCGTGCGGTTCATCTCCTCCGGGAAAGGCGAATACCTGTCGTATGTCCTCAAACCGGCTTCAACATGGCCGACAGATATTTTCTGGTAAAACGCCGCGAGGGCCGCCGCGAATGTCGTCGACGTGTCGCCGTGGACAAGTACTATATCCGGGCGCGCCTTCCTGAGAACCTTCTCCATACCCCGCAGCGTGCGGACCGTAATATCCGTTAAAGACTGGTTCCGGCGCATGATATCGAGGTCATAGTCCGGCTCTATCCCGAAAGCCGACAGCACGCCGTCAAGCATCTCCCGGTGCTGCCCCGTCACGCATACAAGGCACTCCGCTTCCGGCGAAGCCTTCAGGCGCAGGGCCAGAGGAGCCATTTTTATCGCTTCGGGGCGCGTGCCGAATACCGTCATCACTTTAATTTTGCTCATTCTCGCCCTCCGATGGCGTATCGGCCTTCTCTCTTTCTCGGCCTCCCTCACCCGAAACGTCTTCACAAAGCTGATCGTCCGGCTTGAAAACCGGGGCGCTGCCCTCCGGCTTTACGTTATGGTGATTGTGATGCGCGCCGTTTTTAAATATGACCGCGACGCCTATTACGCAGACTATAAGCACCGCGAATATAAGCAGAAGAACTTTAATGCTGCTGTCCGACGCGAGCAGAACCGCGCACAGGCCCAGAATGGCGGTTAAAACATAGAGTATGGCCACCGCCTGCTTCTGATTGAGGCCCAGATCTATGAGTTTGTGGTGAACATGGCTCCTGTCGGCGTGCATCGGGTTCTGCCCGTGCAGAATGCGCCGTATGAACGCGAACGAAGTGTCGAATATAGGCAAACCGAGTATTAAGAAGGGCACAAAGAAGCTTACGACGGCATAGAATTTGAAAAGGCCGACAATCGAAACCGTGGCCAGTATGAACCCGAGAAAAGTCGCGCCCGTGTCGCCCATGAATATCCTCGCAGGGTTGAGGTTATAAGGCAAAAAACCTATGCAGGCGCCCGCGACCGCCGCCATGATTATGGCGACGTTTGAAACCGAGACCATAAACGCTATGACAAGCATGGCAAGCGAGCATATCGTCGAAACGCCTACTGCCAGCCCGTCGAGGCCGTCAATAAGGTTGACGGAGTTCGTTATGGCCACTATCCATAAAACCGTTATCGGTATGCCCCAGCTGCCCAGCGTTATAGAGAGCTGTCCGCTGAATATATTCGGGTTGGACAAACGCTCGATCTGCACGCCGTAGTAAGCGGCAATCAGGGCGGCGCAAATCTGTATAATGAATTTAAACCACGCCGGCAGGGGGCGCATATCGTCAAATACGCCCAGTATGACTATAACGGCGGAGCCCAGAAGTATGCCCTGAATCTGGCGGTTGATATCTGCAAAAAGCAGCACGCTTAGCAAAAAGCCGAAAAAAATAGCGAGGCCTCCCAAACGCGGGATCGGCACTTTATGCATGCGCCTTTCGTCTTTCGGCACATCGATGGCCCCTACCTTGCGGGCGAAGGTTCTTACTACGGGCGTAGCGATAAACGAGACCGCGGCCGCCACCGCCAGCGACATTATAACGTATACGACCAGCTTAAGTTCCTCAGTCATTGAATCTCCTTTCCAAGGCGCTTACCGGTCATAGCGCGCCTAGCGCGCTATAAATCCTACTTTTTTATAAACCTTTGCAAGCGTGCGTCTTGCAAGCTTCGAGGCCCTCTCGGCCCCCGAGCGGTAGACGATCTCAAGGTAAGACTTGTCCGCAAGAAGCCGCTCCGTTTCCTCTCGTATCGGCCTGAGCAGCTCGACAACCGCCTCGCCCACCGCCTGCTTGAACACGCCGTAGCCCATCCCGTCAAATTCGCTCTCCGTCTCCTGGAGGCTCTTTCCCGTTGCAAGCGAATATATGCTCATGAGGTTCGATACGCCGGGTTTTTTCGCGGGGTCGAAGCGTATGCAGGTTTCGCTGTCAGTAACCGCTTTTTTAAAGCAGCGCATTATGTCCTCCGGCTTTTGGAGAAGATATATGCAGCCTCCGGGCTCTTTGTCGGATTTGCTCATCTTGCTGTCGGGCGAGGTAAGGCTCATGATGCGCGCGCCAATTCTGGGAATGTACGGCTCCGGCATCTTGAAAACGTCCCCGTACAGGCCGTTGAACCTGCCGGCGATGTCGCGCGTAAGCTCTACATGCTGCTTCTGGTCCTCGCCCACCGGCACAAGGTCGGTCTGGTATAATAGTATATCGGCGGCCATAAGCACAGGGTATGTGAAAAGCCCGGCGTTAATATTGTCGGCATTCCTTGCGGATTTATCCTTGAACTGCGTCATGCGCGAGAGCTCGCCGAACATCGTATAGCAGTTGAGTACCCACGCCAGCTCCGCGTGCTCATGGACATGGCTCTG
Source organism: Oscillospiraceae bacterium (assembly GCA_050944055.1). Classification (GTDB taxonomy): domain Bacteria; phylum Bacillota; class Clostridia; order Oscillospirales; family Oscillospiraceae; genus JBMNQI01. Next base: position 17,249 of record JBMNQI010000013.1, on the reverse strand, counting down.
TATGAACAGTATGTTTTTCTCAGGGTCGAGGCCGCAGGCTATATACTGCGCCAGCTGCTCCATAGTGTGGCGGCGCAGGAGGCCCGGGTCCTGGCGCGCCGTAATGGAATGCATATCAACTATGCAGTAAAGGCAGTTATACTCATCGGCGAGCTCGACCCAGTTTTTGATGGCGCCGAGGTAGGAGCCGAGCGTCAGATCGCCGCTGGGCTGAATCCCTGATAATATAGTTTTTTTCTGTTCCATTAGTCATTACCTCTGATCTGTCGGCAGGGTTATATTTATTCTAACGCTGCGGACATGATAACACATTGATTGGCGGTTGACAAGTGGAACGCCGGTGAGATAATATACAAAACGGAAACGAGGTGTTCATATATGGAAGTCCGCACAAGATTTGCTCCAAGCCCTACGGGGTATATGCATGTGGGCAACCTTCGCACTGCTCTTTACACTTATCTTATCGCCAGGCATTACGGCGGCAAATTCATACTCCGTATTGAGGACACGGACCAGAACCGTCTGGTTCCCGGCGCCGCCAACGTGATATACAAAACTCTGCGCGACTGCGGCCTTGCTCACGACGAGGGCCCCGACATAGGCGGGCCGGCCGGGCCTTATATACAGTCTCAGCGGCGTGAAATCTACAAGCAGTACGCTGAAAAGCTTATTGAGCTGGGCGGGGCTTATCGCTGCTTCTGCCCCAGGTCCGGCGACGAAACGTCCTCCGACGCTCCGTCGAAGTACGACGGCCGCTGCTCCCTGCTCAGCCCCGAGGAGATAGACGAAAAACTCAGGCAGGGTGTTCCGTACGTCATCCGCCAGAAGATTCCCAAAGGCGGCACAACAACTTTTTCGGATATGATTTTCGGCGAGATCACTGTCGAGAACGACACTCTGGACGACAACGTCCTCATCAAGTCGGACGGCATGCCGACCTACAATTTCGCGAACGTCATAGACGACCATCTCATGGGAATAACACATGTCGTGCGCGGTTCCGAATACCTCAGCTCCACGCCGAAGTATAACCTGCTCTATAAAAGCTTCGGCTGGGAAGTACCTCGATACATCCACTGCCCGCCCGTCATGAGGGACGCGCACAATAAGATGAGCAAGCGCCACGGCGACCCCTCATACGAAGACCTGGTGTCGGAGGGCTATCTCTCCGAGGCCATATTAAACTATGTGGCGCTCCTCGGGTGGAGCCCCGGCGGCGAGCGTGAGATTTTTTCCCTGCCCGAGCTCGTCGAGGTCTTTGACATCTCAGGCATATCCAAATCCCCGGCCATCTTCGACATTGAGAAGCTCAAGTATTTTAACAGCGAGTATATACGTGCGCTCTCGGCGGAGGACTTTCACGAAAAGGCCCTGCCTTATATAAGGCAGGCGGTAAAAAAGCCGCTCGATACAAGGGCGATTGCCGCCCTGCTGCAGCAGCGCTGCGAAAAGCTCACCGATATCCCCGATAAGCTCCGGTTTTTCGACGAGCTTCCCGAATACTCTACCGAGCTCTTCGTGCATAAAAAATCAAAAAGCGACGTAAATTCGGCAAGGGAAATGTTATCTGCGGCGATACAGGCTCTCGAATCGCTTCGGGACTGGACGGGCGATGCAATACACGAAGCGCTCATCTCCCTCGCCGAAAGCCTCGGCGTAAAAAACGCGACGCTTATGTGGCCTGTCCGTATTGCGGCGACAGGCACGGCCGTAACCCCCGGCGGGGCGGTTGAAATATGCAGCATTTTGGGGCGTGAAGAGAGTTTAAGAAGGCTCAGGTCGGGGCTTTCAAAGCTTCAATAGTCAATTTTCCATTGTTTTTTGTGTTATAAAATCCCCTTTCAGGCAAAACTAAAGCCAAAAGGGGGATTTTTTATGCGAAAACGAATCCGCACAGCGACTTTTCTGGCCGCCCTGATTCTTGTTCTCGGCATATACGCCATTGACGGCAACGTGAGAGCGGCGACATATGAGAGGCATATTGAAAGCGAATACCAGCGCTCCTTCTCCGAGCTTGTGACGGCTGTCGAGGGTATAGACGTCTCTCTTCAAAAGGGCGTGCTTTCCACCTCGCCCTCGCTGCTCGCGGCGATATGCACAGACATCTACGCAAAATCGTGCGAGGCGTCCATCAGTCTGAGCGAGCTGCCTTTCTCAACTGTCGAGCTTGAGAATACCTCCGGTTTTATCAACCGCGTCGGCGATTACGCGCTCAGCCTTTCCCGCAGGGCCGCCTCCGGCGAGGCGGGCACGGACGAGGATCACTCAAACCTGAAGTCCCTCTCGGAAACCGCTTCGCTCCTGTCCCAGAACCTCACCGATCTGCAGGCAAGCATCTACGACGGCAACCTGAAAATTAACGAAATTATTGATACGCAGCAGCAGCTCTCGCAGGCGGGCGCCAGCTTCGCGGCCCAAACCTCGGTAATCGGAAGCTTTCGTCAAATGGAAACCGAATTCCCTGAGATACCCTCGCTTATCTACGACGGCCCGTTTTCAGAGCACATAGCCGCCAAGTCCCAAAAAACGCTTGAAGGGCTTCCCGAAGCGGATTTTGAAACCATAAGAAGCAAGGCGGCTGAGTTTTTCTCGCTTAGGCCCGAAGCCTTCGAGCAGTGCGGCCAAAGCGAAGGCGACGTGCCCACCATCTGCCTTTCCGCCAAAGTGGACGGCGGCGAAATGTTTGTGCAGGCTACAAGGCAGGGCGGGATCATATATTCGATGTTTAATTCTCGCGCCGTCCCCGAATCAAAACTGAGCGCCGAAGCCGCAGTCGACAAAGCCTCGGCTTTTCTCAGAGACAATAAGATAGAAAACATGTATATGACCTATTACCAGGTAATGCACAATGTTTTGATAGCCAACTTCGCGGCCAGGCAGGATGGCGTCATACTCTATCCCGACTTAATAAAAGTCTCCGTCGCTCTTGATAACGGGCGTATCGTCGGCTACGAGGCGGCGGGCTATATAGCCAATCACTGCGCGCGCCCAATCAGCGAGGTCAAGCTGTCCGAGGCAGAAGCCTCTTCCCGCCTGAGCGGCGAGCTGACTGTTCTGGCGCATGAGCTGGCCATTATACCCACAGCCGGTGAAAACGAGGTGATGTGCCACGAGTTCAAGTGCGAAACCCCGCAGGGCCAGCACTGCCTGGTCTATGTAAACGTGGAGACCGGAAATGAGGAGAAGATATTGCTGCTCCTCGAAGACGAGAGCGGAACTCTGACGCTGTAAAATAAGTGACGTTTTATATAATAATGCTCGCCGCGCCATGCAAAACATGGCGCGGCTTACGTAATATTACGGTCTTTGCAACTCAGAACAAAGGCGAGAGTATCTCAAATTCACGCGCGGGGTCCTTCAGCTCCTTAAGCATCGAGTCGAGGTCGGCCCGGTTATACAGTCTCCCGCCCTGCATGACCGAGCGTATCGCCCTGGTGTTGCCTATGTCGCTGAGCGGGTCTTTTTCCAGTATGAGGATATCCGCGTCCATACCGGGCAGAATATCGCCTTTCTGCCCTGCAAGCCCCATATACTCGGCCGGGCGGACTGTGGCCGCGCGCAGCGCGTCTATCGGCCTGCGCCCGTAAAGTTCAACCAGCTTCCGCAGCTCGTCGTGCAGCGCGAAGCCTCCTATTATGCCCGGATACATCGCGTCGCTCCCCGCCATGTAACGGTCGGAGCGCTCCATAAAGCGGCGGCCTCTCGCGATTATCATGTTTATATCCGGCTTGAGGTCGCGCCTTTTGTACATTGCGATTATTCTCTTGTTCTCCTGCTCCCAGTAATCCTTTGAATACTGAGGGACATAGCAGTAATCCGGCAGGTCTTCAAACTTCTTGTTGTTCCAGACATAGTCCGGCAGCGTTTCGCACACGACCTGCGTAGGGCAAAACCACATGCCCTTGCCGGCTATATAGTCGATTTCCTCGTCCGTTTTCGGCAAGCTGCTCGAGTGCTCGCAGCAGGCGTAGCCCCAGTCTGCAAGAGTCTTCGCATCCACGTTATAGCTCATGTGCCCGGATACCTTCACCCCGAGCGAGTTAGCAGTGTCCATAAGGCGCTTCATTTCTTCCGGCGTCATCGAGGGATAGTTTTTGACCCAGAGATAACCGGCCTCGACAGTTTCGCGGACGGCGCGCTCCGCCTCGTCCGGCCCGTCGACGTAAACGTGAGAGGAATTCTTATCCTCCGCCGCGACTCCGTCGATTATGGAGCCGGAAGAATATATGTACGGCCCGATGCGCTTCCCCGAGCGCACCTCGGCGTCATACTCGCGCTGGCGCGTGCCCCCGGAAAGATGCCGAACAGCCGTCACGCCGCAGGCAATGTACTGCAGAGTCATCTCCTCGCGCGCTATGTGCGCATGGGCGTCTATCAGAGACGGCATAAGCACCTTGCCCTTACAGTCGACCAAATCGGCACCGGCGGCGGCCAGATCAGCTCCGACCGCCGCTATTTTCCCGTTTTCGACAAGCACGTCCGTATTCCGGAGATAATCCCCCGAACCCATCCTCAGTACGTCGGCGTGCCTGAACAGAGTTCTCCCCATTTTTCTACCAGCTGAAATCGTAGATATAGTATCTGCCCTCAAGCTCAAAGTGCGGGCATTTCAGGTCCGCGCTGTGGGCATACAGGCCTATGGTATTGTACATGACCACGTAAACCGCCTGCTCCTGGACCTTCGTAAATATCTTGTTGTATATCTCGAAGCGCTCCTCGTCGTCTACGGCCGCGACTGCGTCTTTGAACCATTGAGAGACCTCTTCGTCGCTGTAGCGGGCGTTATTGGCTCCCCCGATATATTCGGGCATGAAGGCCAGAGAGAACTGTTGCGTGCTGCCCTCTAGCGTCATCTCAAGCACGGTCATGCCGCACTCGCCGCCCAGCAGCTTTCCGTAATAGGCGTTGGCTTCAAGTATCTCGATAGTGCAGTTGAGCCCCACTGCGGCCAGATCGCTCTGAATAACCTGCGCAAGCGTGGAATAGGCTTCCGACACATACATAACTCCCAGGTCGTACGGCGTCTCTATGCCGCATTCCTCTAGCAGCTGCTTGGCCTTTTCAGTGTCATAGGTGTACTGCGGCTGTTTATCGGAATACCCGAAGCGCAGCGGGCTGAGTATGTTCGAGTTGACTGTTCCGAGGCCGTCGAGCGTGAGGTCGACAACATTCTGCCTGTTTATCGCATACGCAATGGCCTGACGGAACTTAACCTCGCTGTAGGGGAATTTTTCGTGGTTCATTGATATGAAGCCGAAGCGGCTCATATTATATTCGTCTATGACGACGCCTTCCTTGCCGCTGAGGTTCCTATAGTTGGACTCGTTTATATCGGCAAATCCAACTTCGCCGGTCTGAAGTGCGACGGCGACAGTAGTGTCGTCGGGTATTACCTTATAGGTAACATTTTTTATGGAGGGGGCGCCCAGGTAATAGCCGTCGTACGCCTCAAGTATAATCTTGCTGCCGGCCTCGTGGCTCACGAATTTATACGGACCGCTGCCCATGGGCTTGTTGGCAAACGTTTCGGCGTCTACTGAATTGAAATAGGCTTCGCTCGCGATATGCATATCCATTATGCTTTCGAGGAAGGGCGAGTAAACGGTTTCGGTAGTGAAAACGACTGTATAGTCGTCTATCGCCTTGGCTTCTGACAAACCTGCGACAATGGCGTTCTGGTATTTGGACTGCTTATACAGGTTCGCGCTGAACACTACGTCGCTGGCTTTAATCGGCGTGCCGTCGTGGAAGGTGGCGTCCTTGCGGAGGTGGAAGGTATACTGCTTGCCGTCCTCGCTAATCTCATATGATGTGGCGAGGCGGGGCTGCGGCTCATTCCCGTCGAGGCTTGCCCGATACAGCGTGTCGTATATCTGAGCCTCAATGTCGATTTCCGCAGTGGTGGTGTGGTCGCTCGGGTGGAGCGTCGCTATGTCCGCCGCAATAGCAATCACAAGGTCCGTGCGGCCGCTCTCCTGCGGTTCGCCGCTCTTATCGCCGCCGGGAGCCTCGGAATCGCCGGCCGGGGCTTTGGTTGCCGCTCCGGGCTCTGTTTTGCCTCCGCTGCAGCCTGCAACAAGCCCTGCAATCAGCAATACCGACAGGATCAGCGCAAGAAGTCTTTTTTTCATATGGTGCCTTCCTTTCATTTCTTATTTCTTAGTCCTCGAACGTAAATTCAAGTGCCGTATATCTGTCAATCAGCTCTATGGCCGATTCAACATCCTCCATGGAAATAACTGAGCTTTGGCTGTGAGGGTATCTGGTTATGACCGATATCGCGGCCACTCTCACTCCCCAACCGGACATGTTTATGCTTGAAGCGTCGGTTCCGCCCCTGTCCATCACGTCGCGCTGGTATTTTATCCCGTTTTCCTCGCAGCATTCGAGCATCCTGTCGACCAAATACTCGTCGAGCATGGCGGAAGGATCCCCAAGCTTTACGCCTACTCCGGAGCCGACGGCGTTTCCGCCCTCGAGGTCGCAGGGATAGAAATGGTCGGGAGACACGTCGACGGAAATGCCTATATCGGGCCTGATACGCTCGGCGGCTGTTTTTGCGCCCCTGCAGCCTACCTCCTCCTGGACGGAAAACACATAATAGACATCGTTTGCCCTCTTGCCGTCGTTTCGCTTCAGCGCCTCTATGAGCATATAGCAGCCGACGCGGTCGTCAAGAGACTTTGCGGAGACGCAGCCGTTTTTCAGCTCGTGGAAAGCTCCGATGAAGCCGCAGTAGTCTCCGGCTTTTACGTACTTCTCCGTCTCCTCCCTGGTTTTGCAGCCTATGTCTATGTAAAGCTTGGCAACATCGTTTTTCGCGTCTTCTATTGTGCCGGCGCAGCCGACGACGCCCACAGTGCCGTTTTGAAATATGACCTTGTCATTATATACAGAGCCGGCCCAGACCCAGCCTACCTTGCATACGCGTATACGCCCGTCGCTTTCGATCTTGGTCACCTGCATGCCGATCTCGTCCATATGGGCCGAGAGCATGATCTTCTTTCCCCCGCCCGAGCCGCGCTTAAGTACAATAAGATTGCCGACTGCGTCAGTAAACATCTCGTCCGCAAGAGGCGCTGTCTCTCTTTTTATGATCTCGCGCACAGCCTTTTCACGGCCCGACACGCCCCATGCCTGAGTTAATTCCTTCAATAGCTCCATTATTTCGAACATCCCTTTCGCCGCGGTTAAGATTTTAAGATCGGACGCGTCTTGCTGAGCGCCGGCCGGACGCGCCGGATCGGAAAGGCATTTTAATCCTTATCTCCGTTCTTAATTAAAGCTTCCTTTTCAACCCAGCGGACCTGATTCATAAGCGGGTGGCGCAGCTTGATTGCACCTGTCGGGCAGTCCATCACGCAGCAGCCGCAGTACCAGCATTCGTCCGGGTAAGCGGCAAACGGCGCGCCGTCTTCGCCCGGGGCGAGCACGTCTATGGGGCATGCCTCAACGCAGAGCCCGCAGCTTATGCACTTTTCGTAATCGAACGAAACGGGCCGGGCGGGCAGAGCCTGTATTAACGGGAAACCGCCTTTTGTGGTCATGCCTTCATCTCCTCTATATAATCGGCGTTATATTTTTCGTAATTATGCTTTATGTCGCCCGCGTAGTCAAGCGGAACTTCACGGCAGACCGTTTTATCCTTCTCTTTATGTATCACGAGAAACGGCTTCGGCGGCTCGCCGTTATCGTCAGCCCTGAAGAACTCGAGCTTTTCGCAGCTCTGCCTGCGCGTAAGGCAGGCCTGCAGTATAAGCTGAGATACAGTCAGTATGTCGTAAACCTCAAGCAGCCTCATAAGCTCGTGGGGGTTGCAGGCGCCGGTGCTCAAGAGCACATCCTTCTCGTATCTTTCCAGCTGCTCTACGCCGCACAGCAGCAGCTCGTTCCGCTTCTGCTCCCCGCAGTAGTTCTGCATGGTCTTGGAAATCGCGTGGTTCAGCTCCTTCCAGCTGATATCGCCCTTCCTGCCGAGGGGGGCGTATACGCGCTCAAACTCAAAGTCAAGCTGAGTTTTATCGGGTTTACATAAATCGCGTTCCGAGGCGTAATCCGCCGCGTGCCTTCCGGCGTAATACCCGGTAGAGGCCGCGTGCCCGTAACAGTTCGAGGAAAACAGCGAATCGCCGCCCACAAAAAGGCCGGGTATATTGGTCATAAGCTTCCAGTCGTTCATAAAGCCGCCCGGGAGGCCGAAAAGCTGGCGCTCCTGCGGCAGGAACTCGGCGCTTGTCCAGCCTGTGCCGTAGCATTGGAGGACATGCTTTTCAGGGTCGAAGCCAGCCTCTGTCAGGTACCGGTATACGGGGACGTTTGTTTTCCCTTCCTGGCCGACCATCATGCCCCAAATTATTCTTCTCTCGCTTTCCGGCATGGAGGAAAGGTCCGCGTAAAACGGGAGCCTGTATCCCATCTCACTGAGCTTTTCATATGGCAGTGTCTCCGGCCCGTCGTATTCGTACTTGGCCTTTTCAATATTGCCGCCCTTAAGGAAAAACGGCTGGTTCTTCGCCGGGTAAAAACGGCTCTTTACATCGGGCAGTATATTCCCGTCCCTGTCCGCGTATGGTATTTCGCGCCCGTTCGCGTCTATTAAACTAGCCGGATACCACGTGTTATGGTTGTTGCCCGTGCTGTATGGGGGATAGGACCGCCCGGCCGCCGAAAACTCGGCCCGGACAGATTTCTCCATCATATTAAACTCTGCGCCTATGCGCCACCCCATCGCGTGCCCGTCACCTATGCAGTTGAGCGGCCGGAATTCGCATAAGCCGGGATAGGCCGCGGAAAAAAGCCAGATGCGCGCGGGGCGCGACATGGCCATAACCGTGGCTTTGCCCGAGAATATGTAAAACTTCCCGGTGCGCGTATTAAAGCCGACGGCGCCTATGCAGTCTTTGCCGCTTTCGCCGCCGCGCGTAAGAAGGCCTGTCACCATAACCCGCTCAACGACCTGCACTCCGAGCCTCCGCAGCTCTTTGGCCATGGCCGGCTTGAAGGTAGTCCCCCATATACGCAGCGTATGGCGGGCGTTATAGTCGTAAGCGAACAGCAGGCCGGTCTTCTCGTCCCGGAAATCGGCGCCCTTGAATTCTCCCTCCGTATCGCGGATTTTTCCGCCCATAGCTTCCACGTCGAGGAGCCTGTCCCAGCCCTCGCGGCACTCGATATAGTGAGATATGGCGTTGTTATACCCGTCGTTATCGTTCATCATAGCCCGGAGGAGCTCCTCGGGCGTCACCTTAGAGCAGGGGTTGGTCGCCGCCGACTCCCAGTGGTCGCAGCCCGAGCCGCCGGCGCCGCTGCGCCTTACGGCTCCCTTATCCACGAGCACGACCCTGCGGCCCTTCCTCGCCGCGGCTATCGCGGCCATGCAGCCCGCCACCCCGCCGCCGAGAACAAGCACATCAGCTTCGATACGCTCGGTTTCACCTGTTTCGTTCTTATATGGCCAAATTGCAACCGACATAGACCCGCTCCTTACGTCTGCCAGAATTAATTCATTTTTGTAATAATAGCAAAGTATAAGCAGTTTTGCAACAAATATATTGAACGGAAAATACTCCCTTGTTGTTGACTTGAAATAGGCGTTGGTATAAAATTAGTCCAATTATATGCTTTTATGCTTTAATCAGGGGAGAACCGCATGTACAGATATGTTCTGAAACGTCTTTTGTTGACAATACCGGTGCTGTTAGGCGCAATACTGCTTGTGTATGCAATAATGGCGCTTACTCCTGGGGACCCGGGCACGCTTATACTGGGGATGACGGCCGATAAGGCGGACATAGCCGCGCTTAATCATGAGCTTGGGTACGACAAGCCCTTCATCGTACAGTTTTTTGACTACCTGAAGAACATTGTGCTTCGTTTTGATTTCGGCGACTCCTACAGGACGCGAACCCCCGTCTTCAACGAGATACTCGCGCGTTTCCCGACGACCTTCATATTGGCGCTTGCCTCCATGGCCTTAAGCTCCATTATAGGCATTTCTCTGGGCATATTCTCCGCCGTGAAGCAGTATTCGTTTGTGGACAGCTTTTTTACTATTATGGCAATGTTCTTTGCGGCAATACCGGGTTTCTGGTTCGGGCTTATGCTCATGATGCTGTTTTCCCTGAAGCTCGGCCTGCTCCCCTCGAACGGCATAGACACCTGGCAGTGCTTCATTCTGCCGACGGTCACGCTGTCCGCGGGAGGCGCCGCAGGCCTAATGCGCCTGACGCGCTCAACAATGCTTGAAACAGTCCGTCAGGACTACATATGCACGGCAAGGGCCAAAGGCGCCTCGGAAAGGGCGGTGATCTGGAAGCACGCCCTGAAGAACGCGCTGCTGCCGGTCATAACAACTCTCGGCATGTCGTTCGGCGCGAACCTCGGCGGCGCGATAATTATCGAAACCGTTTTCGGCATGCCCGGGCTTGGCACATACATAGTTACGGCCATAAGGCAGAAGGACGTGCCCTCGGTCCTGGCGGCGACAATACTCCTGAGCGTATTGTTCTGCCTTATCATGCTTATTGTGGATCTGCTGTACGCTTTTATTGATCCGCGTATTAAAGCTAAATATACCAGGTGAGGGAGCAGAATATGCAGAGCGTTATAGTTAAGCCAATAAGGGCGCGCAAGCTGAAAAGCGTTAAAAACAGCCAGGCAAAAGAGGTTTGGCGTCGGTTCAAAAAGAGCCGTACGGCAATGCTCGGCCTCGTTCTTATGATACTCATCCTGCTTATCTCCATATGCGCGGATCTGATAGTTCCCTATGAAAAAACAATACAGCAGGTCGGCGCGGAAAGGCTGCAGGGGCCGTCGGCGCAGCATGTTTTCGGAACGGACCAGCTTGGGCGCGACCTTTTCGCGCGCATGGTGCACGGCTCCCGTTATTCGCTTTTGATAGGCATATCCACGAGCTTCCTGGCGCTTATCATCGGCGGGCTGCTGGGCGCGGCCTGCGGCTATTTCGGCGGCTGGTTCGACAATATCGTAATGCGCCTGATGGATATTCTGATGTCGGTGCCGCCTGTTCTCCTCTCCCTCGCCGTTGTGGCCGCGCTGGGGCCTAATCTCCGGAACCTGCTCATAGCGATTACCATTTCCTGCGTCCCGAGCAATGTCAGGCTCATAAGGTCGGTTGTCCTGACGGTTGTCGACCAGGATTACATAGACGCCGCCCGTTCCTACGGGACGCGCAATATGAGAATGATACTTAAATATGTCCTCCCTAACGCCCTGGGCCCTATCATTGTCAATACGACAATGAACATAGCCACCATGATACTCTCGGCGGCGGGCCTGTCGTTTATCGGAATGGGCGTGCAGCCGCCGTCCCCGGAATGGGGCGCGCTGCTCTCGGACGCAAGGCAGTATATGTTCCAGTCTCCCTATCTGCTGTATATTCCGGGCTGCGCTATTCTGCTCTCCGCCCTGAGCTTCAACCTTGTAGGAGACGGCCTGCGCGACGCTTTGGACCCGAAGCTGCGCAACTAAAGCGCAAACAGCGAAGCTCCGGCACAGTGCTTTTCGCAGCCATGCTTCTATCCGCGGGCGACAAGCCCGAAGGGAAACACTTTTTTTATGCGCATCGGCGCATGGGGGTATTATGAGTCTGCTTGAAATTAAAGACCTTAAAATCATCTATAAAACAGACCTTGAAACCGTCCACGCGGTCAACGGCATATCCCTTTCTCTGGACAAGGGCCAAACGCTTGGGATAGTCGGAGAAACGGGAGCCGGAAAAACCACCACGGCATTGTCCATACTTCGCCTGCTGCCGGAGCGCACGGCGCGTATCATATCCGGAGAGATACTTATAGACGGGACGGATATTCTCAAGCTGCCGGAGCACGATCTGCGGAAGCTGCGCGGCAGTAAGGTATCAATGATATTCCAGGACCCGATGACGGCGCTCAATCCGGTTATAAGAGTCGGCGACCAGATAGCGGAGGCGCTTATACTGCATAACGAGGAAAACCGCTCCAGGGACGAAATCGAAAAGCGCGTCGAGGAAATGATGGAAATGGTGGGTATAGAGGCCTCGCGTAAGACCGACTACCCGCATCAGTTTTCCGGCGGAATGAAGCAGAGAGTTGTTATTGCCATAGCCCTGGCCTGCAACCCCGAGCTTCTCATAGCGGACGAGCCTACGACGGCGCTGGACGTAACCATACAGGCGCAGGTCCTGTCCATGATGAGGGAGCTCCAGGATAAGCTCGGCACGGCTATGATAATGATTACGCACGACCTCGGCATAGTCGCCCAGACCTGCGACAATGTGGCCGTTATGTATGCCGGCGAGATAATCGAGTACGGGACGCTGGACGACATATTTGTCAGCGATATGCATCATCCTTATACGGTGGGTCTTTTCGGCTCCATACCGGACCTCGAGGGAGACGAGGAGCGTCTTTCACCCATAGACGGTTTGATGCCCGACCCTACGGACCTGCCCGAAGGCTGCAGCTTCTCCCCAAGATGCCCCAAATGCATGGACATATGCCGCGAGCGGAAGCCGGCGGTGTATGAAAAGGACGGGCACAAAATAAGCTGCCATCTTTTCAGCAGCGCAAAGGAGGGCGGCGTATGAGCGCTCTGCTCGAAACAAAGGACCTGAAAAAATACTATAAGGTAAAAAACGGGATGCTCTGCGCGGTGGACGGCGTGTCCCTCTCAATCGAGAAGGGAAAGACGCTGGGAGTAGTCGGCGAATCCGGCTGCGGCAAATCGACGCTTGGGAGGACGGTCATACGGCTTGAGGAAGCCACGGGCGGAGAGATTTTCTTCGACGGGAAAGATATTCATAAATGCACCAGGCGCGAGTCACGCGAAATACGCAGGCAGATGCAGATGATTTTCCAGGACCCGTACAGCAGTCTTAACCCGCGCATGAGCGTGCAGGAGCTTATTGCCGAGCCCATGCTGGTAAACAGAATCTGCTCGTCAAGGGCGGAAACCTACAGGAAAGTTGCGCAGCTGATGGATACCGTCGGCCTCGCGCAAAGGCTGTCGGGCGCGTATCCGCACGAGCTGGACGGGGGCCGCCGCCAGCGCATAGGCGTTGCGCGCGCGCTGTCTCTCGAGCCCCGCTTTATTGTCTGCGACGAGCCTGTTTCCGCTCTGGACGTGTCTATACAGGCGCAGATTCTCAACCTTCTTATGGATCTTCAGTCAGACCTCGGGCTAACATATATGTTTATCACTCACGACCTTTCCGTGGTCCGCCATATTTCAGACGAGATAGCCGTCATGTATCTCGGCAAATGCGTGGAGCGCTGCGAGTCCAAGCGGCTTTTCAGGGAGCCGCTGCACCCGTATACAAAGGCCCTGCTTTCGGCCATACCCGTCCCCAAAGCCGGAATGAGGCACAAGTATATGGAGGTGGTGCGCGGCGAGGTGACCAGCCCTGTGAACCCGAAGCCCGGCTGCCGGTTCGCTTCGCGCTGCCCTTACGTAAACGAGCGCTGCCAAAACGCCGATATACCGCTTACCGAGGTATCACCCGGGCATTTCGTGGCCTGCACCCTGCATTCACCATGCGCGGTAAACGCGTAGCGCTATGGATTACAACAGGTATTTCTGGAAAAGCGGGCGCAATCAGCGCAGGCGGAACGCCGAGGAAAGGCGCAATATAAGAAGGATTATTCTGGCTTTTTTAATTATGACGCTTGCAGGCATTATAACGGGCGCTTTAATACTGCTGGCGATACGGTTATTCTCCCCGGGTATATAAGACAGTTAAAAGCGCTCAGGCCGGCACATTGCCGCGCCTGAGCGCTTTTTGTACGTAATAGCCTTCTGCCGAGATACGCCCGGCACATGCTTGCGCGGATTTACAGGACGGTCTCTACGCCTTCCTCGACGACAGTCAGAGTGCCTTTTTCAAAAATGAAGCACGGGTCGCATCCTTTTACAAAATCAACTCCGAAACCTGATCTGCCGAATATTGATTCGGGTTTTGCCACATCGGTCTTAAATCCGTATGCGACGACATCCTTATCAAAGTACGATACTATGAGAGTGCTGCCGCTGTCCGCTTCCGGGTAAAAATACTGGGCCGCATAGCCGTCTCCGGATTTGGTATACTCAAAATACATGGTTTCGTTTCCGGCGCCGTCCGTTATCGAAGAGGCCAGAGAATCCGTGTCCGGATCGTATTTCGTTACCTGGGTTATTCTTCCGCCTTCGTCGTCCGTGTAGATAAAGGTATATGTATTCCCGTCGACCTTGTAATCGATATCCGAATATGAGAAGAAGGAGACGGCCGCCTCAATCACCGCGGGGTCATCGCTTGAAAAAACGGATATAGGCAGCAGCGAAAGGTCAACCATAGAAATCGGAAGGAACGCCATTGAAATCGTCCAGGGCGCGTCGGGGTTTTCGTCGAGCTTTGAATAAATCAATTCTATAGCGGCCGATTTTGCTTCAATGTATCTCGCGTAGCTGCCGGCCGGAGTGCCGAGCGCATAATCGGAATAAGTGCCTGTGGATTCGCCGCTTTCAGGCTCAGAATCATCCTCTTCCGCTGCCTCCGCCTCTGATTCGCCGCTTGACGGGCCGCTTGCGGAGCTGTTGCCGCCGTCAGCTTGGGACTGCGTGCCCTTGCTCCCGGAGTCGTTTGGAGGAGCGGTCTTTCCGCAGCCGCCAAACAGAGCCAGCACGAGAGCGATTATAGCGATCAGCGAGATAATTTTCTTCATATCATTTCTCCTTATCCGGGGTGAAATGCGCCTTATTCCGGCACGGTCCGGTGCACCCCATTGATTTTTAAGCATTCTCTCTTCCAGGCTGTTATCGGGGCGGCAAAGCCCGCGCTTTCGAAGCCGCCAAGCCCCTATACAAGACGGATTATACATGAAATATCCTGTGTGCGCAATAATAATTTCCAGTTCTCCTGCATTTTACGTCTTACCAGCAAGACAAAAAGCACAGCGGCCGGTATAACAACCTTCCATTGTGCTTTTCGTATTTTCTTAAGTTTTCTTTATATTAAATTTCAGCTTAGAAAGTCCTTAAGCTTCTTGCTGCGGCTCGGGTGGCGGAGCTTGCGCAGGGCCTTGGCCTCTATCTGACGTATGCGCTCGCGCGTGACGTTGAATTCCTTGCCTACCTCCTCCAGCGTGCGCGTGCGCCCGTCCTCAATCCCGAAACGGAGCTTGAGTACCTTTTCCTCGCGCGGCGTGAGCGTGCCCAGCACCTCCACAAGCTGCTCCTTGAGAAGTGTGAAGCTTGCGGCCTTGGAAGGCTCCGAGGCGTCCTCGTCGGGTATGAAGTCGCCAAGGTGGCTGTCCTCCTCCTCGCCAATCGGCGTCTCCAAAGATACGGGCTCCTTGGCTATCTTCAATATGTCCCTGACCTTTTCAACCGGGATGTTCATTTCCTGAGCTATCTCCTCCGGGCTCGGGTCATGGCCCAGTTCCTGCAGAAGCTGGCGGGAAACTCTGATAACTTTGTTAATAGTTTCCACCATATGTACAGGTATGCGGATAGTGCGGGCCTGGTCGGCAATAGCCCTCGTAATGGCCTGTCTGATCCACCAGGTCGCGTAGGTTGAGAACTTATATCCCTTTGTATGGTCGAACTTTTCAACGGCTTTAATAAGCCCGAGATTGCCTTCCTGAATGAGGTCGAGGAACAGCATGCCGCGGCCAACATAGCGCTTGGCTATGGAAACAACAAGGCGGAGGTTGGCTTCCGCGAGTTTCTGTTTTGCGGCGTTTCCGCTTTTAATAAGCGAAAGAAGCTCGCCGCGCTCCTCCGGGGAGAGTGAATCTTCCCCCGCTTCCTCAAGCGTCGCCGCGGCGGCAAAGCCTATTGACATCCTCGTCGCAAGATCCACCTCTTCCTCCGGGTTTAACAGAGGGACTTTTCCGATCTCCTTGAGGTACATGCGAACCGGATCGTCGATAGAAAAATCGTCGATTATAGTCTCCGGATCGATTAGCTCCTCTTTGGGGATCTCCTCAATCTCGTCTATAGGCGGCATATCCTCGCCCATCAGGGCGGGATCCTCCTCAGTCGATATCTCTATTCCGAGGTTCTCGAGCATGTCGTAGAATTTGTCTATCTGATCGCTTTCCAGCTCAACATCCTCAAGTATGTCCACCATCTCTTTGGCTGTAAGCTTGCCTTTCTTTTTGCCGCGCTCAAGCAGCTCGTTCATTTTCTCCTCGGCAGTCTGGGCTGCTTCGTTGTGTTCATTCATGCTGTTGTTATTATCGACCATTTTCCAAAATTCCTTCCTTTTGCCTTAGTTTGGACCGTATCTCCAAAAGGTCGCGTCCGCCCTCTCTTTTTGATCGCTCGGTCTTTACTATGTCTATATAATCCGCAAGTGCTTTCAAAATATTATCGGATGATTCAGGTTGTTCTGCAATTGCGGCTATTTGCGCCATTTCGGCGGGCTCGAATTTCCCGGAAAGCGAGGGTATCGTGACGGCGTTTCCGTTTTGGTAACGTACATACAGCGCCTCGAAAACCCTTCCTAAAAATTCCGAGGAAAAATCTTCCTTTGTAAGGCTCCCTATGCTGTCGAAAACTGTCGGGTCAATAAGCGCAAGCCGTATTATGCCTTCTTCGGCGCGCGCCGACCTTAAGTTTACATAACGCATGGAGCGTTCCGGGGGCTGAAGCCTTGACGAGGGCCGCAGCTCGCGGCGCTCCTTCCTTTTCTTTTCCGAGGCCAGCCTCTTTTTCAGCTCTCTTTTTACCTCGGCGGCGACGGATTCGGGCGTTACGCCCGCGGCTTCCGCCACCTTCGCGCCGTATACCTCGCGCTCGACGGCGCTTTCCAGGGTTGTGAGCAGCGCTATGGCCTCGGAGAGATAAGCGACCCTCTCGGCGCTCTGATCCAGGTCGTGCTTTAAGCGGATAAGGTTGAGCCTGTACTCGATGTGGTTTTCCGACCTGTCTAGCAGCTGCGAAAACGCGGCCGTCCCCTTGCTCTTAATGAATTCGTCCGGGTCCTTGGCCCCCTCCATGCGAAGCACCTTGACGCTTAAGCCGGTTTTTCCCAGTATGCCTATGGCCCGCTGGGCGGCTTTAATCCCCGCCTCGTCGGAATCATAGGCTATCACCACCTCGTTTTTATATCGGGCCATGAGCGACGCCTGCTCTTCTGTAAGCGAGGTTCCGAGGCTCGCCACGGCGCAGTCGAAGCCCGCCTGGTGGAGCGAAACAACGTCCATATAGCCCTCGGATAGAATAAGCCTCCTGTGCCCGGATTTTTTCGCGAGGTTCAAAGCGAAAAGGTT
>JBMNQI010000012.1:0-43381 GCA_050944055.1 Oscillospiraceae bacterium | reverse complement strand
AAAACGCCTGATTTCAAGCTTTCAGGCAAGGTAGCAATTGTCACCGGATCGACACGGGGCATAGGCAACGCCATAGCAAAGGCTCTGGCTGCTTATGGGGCAAACGTAGTTATAACGGGACGCAATCAGGAAGCCTGCGATAAGGTAGCGGCCGAAATTGAAGCGCTGGGTGGCGGCAAAGCGATCGGCGTCGCCACTGAGGTGACAAACCAGGAACATCGTGAAACCCTGATTTCCAGGACTGTCGAAAAATTCGGACGTATTGATATTCTGGTTAATAACGCGGGAGTAGGGGGAAAAGAATCTCCTGCTTTAACGATAGATGAAGAAGAGTTTGACTATACCTTCGATGCAGACGTCAAGGCGCTGTACTTTCTTTCCACCGCTGTTGCCAAACAGATGCAGGCACAGGGCCATGAAGAAGGCCAGAACCCTTATCGGATAATCAACATGTCCTCTGCCGCCGGGATTAAGGCGCCGCGCTATTCCTCCGTTTACGGAGCCGCGAAGGCCGCCGTCAATCATCTTACAAAGATCATGGCCAACGAGTGGGCGCGGTATGGCATTCTTGTCAACGCGGTTGCGCCCGGTTATGTCGTTACAGATATGACAAAAGACGTTAGGGCCAACGAGAAGAACGCAAAGGCTGTTCTCGGCATGATTTCGCTTCGCCGTTACGGTGAGGTTGAGGATATCGCCGGAGTTGTTGAGTTTCTTTGCTCCCCCGCAGCGGGTTATATTACCGGCGTGCTTATCCCCGTTGACGGCGGAATGACGATAAACTGATAATTAAAAAAATATAAAAAATAAGACAAAGGAGATTACAAATGGGAATCGGAACTTATGAAGCATACAAGGAACGTATGCTCAAGATGAAGCCAAACGTATATTACAAAGGCCAGAAGATTGACCGCAGCAACGGCAAGACCGGCGCTGAGCGCGACCTCGCTGATTGGATAGTGGGCGGCACTTACGTCATGAAGGTCTGCTATGACATCGCCAATGACCCTAAGTATGCCGACGTATGCCACGCTGTCTCAAATATACCCGGTATGGAAGGCAAAATCATCAATCGCTGCACCAATATTCATCACAGCCAGGAAGACCTGCTCAAAAAGCAGCTCATGACACGCCTTATCTGCCACCGCGTCGGCGGATGCATGCAGCGCTGCATGGGCACCGACGCCATGAACGCCCTCTACTCCGTCACATATGACTGCGACGAAGCCTGCGGAACCGGGTACCACCAGCGCCTTCTGAAGTACATAGCTTACTGCCAGGAGAACGATCTTGTCTGCAACTGCGCCCAGACGGACGTGAAAGGCTCCCGCAACCCGAAGTACAAGAGAGCTCACATGCAGCCCGATCCGGATTCATTTGTGCACGTGGTAGAAACCGATGTCGACGGAGTCGGCGTGGACGGCAAGCCCTGCAAGGGCATAATCGTGCGCGGCGCGAAGATCTGCAACTCCTGCGCTCCTTACGTTGACGAGATCATTGCCCTTCCGACAAAGTTTATGAGCCCCGAGGACCAGGACTACGCCGTGGCCTTCGCTCTGCCCGCTGACTGGGACGGCATCAAGATTATGGCGCTCCCCGGCCAGCACCACAAGAGAAAGTACCTGCAGGCCCCGTACGCAAAGGTTGGGGACGTTGAGTCTCTCACAATCTTTGACGACGTATTTGTGCCTTATGACCGCGTGTTCATGTGCGGGCGCGACCACGAGGGCGTATGCCGCTACGCAGGCTATCTTGCGCTGATGTTCGCTCATTATCACCGCCACTCCTACACAGGCTGCAAGACCGCCGTCTCCGAGGTCATTGCCTCCCAGGCCGCCCTGGTAGCCGACGTAAACGACATAGCCAAGGAATCACACGTACGCGGCAAGCTTTGCGATATTATACAGACCGCGGAGCTGGTGTTCGCGGCCGGCCAGATGAGCGCATACCGCGCCGTGCAGTTCCCGTCCGGCCAGTGGGTGCCTGACGAGATACTCACAAACGCCGGGCGCCGTCTCGCGGGGCACAACATATATCACGAATACGAGATTCTCGCAGATCTCACAGGCGGCGTTTGCGCCTCTCTGCCGACCGAGGAGAGCTTCTTTGCTCCCGAGACGGCGGAGCTGTGCAACAAGTACATACGCCGCAATCCGGCGTACACGTCGGAAGAGACGCACCGCGTCATGCGCATGATGGAAGACCGCCTCTGCGACGCGTTCGACGCCGCCCAGGCAGTCGCCGGCGTACACGGCGGCGGCTCTCCTCTGATGGAAGAGATTACGCTCATGAGCCGCTATGACCTTGAGGAGCTCAAAAAGATAGCGAAGTATCTGGCGGGACTGCCCGGATACGAGGAGTGCCCGCGCTATGAGCGCGAGGTTCAGACCCCGCGCAAGATGCTCGCGCGCTTTGACGCGTTAAAAAAGTAAGACCTTTCTATTGAAATTAAGAAATTATAAGAGAGAGTGAAAGGATAGTTAGAATGGCCGAGAATTATATCGGAACATATCAGCAGTACAAAGAAAGACTGCTCAAGATGAAGCCAAACGTATATTACAAGGGCCAGAAGATCGACCGCAGCAACGGCAAGACCGGCGCTGAGCGCGACCTGGCCGACTGGGAAATGGGCGGCGCCTATGTCATGCAGGTCTGCTATGACATCGCCAATGACCCTAAGTATGCCGACGTATGCCACGCTGTCTCCAATATCCCCGGCATGGAAGGCAAAACAATTAACCGCTGCACGCATATAAACTCAAGTAAGGACGACCTGCTGAAAAAGCAGCTCATGACACGCCTTATCTGCCACCGCGTCGGCGGGTGCATGCAGCGCTGCATGGGCACCGACGCACTGAACGCCCTCTACTCCGTCACATATGACTGCGACGAAGCCTGCGGCACCGAGTACCATCAGCGCCTTCTGAAGTACATCAAGTACATACAGGAGGGCGATCTTGTTGCCAACTGCGCCCAGACGGACGTGAAGGGCTCCCGCAACCCGAAGTACAAGAGAGCGCACATGCAGCCCGATCCGGATTCATTTGTGCACGTAGTAGAAACCGATGTCGACGGAGTCGGCGTGGACGGCAAGCCCTGCAAGGGCATAATCGTGCGCGGCGCGAAGATCTGCAACTCCAACGCGCCCTATGTCGATGAGATCATAGTCAACCCCACAAAATTCATGGGCCCCGACGACCGGGACTACGCCGTGGCCTTCGCTCTGCCCGCTGACTGGGACGGCATCAAGATTATGGCGCTCCCCGGCCAGCACCACAAGAGAAAGTACCTGCAGGCCCCGTACGCAAAGGTTGGGGACGTTGAGTCTCTCACAATCTTTGACGACGTATTTGTGCCTTATGACCGCGTGTTCATGTGCGGGCGCGACCACGAGGGCGTATGCCGCTACGCAGGCTATCTTGCGCTGATGTTCGCTCATTATCACCGCCACTCCTACACAGGCTGCAAGACCGCCGTCTCCGAGGTCATTGCCTCCCAGGCCGCCCTGGTAGCCGACGTAAACGACATAGCCAAGGAATCACACGTACGCGGCAAGCTTTGCGATATTATACAGACCGCGGAGCTGGTGTTCGCGGCCGGCCAGATGAGCGCATACCGCGCCGTGCAGTTCCCGTCCGGCCAGTGGGTGCCTGACGAGATACTCACAAACGCCGGGCGCCGTCTCGCGGGGCACAACATATATCACGAATACGAGATTCTCGCAGATCTCACAGGCGGCGTTTGCGCCTCTCTGCCGACCGAGGAGAGCTTCTTTGCTCCCGAGACGGCGGAGCTGTGCAACAAGTACATACGCCGCAATCCGGCGTACACGTCGGAAGAGACGCACCGCGTCATGCGCATGATGGAAGACCGCCTCTGCGACGCGTTCGACGCCGCCCAGGCAGTCGCCGGCGTACACGGCGGCGGCTCTCCTCTGATGGAAGAGATTACGCTCATGAGCCGCTATGACCTTGAGGAGCTCAAAAAGATAGCGAAGTATCTGGCGGGACTGCCCGGATACGAGGAGTGCCCGCGCTATGAGCGCGAGGTTCAGACCCCGCGCAAGATGCTTGAGCGCTTCGACGCAGCCGCTAAAAAGGCTTAAGTAATAAATATGCATGACTCTTCGAACAGAGGGCCATGCAATAATAAGGAGATATAGCATGCAGAACAGAAAGATAGGTATGCCTAGCTTTGATATGACGGGCAAAAGCGTCATTGTCACCGGCGGCACAAAAGGCCTTGGCTTCGGCATAGCAGCTACCTTCGCACACTACGGCGCGAATGTCTGTATTTCCGCGCGCACAGTATCCGATGTCGAAGACGCAGTTAAGGATTTGAACGAAAACTACGCAAAAGGCGGAAAAGTCATCGGCGTTCCGGCAGACTCCGGCAAACAGTCGGATATTGACAAGGTAATCGGCGCAACGGTCGAGGCTTTCGGCGGGCTCGATATACTCGTCAATAATGCCGGCATTTCCGGAAAGACTGCCAAGTTCCTCTCCGACGAGTGCGACGAGGCTAATTTTGATAAGGTTATCGCAACTAACCTCAAAGGAGTTTTCCTCTTTGCCAAGTCTGCCGCAAAGCAAATGGTAGCCCAGGGAAGAGGCGGCAAGATCATTAACATGGCTTCGGTTGGCGGCCTCGTGGGCGGCCCCGGCGTGATGGCTTACGGAGCGTCGAAGGCCGGTGTGATTTCTCTTACAAAGACCATGGCGAACGAGCTCGGCCGTGAGAACATCACAGTTATTGCCGTTTGCCCGGGTTATGTCGTAACACCTCTTAACGAGGACGTTTTCCTTGATGAGCAGGGCAACCATACAAAGGTTTATGAGCTCTCCGCAAAGAATACCGCGGTGCGCCGCCTTGGCGAGATTGAGGAGATAGCGGGGCCCGTGCTCGCGCTTGCGTCCGACTGCTTCAGCTATATGACAGGCACATATATAGTTCTTGACGGAGGCCAGACGATAGGCCGGTAAATATCCGCTTAATAGGGAGAACAAATGGAGAATATCTCTCGGGATATGCCCAGCCTGGATTTTTCGGGAAAGTCGGTTATTGTAACAGGCTCAACCACCGGCATAGGAAGGGCGATTGCTATGATGTTCGCTAAACTCGGTGCAAGAGTCGTCGTATGCAACCCGATTCAGGCCGAGTGCGATACTGTAGCCGAAGAGATAGAGGCCGGCGGCGGTCGTGCTTCCGCTATCAAAGCCGACATATCTGATGCCGAAGATGTTGAAAACCTTGTAAAGAAGACTGTGGAGGCCTTCGGAGGGATTGATATCCTTATAAACAACGCTGGAATAGGCGGCTCGGTCAAACCCTTCGTTGACACTACGCATTCCGATTGGGACGAGGTAATGGCCGTAAATCTCCGGGGCACGTACATGCTGTCTAAACTTGTTGCCAGGCAGATGATAGAGCAGGGCAGAGGCGGCAGGATTGTTAATATATCGTCAATCGCCTCGCTCGAGGGCAGCGGGCATCACACGGCTTACGGGGCCTCAAAGGCCGGCGTGAATTCCTTAACGCGCACTATGGCTTATGAACTCGGCAAGTATGGAATCACAGTCAACGCCATATGCCCCGGTTTTGTTGAAACTGAAATAACGCGCAGACTGCTTGAAGACCCTGAAAAACGCGAGGCGATTATCAAATCAAATCCGATGAGAAAGGTTGGAAAGCCTGAGGACATAGCCTCCGTGGCGGTGTTTCTCGCATCCGACTGCAACAGTTTCCTGACCGGGACGCAGGTCGTAGTAGACGGCGGGCGCTCTGCCGGACCCATTTGAGGAGGCGGCTATGACTGATATTCGAATGCCCTCATTCGACATAACGGGAAAAGTCGCCGTAATTACGGGAGGAACTAAAGGCATAGGCCGTGCCATTTCGCAAACTCTTTCATACTTTGGGGCCGACGTGGTTGTTTCCAGCCGGACGGAGGCCGATTGCCTGGCAATGGCTGAAGAAATTGAGTCGACGGGCAGACGGTGCCTGGGAGTAGCCTGCGATGTATCCAAAACTGAGGATGTCGACCGGCTGATTAGCAAGACAATTGAAGCTTTTGACAGGCTTGACATTCTTGTTAACAACGCCGGTGTCGGGGGAAAAACCGCGCCTGTGCTTGAGCAGGATGAAAAAGACTGGGATAAGGTACTTGGTATTGACCTTAAGGGAATTTTTCTCTGCAGCAAGGCGGCCGCCAGGATAATGAAGGAACAGGGCGGCGGCAAGATAATAAACATCGCGTCTGTTGCCGGCAGCATAGGCCAGAAGAATGTATCGCCTTATGTCGCAGCCAAAAGCGGAGCCATAGGACTTACCAGAGCTTTGGCAAACGAGTTGGCCCGATACAACATAACGGTGAACGCTGTTTGCCCGGGTTACATAGTGACCGATATAAACAAGGACATAATTACAGAGCCTTCGGTGATGAACAAGATAATTCCTCATTACCCCGTAGGCCATTACGGTTCGGTTTTTGATGTTGCCGCGCCTGTCGCTTTTCTGGCTTCTGACTCCTGCCAGTACATGACCGGCACATATTTCGTGGTGGACGGCGGATTTATGACTGAAGCTCCGTATCATTAACCAGTTTTCGCAAATATTAAAATACATATTAAAATCTTAGGAGGAAATAAAAAAATGGCAATCAAGACAATTGCAGTTCTCGGCCAGGGCCAGATGGGTTCCGGCATCACGCAGCACGCCGCCAGCATGGGCTTTTCTGTGCTTCTTTACGGACGCAACCCTGAGAAGGTAGCAAAAGCAGTCGCCAAGATCGAGAAGAGCTTTGGGCGCAATGTTGAAAAAGGCCGCATGACAGAAGAAGCAAAGGCCGCGGCCATGGCCAACATCAAGACGACCAGCGATCTTAACGACGTAGCCGAATACGACATCGTAATCGAGGCTATTTCAGAGGATCTTGAGCTTAAGAAAGATTTCTTCGCAAAGCTTGAAAAAATCTGCAAGCCCTCCACAATACTCGCCACAAACACTTCTTCCATCAGCATTACAGAGATTGCCAAGGCAGTTCAGGATCCCAGCCGTTTTATAGGCATGCATTTCTTCAGCCCCGTGCCCGTTATGAAGCTCGTTGAGATCATTATGGGTGAGAAGACCTCGGAAGCCACATATGACGCCACCAAGGAACTCTGCGACAATCTGAAGAAAGTCGCCGTAAAGGTCAAAAAGGATACCCCGGGCTTCATCGTCAACCGCTGCCTGTTCGCCTTCATGCTCGAGGCCATTCATGTCTATGAGGACGGCGTAGCGTCAATAAACGATATTGACCTTGCCATTAAGAACGGCCTGAACCACCCGATGGGACCCTTCGAGATGATGGATCTCTCCGGTATCGATACATTCCCCGCGGTTTGCGATTCTCTCTCCTCGCTGCCAGTAACCGACTGGTCCACACCCGCATCGGTTAAGAAGCTCGTCTCCGAAGGCAAATACGGCCAGAAGAGCGGCGAGGGCTGGCACGTTTACAACAAGTAAAATCGAGGTATAAACTGCGCATACACGGCTTTTTTAGCTGCCACGAAAACATTAATTAATTATTTAGGAGGAAAATCTCACATGTCCAAAGTACCTGTAATTGTAGCTTACGGCCGCAGCGCCGCCACCCGTGCTTTCAAGGGTTCATTTGCCAAAATGCATCCTATCGAGTACGGCGCTCAAGTCCTTAAGGGAGTTCTTGCCCGCGTACCCCAGCTTGACCCGAACGATATCGAAGACGTCATTATGGGCTGCGCCATGCCTTTCAATGAGACCGCCATGAATATCGCACAGCTCATTGCCAACCGCGCCGGCCTGCCCGACAGCGTCTGCGGCATTACCATCAACCGTTTCTGCTCCTCCGGCCTCCAGTCCATTTCCACTGCCTGCAACTGCATAACCGCGGGCGAAGGCGACGTTTATGTTGCCGGCGGAATCGAGGATATGTCGATGACCTTTGGAAAGTACGACTTCGCTTATGACGATAAGTGGCTCGAGAAGAACTATCCCGGCGCTTACATGTCCATGGGCATCACCGCTGAGAACGTCGCCAACAAATATAACGTGACGCGCGAGCAGATGGACGCTTTTGCCGTCGAGTCGCACGCAAAGGCCGCCAAGGCCCAGGCAGAGGGCAAACTCGCTCCCTCCATAATTCCCGTAGTTGTTACCGACCACGAGGGAAATCCCGTCCTGGATGAAAACGGCAATCAGATTGTTGTTGACAAGGACGAGGGCATACGTGCGGGAACCTCTATGGAGAGCCTCGCAAACCTGAAGCCCTGCTTCATAACTGACGGAACAGGCAAAGTCACCGCCGGCACTTCCTCGCAGACAAACGACTGCGCAGCTTTCGTCGTAGTCATGTCCGAAGATAAGGCCAAATCCCTCGGCATTAAGCCGCTTGCAAAGCTCAGGAGCTTTGCCGTCGCCGGATGCAACGCTGAATACATGGGCCTCGGCCCCATCTACGCGGTTCCTAAGGCAATGAAGCGCGCCGGTCTCACTGTAGAGGATATGGATGTAATCGAGATCAACGAGGCCTTTGCCGCTCAGTCCATCCCCTGCATTAACGAGCTCAAGTTTCCCAAGGAAAAGGTTAACCCCTACGGCGGAGCTATTGCTCTCGGCCATCCCCTCGGATGCACCGGCGCAATACTTGTCGGCAAGGCCATCGACTATATGAAGGAAAATGGCGGCAAGTACGGTCTTATCACAATGTGCATCGGCGGCGGCATGGGCGCTGCAGGTATCATTGAGATGCTGTAAAGAAAATATGCAGAATGAATTACTCCGTGCCCCTCGGCGCGGAGTAATTCATAATACCCCGATTATTTTTTGGATAAGCTATTGAAAACAAGGCGTATTGTATTAAACCCGAGCTATCATGTATCCGATATGAAGGGAGATCAACCAATGAAGAAGCTTGAAGCTGATGTAGTGGTTATAGCAGCCGGTGCGTCAGGGCTTGCGGCCGCGTGCGCAGCCGCCGAAAAAGGCGCGTCAGTCATTGTTTTTGAAAAAGGAGCGACTACAGGCGGCGCAGCAAATATGGGCATGGGTTTTTTTGCCGCGGGTTCCAAGATCCAGGATGAACAAATGATAGATTTTACGCCCGACGACGCATTTAAACTATTCATGGAATATACACACTGGCGCGTAAACGCGAGGCTTGTCCGAAAATACGTCGATATGTCCGCCTCCACTGTCGAGTGGATACGCGATATGGGAGTGGAGTTTTTAGGCGCATTCAAGTATTTCAAAACCTCGAAGGCTACCTGGCATATAGTGAAGGCGCCCGGTACGAATAAAATAGCCGAGAGAAGCGCCTCCTATATGCTAAAAAGAATGACGGAACACGCAAAAGAACTGGGCGTGGAGTTTTATCTGCGCACCCCGGTTAAGAAGATTCTTATGGAAAACGGACATGTCGTCGGAGTCCTCGCCCAGTCTGAGGATGGCGAAGAATACGAAGCCTATTGCTCCTGCGTCATAGTATGCACAGGCGGCATGGGCGACAGTCCGGAGATGGTGAAGAAATACATCGGCTATACATGGGGAGAAGACCTGTTTTCATTCCGCATTCCCGGTATCACAGGCGACGGACTAAGGATGGTCTGGGATGCGGGCGGCGCAAAAAGTCCCATGACGATGGAGCTCACGTATTGCTGTCCTGAGCTTAACAACCTGTTTACGACGCTGCAGGAGACGATGAAGCAGGCCAACCTTATGGTAAACCTTGACGGTCAGCGTTTTATGAACGAGGAAGTACTCAATATCACGCCGTTTACCGGAAACGCGCTCTCGCTTCAGAGGGAGAATAAAGGATTCACGATTATAACCGACGAAATCCTGGACGACTATGCAAAGAACGGCCTCGATTTTATTCACTATCACTTCGGAATACATGGAACAGAAAGATGGCAGAGCGAGCTCGAAGCGTACAGGCGCGGCGATATCGTTGAGGCCGGCGGCCTTGCGGAGCTGCAAAAAGTGATGAATACAACAAAATCCTTCTTTGAAGCCGATTCACTTGAGGACCTGTGCGCGCAGACGGGAATAAAACTTAAGAACCTCGAAAAGACAATTGAGGAATATAATGCGATGTGCGGCACTGTGGACAGGCAGTTTTGCAAGAACCACAAATATATGAGGCCGATCAAGGGAAAGAAGTATTACGCCGCAATGTGGCTTCCGTCGGGATACGGAACGCTCGGCGGCATAAGGACTAACGACAAAATGGAAGTCCTAACGGAGGAAGGCTTCAAAATACCTGGGCTTTACGCGGCGGGAATCGACGCAAACACTATTTATGCCGATACGTATTTATTCTATATGCCCGGCAATACCATGGGGTTCGCCCTCAATTCAGGGCGTATGGCCGGCTATAACGCGGTTGATTATATTGATTCGGACGAGTTTGTAGAATAGGATAACGACATTAGACGGCGGGCTTCTTATTAGCCCGCCGTCTAATATTTGCCGAATGTAATTGAGCTGAGGCTATATGTTTTATTCAAGCCCTAATTTCATTGTATTTATTAGAACTATAATATACAGAAAATTGTTGCAAATAATCGAATTATACTAAGTAACTATCAGGAAATTAATAAGAAATTATTATTTTAATAAATAAATATCTTATTTACATACAAATTGGATAGACAGTATTGTTTTGGGATTAACGCCATGATATTCTAAACTATAAAGTATTATCCAAAATCAATTATTATAGGAGGTAAAACAATGAAGAAGCTAACTGCTATAGCACTGGGTATCCTAATTATTTTGTCTCTTGCGGCGTTTACAGGATGCAAAAAGTCCGAGCCCGGCAAGCCGTCGGCTCCTGAGAAGCCGGCAGCCACGGAAGCACCCGCAGCCGATAAAGGCGGGTCGGAGGCTGAAGCTCCTGCTACCGAACCGGAAATTGACCTGAAGAATACGAAGCCCGGAGAGTATATCAAAGAAAAGCTTGCGGCCGGAATGCAGGTAGACGTTGCTTTTTGCGCGCTCAACGACAACTTCTTCGTTAAGCAGCAGCTGAGCGATCCGCTGAAGCAAGTTCTTGAAGCCGAAGGATTTACTTACACTCATTATGTCGCTCAGGATGGCAATGTGCTGGAACAAATTAACCAGCTTGAGAACCTTGTTGAGATGGGAGTTGCCTGCATTGTTATTCAGTGCGGAGACCCGACAAACCTTCAGGATCAGGTAAAGGCTGCGCAGGATGCCGGTACTATAGTTGTTATTTACGGTATTGAAGTTCCATATGATGTTATTATGACAATGACCAACGTCGGCGAAGTTGGAAGGCAGATGGCCGCTATGGGCTCAGGCTGGATAGATCAGTATTATCCAGACGCCGGCGAAGGCGATATACATACCGCGGTATTCGGCGCTCAGAACATCCCGCCGGTAGTCGAGCTTTGTAACGGAATTATTGAAGGCGTCGATGCCGACCCGAGGATGTTACGCTCCATAACCAACCTTAACGACCTCACCGAGCCGGAAGAATGCTATAACGCGACTCAGGATGCACTTATGGTCGACCCGGATTTACAGCTCTTCATTTGCTTCCAGATGTCGGGCTGCCTCGGCATCAACAACTACCTGATGGCTCAGGCAGGCCTTGACCCCTGGAAATACGCGATCTTCGGATCCAGTGACGACGACACGACTCAGCAGCTGCTTGACGACGCGGCGGCCGGCAAGGGCTGCTTCAGAGGCACTATTCAGGCCGGGGAGTATCCCGCCGCAACGCTCCAGAAGGTCACGCTTAAGGCACTGTACGGAGAGATAAAAACGCCTTACAAAGAGTACGACCCGATGCGCGCCTGGGTATCTTCGGATATGAACTATCATTACAGCACTTTTGAAGAATAACTCATTTTCAATTATTCTGGCTTATTAGGAAAATTCCGGAAATCGCGCCGCGTACAGCGGCCGGTTTCCGGAATAATTTTCTCTGTTGCGTCAGATGCCAGCGGAGGTATTTGCATCACACGCATTACTGGCGCTAAAACGGAAAGCGGTTCCCGCATGAGCTTGAAACGCAGTTTTTCAACAAGCGCTGACGGATACAGCGGGGCTTTATTTTAACATTTTACAATAAAAATGGGAACAAATATAATAATTACTGATAAAAAACACGAATATTGAATTTTTTGTGCGGCAAAGCTATTGTTGCAGTAATGCAAAACAAAGTGTGAGGAGAATTAAAATGGCGCAAAACAGCAATCAGTATGTCGTTCAGAACGCCCGCGATGCTCTTAACAAGTTCAAAATGGAGACCGCAAGTGAAATAGGAGTTACACTGAAACAGGGCTACAACGGTGATATTACCGCCAGGCAGGCCGGATCCATCGGCGGCAATATGGTCAGAAAAATGATACAGGCCTATGAGAACGGGCTGAAGTGACAAATAGTAAAAAAGGACGCCGGATAGCTTCGGCGTCCTTTTGCACTTATCTTCGGTATTCAAATTCAAGGTCATATATGCTGACCGTATCGCCTTCGTTTATACCGGCCTCCTCAAGCTTATCAAAGACGCCGGCCTTCCGCAGGACGCGGTCAAAGTACATTCTTGATTCATAATCCGAGAAATTGACGTTTGCCATTATTCGCGCCAGCCATGGGGCGTCGACTGTATAAACATCATCATAAACCTCAATTTTAATTTCCGCGCCGTATTCCGGCTCTTCAAAACGCTCTATATATTCCGGCTCGTATATTTTTACAGGCGGAAGCTCAGAGAGCTTTTCGGAGACGGCGTTCATAAGAGCTTCAACTCCCATATGCGTAGCCGCGGATATTTCGAAATAGGGGAGGCCGAGTCGCTTTATATAACCGCGGAAATTTTCGGCTGTTTCATCGCCTTCACGCAGAATATCGCATTTGTTGGCGGCGACAATCTGCGGCCTCTCCGAAAGCTCGGAACTGTACCTATAAAGCTCGTCGTTTATGGTTTCAAAGTCGTTTACTGGGTCGCGGCCCTCGCTCCCTGAGATGTCCACCATATGAATAAGAAGACGGCACCTGTCAATATGCCGCAGAAAATCATGCCCGAGGCCCGCGCCCTCGGCCGCGCCCTCTATGATACCGGGTATATCGGCAATAACAAAGGATTTGCCGTCCGGCCTCGGCACGACGCCCAGGTTTGGAGACAGGGTCGTGAAGTGGTAATTTGCTATCTTGGGGTCCGCGCGAGTTACTACGGAGAGCAAAGTCGACTTCCCGACGTTCGGGAAACCCAGCAAACCCACGTCGGCAAGCAGCTTAAGCTCCAGTATTATCTCACGCGAAACGCCGGGCAGCCCCGCCTTGGCGAAACGCGGGACCTGACGCGTTGGGGTCGCGAAATGCTGATTTCCCCAGCCGCCCCTTCCGCCTTTCGCAATAACGAAGGATTCAACGGACGACATATCGACAATGATCTCATTTGTTGCGGCGTCACGGACAATTGTGCCGCGCGGGACGCGAAGGACAAGATCCTGACCCTTCTTACCCTTGCAGCGGCTTCCGGAGCCGTTAGCGCCATTCTGAGCCGTATATTTGCGCCTGTAACGGAAGTCCATAAGCGTGGATATATTATCGTCGGGTATCAGTATTATGCTTCCGCCGTCGCCGCCGTCGCCGCCGTCCGGCCCTCCCGCGGCGACATATTTTTCCCGATGGAACGAGACGGCTCCGTTGCCGCCGTCTCCGGCTTTAAGCGTTATTTTTGCGGTGTCTATAAACATAGCTGCCTCCAGCTGTATCGTTTTAAAAAGAACGCCCCCGAACCATATGTCGGGGGCGAGTGTACCGCCTTACTGCTCTATCTCGTAGACCGAGACCTTTGTGCGGTCGCGCCCGAGACGTTCAAAACGGACTGTTCCGTCCTTGAGAGCGAAGAGGGAATCGTTGCTTGCGCGGCCTACATTCAAACCCGGATGGATCTTAGTCCCACGCTGTGTGACAAGTATGTTGCCGGCGAGTACAAACTGTCCGTCGGCGCGCTTGGGGCCGAGCCTCTTAGAAGCGGAATCGCGGCCGTTTTTTGTAGAGCCCATTCCTTTTTTATGTGCCATGATATATATCCTCCAATCAATAGGTTAGTGGCATTTCAGCTAAGTGCGATCTTGTCGATCTGCACCTTTGTATAAGGCTGGCGATGGCCGGATTTGCGGCGGTAATTCTTTTTGGCGCGGAATTTAAAAACAATTATCTTCTTGTCTTTGCCGCTTTTAATTACCTTGCCTTCGACCTTAGCGCCATCTACATAGGGAGCGCCGAAGGAGGAACCGTTCTCGTCGATAACGGCCAGCACCTTGTCAAAAACTACTGCCGAGTCAGCATCGAGCGGCAGCTTTTCAACGAAAACAACGTCGCCTTCCGCCACGCGGTATTGCTTACCGCCGGTTTCAATGATTGCCTGCATAATGTACCTCTCTTGTTTGTCAGAGTCTCGCTCGGCAGCGGTGGGGCTTGCGCCCGCTTTGCTACCGCTCCGAAGCGGCCTTGATACTATAACACGACATGAGGAGGATGTCAAGATTTATATACGCTTCACGCAGGGAATGCAAAATCTGGCCTTTCTATCAGGCCTGCATTATTGAGAAAACCCGAGATCATGTATGAAGACTTGTTATTTTTTTATAATGAGTGCTTCAAAGGTTGACATCAGCATCTTAATGGAATATAATGCAACAAATTGGAATTACAAATGCAAAACCGCCGTGAATTAGAGGGGATAAAATGAAAACACTGTCAAGAATTGCAAGCAACGTGAGAGCTTCCACCACGGTTGCAATTGATACGCTTTATAAAAAGATGCGTGCCGATGGCATCGACGTTATTGGCTTCGGAGCCGGCGAACCGGATTTCGCCACTCCGGAAAATATTAAGCAGGCGGCTATACATGCTATTGAGACGAATTTTACAAAATATACGGCTGTCGCCGGTACGGAAGGCCTCAGAAAAGCTATAGCGGGCCGCCTTTGGGAAGACTACGGCGTCAGCTACAAGCAGGATCAGATAGTTGTGACGAGCGGCGCGAAGCATAATGTTTTTGTTGCCCTGATGACACTGCTCAATCCGGGGGACGAAGTGATACTGCCGGCGCCTTACTGGGTCAGTTATTATGAGCTTATCATGATGGCGGGCGGCGTTCCCGTCGTTATCGAAGCTCGGGAAGAGGCGGGATTTAAGATTACGGCGGAACAGGTGAGGGCGGCCATAACAGAGAAAACCAAAGCCATCATACTCAATTCGCCTTCAAACCCGACCGGGATGATCTATACGCGCGAGGAATTAGTTGGAATATGCGGAGTCTGCCTGGAGAACGAAATCTATATAATCTCAGATGAAATATACTGCAAGCTAACATATGACGGGAAGCAGTTTACAAGCGTTGCGTCAATAAGCGAAGATATTAAGGATATTACTATACTTATTAACGGAGCCTCCAAAAGCTATGCAATGACGGGATGGAGAATAGGTTTCGCCGCCGCGAACGAAAGAATATCAAATATCATGGCGAATTATCTCAGCCACTCGACATCCGCGGCGAGCTCAATATCCCAAATGGCCGCGCAGGAGGCCTTCGGCGGCCCTCAGGACAGCGTTGAGAAAATGCGCCTCGCGTTTGAGGAACGCAGGAATTACATCGTAGAGCGCATTTCCGCGATACCGGGTGTAAGCTGCCTTAAGCCCGAAGGTGCGTTTTACGTTATGATGAACATATCCCAGCTTATCGGGAAGGAGCTATACGGGACTGAAATAACAGATTCGGACAGCTTTGCCACTATGTTTTTGGAAAAAGGACTTGTCGCGGTCGTGCCCGGTACAGGTTTTGGGGCGCCCAATTACGTCCGCTGGTCCTACGCCACATCGATGGAGAATATTAAACAGGGCATGGATAGGCTGGAAAAGTTTTTGATGGGTTGACCGGCGATATATCAGAGGTTATAATTGGCACGGTATAGTCCGTGCCAGTTTCTTTTGGAGGGTGTCTGAATGAACAAGGAAAAGTATGAATCCCCCCTCACATCGCGCTACGCGAGCGAGGAGATGATCCGCCTGTTTTCTCCGGACATGAAATTTATGACCTGGAGAAAGCTTTGGATAGCGCTTGCGCGCGCTCAAATGCAGCTGGGCCTGCCCATCAGCCAGGAACAGATAGACGAAATGGAAAAAAACATTGGAAATATAGACTATGACCTCGCCGCGAGAAAGGAGAAGGAGCTGCGCCACGACGTCATGGCGCATATCCATACTTTCGGCGCTGTATGCCCGAAGGCGATGCCGATTATACACCTCGGCGCCACCAGCTGCTATGTGGGAGATAATACGGATATAATACTAATGCGCAGCGGCCTGCAGATAATAAGGGACAAGCTTGTGAACGTGCTGTTCCGCCTGCGCAGATTTGCTTCTGAACACAGGGCTCTCCCGACCCTGGGATATACGCATTTCCAGCCCGCACAGCTCACAACTGTAGGAAAACGCGCAACTCTCTGGATGAACGACCTGCTTATGGACTTAAGCGAGGTCGAGCACAGGATAGAAACACTGGCGCTGCTGGGGAGCAAGGGTACGACAGGGACGCAGGCCAGTTTCCTTGAGCTGTTCGAAGGAGATCACGATAAGGTCAAAAAGCTTGAGGAGCTTATAGCCCGTGAGATGGGGTTTGAACGTGTGGTTCCCGTATCCGGCCAGACATATTCCCGAAAAATGGACTCATACGTGCTCAATACGCTCTCGGGCATAGCTCAGTCCGCCTCAAAATTTGCGACGGACCTTCGGCTTCTCTCGCATTTGAAGGAGATTGAGGAGCCATTTGAAAGCGCTCAGGTAGGCTCAAGCGCAATGCCGTATAAGAGAAACCCCATGCGCAGCGAGCGGATCTGCGCTCTTGCTAGATATGTCATTGCGGACGCGTTGAACCCCTCTATAACGGCCGCCACACAGTGGTTTGAAAGGACGCTGGACGATTCGGCAAACAAGAGGATATCAATACCCGAGGCTTTTCTGACGACAGACGCCATACTAAATATATATATGAATATTGCCGAAGGCATGAAGGTATATCCTAAGGTAATCGAAGCGCACATTATGGCGGAGCTGCCGTTCATGGCTACCGAGAATATAATGATGGACGCCGTAAAGCGCGGGGGAAACCGACAGGAGCTCCATGAGCTTATAAGGCGGCACTCAGTAGAGGCGGGAAGGACGGTTAAGGAACAGGGGAGACCCAACGACCTTATCGACCGCATCGCTTCAGATAAAGAACATTTCGGGCTGGACAGGCCGGAGCTTATGAAGCACCTTGATCCTGCAAGATATATCGGCCGCTGCCCGGAACAGGTCGACGAATTTATATGCGAATATATTAACCCGATACTGGAGAAATATGCCTCGGTTATTAGAGACAGCGCCGAATTAAACGTTTAATAAAATGTTTAATGTTGACGTAAACATTATAATTATAGTATAATCCAGCTGTTATGCGTAAGGGCGATATTGCCTTTAACACAGGAGGCTTTATTTGAATGAAAAAAAGCATCATATCTTTCCTTTTGATAATCGCGGTAATCGCGCTGCTTCTTTTTACCGCGCTGAACGGGCTTACGCTCGGCACGCTGAGGATTCCGGGAGTCAAAGACGGAGTTACGCTCGGGCTTGAGCTTGTCGGCGGTTCCGAGATAACTTACGAGGCCGAAATCCCGGAGGGGACGCCCGGCGATGATATTGAGACGGGCATGCAGGCCGCGCAGGCCATGCTCCGCCAGAGGCTGGACAGCCTGGGTTATACCGAAGCCTCGGTGTTCCTGTCGGGCAGCAACCGTATTATTGTCGATATTCCCAGTGTTGAGAATCCGGAGGAAGCTGTGCAGATGATAGGCGCGACTGCCGTCGTACAGTTCCGCGACGCGGAAGGCAACGTTCTTATGGACGCCACGGGCATC
Organism: Oscillospiraceae bacterium; assembly: GCA_050944055.1. GTDB lineage: Bacteria > Bacillota > Clostridia > Oscillospirales > Oscillospiraceae > JBMNQI01. The sequence goes on along the minus strand of JBMNQI010000012.1, from coordinate 25,427 downwards.
AAGTCGGCCACGGCGCGAAACAGCGTCGTCGACGAAAGCGGTATTCCTCAATACCATGTCGTGCTGGAATTCACCGAAGAGGGCCGCAAAGCATTTAAGGAAGCCACAAAAGAGGTGGCAAACCGTACAGACGGGACAAATTATCTGTCTATTTACCTCGATGAGAACGAAATCAGCAGGCCGTATGTTAGTACGGCAGAATATTCCGCGACCGGAATTGACAGCGATTCGGCTCTAATCACTTTCGGCAGCAACGCGACCAAGGAGAATACGAAATATCTGGCCGACCTTATTTCGGCGGGCAGCCTGCCGTTTACTCTTCGTGACGCCAAGCTCCAGAGCGTCGGGGCCTCGCTCGGCGAGAAGTCTCTCAATTCGAGCATTCTGGCTGGCGTTATCGGCATAGCTATTGTTATGCTGTTTATGATTATAATGTACCGGATACCGGGGCTCGCGTCCTCCATAGCGCTTGCGTTCTACGCAGGGCTGTTTCTAGTCATACTTTCAATAACGCACCTGAACCTGTCCCTGCCGGGAATAGCGGGCGTAATCCTGTCGATCGGCATGGCTGTCGACGCAAACTGCATAATATTCGAGCGCATTCAGGAGGAGCTTCGCGCCGGAAAGACAATCAGGTCTTCGATAGACACTGGCTTCCACAACGCTTTTTCCGCAATACTCGACTCAAATGTAACCACGGTGATAGCGGCGGCCGTCCTCTGGTGGCAGGGCACGGGTACGATTATTGGTTTTGCCAAGACCCTGATAATCGGCGTGGTCGTATCAATGTTCACAATGCTTGTGATAACGCGGATACTGCTCAAATGCCTTTTTGCTTTCGGCATAAAGAGCAAGAGAGCATACGGGGTTTAAGGGAGGCGCCGGACGATGATTAATTTTTCAGAACAAAAATTCAGCTTTACGAAGCACTCAAAGCTATTCTTCATTGTCGCGGCGGTTCTAATTGCCGCCTCAATAATTGCTTTGGTCACAGCGCCTTTCGGCCTTATCCTGTTCAACTTCGATATAGAATTCGTCGGCGGCGTAACCTCGGAGTATGAGATGCACACCGAGGTCACGCAGGAGGTTTGCGACGACATAGCCGCTATCGTAAAGGACGCGATCGGAGTCTCCGCGAATGTCACGAAGTCGGGCGACAACGGGACGCAGGCAATAATCAAGACAACGGAGATAGATACCAAACAGCGCGACGCGATGTTTGACGCCATAGCGGCAAAGTACGAGCTTACCGGCAGCGACATAATTGCGAGCGACTATGTATCCTCGTCGGTTGGAAACGATATAAAGCGCGCCGCGATACTCGCTTCAGTAATAGCGATTATCCTTATTCTTATTTATATCTCGATACGTTTCGAGCTTCGCAGCGGCCTGGCCGCGATTACAGGCCTGGTGTTCAGCCTGCTTTCCATGGTGAGCGTGTATGTGATCTTCAGGATAAGGATGAACATGAATTTTATTGCCGCGGCTTTGACAATCCTCGGATACTCAATCAACTCCACGATAGTTGTTTTCGACCGTATTCGTGAAAACATGAAGCTGGCCACGAAGAACACAAGCTTTGAAGAGGTTGTGGACAGGAGCATCTGGCAAACCATGCGCCGCTGCATAAACAGCACAGTTACAACTCTGATTCCCGTACTACTCTTAATAATCCTCAGCGTATCATCAATACGCAATTTTGCCGTGCCGCTTGCCTGCGGCATAGTTTTCGGTACCTACGCTTCAATCTGCGTGGCCGGGCCGATGTGGGCTAAGCTCAGGAATAAAAAAGCATAGTATATATAGTATAAAAAAACGGCTCGGACGAGCCGTTTTTTGTTTGTCTGACAGGGCTTATAACAGTATGAATTACTTTACAAAATGAAGAAAACATGATAAGCTTCGTATGAAATTTGCGCCGCATCCAAAGAATAATCGGAGCGGCAGCAGGAGGTAATTTAATATGTCAAAGAGAAACACGGACCCCCGCACCGGCAGGATGGTACGATTGGCCATACTTGTCGCGATCATTATCCTGATGGCGTTTACCCCGCTTGGCTATCTGCACGCAGGAGTCGTCGAGATAACGTTTATTATGATTCCTGTAGTTGTGGGTGCGGTGACGCTCGGGCCTGCGGCAGGCGCGCTGCTCGGAGGAGTATTCGGGCTGACAAGCTTCATCCAGTGCTTCGGGCTGAGCCATTTTGGCGCCGCGCTGCTGGCAATCAACCCGATTTACACATTCATTCTCTGCATGATACCCAGAATCCTCGCAGGATGGCTGCCGGGCCTCATTTTTAAGGCGCTATACCGTGTGGACCGTACGAAGTTTCTGTCCTTTGCCGCGGCAACACTGTCAGGCGCATTGCTCAACACGATTTTCTTCGTAGGCTTCTTGCTGATAATGTTCGGCAGAACGGACTATATCATGAGCTTTGGAAACAGCGCCTGGGAGATAATAGTTTTGCTGGTTGGATTAAACGGAGTTATCGAGGCTATAGTCTGCTGCGTTGTTGGGGCAGTAATCGGAAAAGCTCTCGCGTATTTCATACCTGTCAGGCATATATCGCCTGAAATACAGACCTGATATTGCAAAATATGGATTGATTGCGCGCACCGCGAGGTGCGCGCAATATTTTATGTCAACCCTCTATTTCCCGACGCAATTTACATAATAACATAATATATAATGCCGCCATAATATAACCGGAGCTTAGGAGGGGCGGCTATGAAGGGCGCGCGCGCCAGGAAAAAGTACAGAGCCGATCTGTCGGGAATTATGGAGAGAGGGGAAAGGCTACTCAGGCGGCATACGCTGAGGCTGGCGGCGGAGTGCTCGGCCAGGTTTCTAGCGGCGCTGCTCTTGTCACTTGCCCGCATTTTCGAGGGCTACTCTCCGTTTGCGGTGTCATTTGTCGCGGGGTCCGGAAACGAGCTTCCCGGAGTATTCGCTCTGGCCGGGGCCGTACTCGGTTATTCCGCGGGATACGGCTTTACAGAAGGCCTGAGATATTCTGCGCCGGCGATTCTGACATTCTTTGTAATGTACGTGTTCAATGATTTCTCGATTATTAAAAAGGGCTGGTTTAAAGCCGCAACAGCCTCAATTACAGTATTTATTATCGGGGGGATGTTTGCATACGGGCGCGGCGCAGGGGCGATGATTTATTACACGACAGACGTGGTTCTGGCGGGCGGCTGCACGTTATTTTACATTGCGGCGCAGGGAAGCGGAGAGGGACGGAGCGAGCATATACGCACCGCGGGCCTGCTGATACTTATTGCAACAATTCTTATACCGCTGTCAAAGCTTAAAATGCTTGCGGATATTTCAGCCGGCAGGCTGATCGCAACCCTGTTATTGATGGGTACCTCTTACGCAGGCGGGATGGCCGCCGGAAGCATGACGGGCGTGGCTCTCGGCCTTGCGATGGATCTGGGCTCCGGGGGCGCGCCGTTTTTTTCCATGTGCTACTCTTTTTCGGGGCTTGTTTCCGGCGTATTCCACAAACAGGGCCGTCTTGCTTTTACCGTCAGTTTCATACTGGCAAACGCGGCGGCGTCGCTCTGGACCTTCGGCACCGTATTGCAGATGGCCGTCCTGTTTGAAGTGTTCGTAGCGTCCGTAATATTCGTACTGCTGCCGGAACGAATAAGAAGCTTTTTTGAAACATATGTTACAGGTGAAAAAGACGCGAAGAGAAATCCGCGAGAATTCGCTCAGAACCGTCTGATGCGCCTCGCGGGCGCGTTTTCCGAACTGGGCGAGGCCATAAAGAGAACCGGACCCGGGAAAAGGTCGAAAACCGCTCAGTCCGCTGTATTTGACGCCGCCGCGAAGCGCGTCTGCAGCCGGTGCACGCTGCGCAATATCTGCTGGAATATAGAATATGTGACTACTGTGAACGCTTTCAACGACATAAGCAATGTGCTGAAAGCTCAGGGGCGCGCGATGCCCGAGGACTACCCCGAATACTTTTCGTCGCGCTGCCTTAATTTCACGCAGCTTTTCTCCGCCGTAAACGAGGAATATGCGCTTGCTCTGCGGCAAAAGCAATACGCAAACCGCCTCCGCGAGAGCAGGGAAGCCGTTTGCAGGCAGTTTTCCGATATTGCCGGAGCACTGGAAAGAGCGGCCTATGAGCTGAGCGAAGAAATAAGCGTCGACGAGCCTGCGCTCAGGCGGCTGAGAAGGTATATTAAAGCAATGGGCGTCAGGGCGGAAGCGAGCGTATTCTATGATCATAACGGCAGGCTCCGCGCCGAGATTAGCGGCACCGATCTGGGGCCTCTGCTTGAAACGAAAGCACGGGCGCGTTTTTCACACCTGATTGGAATACCCGTAAACGAACCTGAGATTGTAAAGATATCTGACAGGCAGCGCATAATACTTACGCAGACGGAGCCTCTTGCCGCTATAGCCGCCGCTGCGGCGTGCAGGCGGTCCGGTGAATTGAAAAACGGGGACAGCGGCACTTATTTTAAAAATGACGACGGAAAGCTGTATATTGTACTTTCCGACGGCATGGGCAGCGGTGAAAACGCCGCACGCGAGAGCGCTATGGCCGTACACCTGCTTGAACGCTTTTTAAAAGCCGGTATGCTGCCTTCGGCGGCGCTAAGGACGCTCAACTCGGGATTCATGCTCGGCGAGGAGAAAATAGTTACTACCGTGGATATGCTGTGCGTGGATTTGTTTAGCGGGGAATCCAGCCTTTATAAATACGGCGCGGCCCCGACTTATATAAAGCGGGGCAACACGGTAAGGCGGCTTGAAGGAAGGGCCCTGGCGGCCGGGAGCGGTTTTGGCGCAACGGAGCCGGATGTGCTGAAGATTAAGCTGGCGGAAGGGGATTACGCCATCCTTCTTACAGACGGCGTAACCGACGGAGCGGAGGATTTGTGGCTTCGCGAACTGATTTCCGGCTATAATGACGACAGCCCGAGGGAACTCGCGACACAGATTATTAAGCGTTCAAAAGAAGAAAACGGGACATCGGACGATATGACGGCTCTGGTCCTGAAGATTGTCAGCAGGATATAAACGTATATATTCACCCTCAACTGGAAAAAATGAACGTATGAATATCTGGTGGGGTGAGAGGATGGTCAAGGGAGTTACAAGGCGGGTCATAATGCTCAAACTGGATGACGAGAAGCTGTTTGAGCAGGCGTTTTTCATCGTGCGTGGAAGCGTGCTGGAGGAAAAAGGATACTCGTCCGAGGACGTACTGCGCGAGGCGCGCAGGGTTGCCGAGGATTACGCCAGGAAACACGCGATGGATAGCAGGAGGCTGATAAATATCCCGGCGCCATACTTTGCCGCTATGGGGGCCGCAGTTACAGGTTTCGTGTGGCTGCTGACAAGGCTGATCTGAATAATGAATCAAAATATTTCGGTACGGGTACCCGTACCGAAATTTTACATACACAGTCATAAATCAATCCCGAATGCCGATACTTGCCGCCGGGCTTTTTTTATGTTAAAATGCATTGAACATGATTCACGGGGTGTAGGCTTTTGTTCATCGGCGGGCTTGAAATAAATACAAAGCTGGCGCTTGCTCCGATGGCCGGAGTAACCGATTTGGCTTTCCGTACGATCTGCCGTGAACAGGGCGCGGGCCTGAGCTTCACAGAGATGGTCAGCGCGAAGGCCCTGATGTATCAGGACTCAAAGTCCATAGAGCTTTTGCGCCTTGCGCCGGACGAGCATCCGGCCGGAGTTCAGATATTCGGTTCAGACCCTTCATGTATGGCGGAGGCCGCTCAGAAAGCCGTCGAAATATCCGGGGCGGATATAGTCGATATAAACATGGGGTGCCCCGTGCCTAAGATTGTTAAAAGCGGGGACGGCGCGGCACTTATGCGCGACGTTGAGAAAGCCGTCCGTATTGCTGAGGCTGTAGTAAAACACAGTTCCGTCCCGGTAACGGCGAAGATACGAAAGGGCTGGGACAGGGGAAGCGTAAACGCTCCTGAGTTCGCGCTCGCTTTGCAGAATGCCGGCATATCGGCAATCACCGTCCACGGGCGGACAAGGTCTCAGATGTATTCCGGCCAGGCCGACTGGGAAATAATCAAAAGAGTTGCGCAGATGGTTTCAATACCTGTTATTGCCAACGGCGATATATTTACGGGGCGGGACGCTCTTAGGATACTCGAATACACGGGCGCTCAGATCGCCATGATAGGGCGTATAGCTTTCGGCAACCCGTGGATATTCGCCGAGGCCAGGGCCGCGCTGGACGGGCTTCCAGAGCCCTCAAAACCGCCTTTGTCCGAGCGCTGCGATACGGCTATGCGCCAGTTTTACATGGCGGCCGAATTGAAGGGCGAGCGCGTGGCGGTACTCGAGGCCCGCCGTCACTACGCATGGTATCTCAAGGGCGTAGCCTATGCCGGGTATTATAAGGCCAGAATAATGGAGGCGACCACTCTTAAAGAGCTGGAGGATATAACCAAGGGCATAAAACGCGACCTGCGATAGTCTCACCGGATAACGGCAAAGCGCCTGTGCTTCAGGTCAGCCGTATCTAAAAGCTGAGAGGAGCGTTCTTATTGGAAGACAACGAGCTTGTATTAAGAGCTCAAAATGGCGATAAAATCGCCTTTGAGGAATTAGTACTTAAGAATCAGAAAATGGTATATAATTATGCTCTGCGAATGGTCGGGGACCGTGAGGACGCTTTTGACCTTTCGCAGGAAGCGTTTATGCGCGCATATAAATCCCTGCAATTCTTTAAAATGGAAAGCAGCTTTTCAACTTGGCTGTATAGGCTTACATGCAATGTCTGCATAGATCACCTGCGCAAGAAAAACCGCATGAAGACGGTTTCCATGACGCTGGTAAACGACGAGGGCGAGGAAGATTTCCTAGATATTCCCGACGAAAGCATGTCTCCGGTGAGGGCGGCTGAAAACCGGGAATTGAGGGCGGCTATATTAAACGGACTGTCGCGCCTTAGCGCTGACCACCGTCAGGTAATAATACTGCGAGAGATTAACGGACTGAGTTACGCCGAGATAGCGGAAATTCTGGAATTGAACGAGGGCACCGTTAAATCGCGCATATCCCGCGCAAGGGCCGAACTGTGCAAATACCTCTGCGAATACAGGAACTTTTCAGGCGGCAAAACGTCAGAAAAGACTGGAGGGAGGTGAACTGCATGGATTCGTGTGAAAGATATTTGGATTTAATAAGCGGCAATATTGACGGGATGCTAAGCGAAGCTGAGGAGTCGGAGCTTTCGGAGCATCTTAAAAAGTGCGAAGCATGCAGGGAGCTTCTTGAGCTTATGGAAAAAACCCACGCAGCTATGGGCGATCTGCTTGCAGACCCGCCCAGGGAGCTCTGCGATGGAATAATGTATAAGGTCGGCCGGGAATCCGGCAGCATAAAAACGCCCCGCCGGTTTGCTTTCGGACGTTTTACGGCAATTGCCGCTATGCTCGCGGTTGTGCTTCTGGCTGTTTACGCATTGCCGAATTTGTTCGGCCGTAACAAGTCCGGTTTAACAGCTGACGGCAACGCGCAGGCGCCTTTGATGGAGAAACCTCAATACGAGGCCGCGGCGCCTGCGGAAAAAGATGAAGGCGGGTATAGGGCGTACACGACTTTCGACAGGGCGGCCGGAAAGACTGAAGCAGTTGAGGAACCGGCAGCTGTGCCGGCCCCTGAGGCAGTTATTTCTTCTGAGCCGGAAGATGGGGAGGATTACGGAGAGACACAGCCGATGCTGGGCATAACCTCTGCGGCCGCAGGAGCGCCGGCGCTGCCTTATTCTGAAGCATTCTCCGCGATTGTTGTCTGGAGCGGGGATATGCCCGAGGAGCTGAAGGCTTACCCGAGCGAAGCAGGTGCAGAGGCGGAGGTTTACGTTTTTGTGCCGACAGGCGATCTGGAAGCAATCCTGGCCAAAGGAGATTATATATTGTATCGCGACGAACCCAATACGGACCCGTCGGCTGATACCGCGATATTTGTAGTTTATGGAGGCTAGCAATTTAAAGCTCAGGCGGCTTGCCTCTTCAGCCGTTCTGGCCGCGCTGTACGCTTCGCTGACGGTGGCCCTGGCCGGTATAAGCTACGGGGAAGTTCAGTTCCGCATCGCGGAGGCCCTGTGCGTTCTGCCGTTCTTTCTGCCGGAAACCGCCTGGGGGCTTTTTGTCGGATGCATAATTGCTAACATTGTCGGCGGCAACGGCTTGCCGGATATAGTCTTCGGCTCGCTTTCAACTTTATTAGCCTGCTTTATAACCTCAAAAATCAGAATCAAGTGGCTTGCGCCTCTGCCTCCGGTTCTTATTAACGCGGCGGCAGTTGGCGCAATGCTTGCTATGCTATACTATCCCGCGGAGCTCTTCTGGGAAAGCTTCGGGATATGCGCGCTCAGCGTTGGTTTCGGCGAGGCTGTTGTATGCTACGGTCTTGGGCTTCCGCTGATACTTGTCCTAGAGCGTACAAAAATAATGAGAAAGATTTGGCCAGGACAATAGCGAGTTAGTCTGACCTTTTTTCGGACAAGCGCGCGGCTGCCTGAGAGCAGGCAGCCGCAGTATAAGCACAAATGACCATTCCTCAAAGGTCATTTTGTGGTAATGCGAAAAGGAGTGGTCACAAGCAATGAAGGTCACGAAGGCTGTGATTCCCGCGGCGGGCCTCGGCACGCGCATGCTTCCCGCAACAAAGACCGTACCCAAGGAAATGCTGCCGCTTGTCGACAAGCCGGTCATACAGTATATAATTGAGGAGGCCGTTGCCTCCGGTATTGAGGATATACTTGTAGTGACAAACCGGGCAAAATCGGCGATGGACGACTACTTCGACTATTACCCGGAGCTGGAGGAGCGTCTACTGCGCTCAGGCAAGGAAAGGGAGGCCGATATGGTAAGGAAGGCGGCCGACCTTGCCAATATTTTTTATGTGCGCCAGAAGGAGACAAAAGGTCTGGGACATGCGGTCTGGCGCGCAAAGCATTTCGTGGGGGACGAGCCTTTCGCCGTTTTGCTTGGGGACGATATTATGCGCTCAGATTATCCTGTAACGCGGCAGCTTATAGAAGCCGCCGAAAAATACGGGTCCTCCTGCGTGGGGACGCAGGCAGTTGCGGACGACGCATTGAGTCGATACTCTTCGCTTAAGCTCACGCCGCTGGAAGACAGGATTTACCGTGTGACGGATATGATCGAAAAGCCGAGCCGGGATCAGAAATTTTCAAACTTCGCGATACTCGGGCGGTACGTACTTACAAGCTCCATATTCGATATGCTTGAAAACCTGACGCCCGGTTACGGCGGGGAAGTGCAGCTGACAGACGGGCTTAGGAAGCTTTGCCAATCTGAAAAAATGATTGCGGTCGATTTCATCGGAAAAAGGTACGACACTGGAAACCTAAAAGGCTTCCTCGAAGCCACAATTGATTTTTCACTGGAAAATGAAGCCACCGGGCCATGGCTTCGCGAATTCCTGAAAACAAAGATATAGGACGAGAGGCGCGGCTCTTTAAGCTGCGCCTCTCTTTATAAAACTAAAATCATTCTTCTTCACACATCAAATCAAGTAACTTATTATATATTTTTTCGGCATTTTTTCGGAAATTATCGGCTATTCGTTTTGAGGCCTCCCTTGTTGGAACCATCATATCCATACTTAGAATGTTGCCGAGACCATCGTCCAGCGAAAGGTGCACGTTGTATAGTCCGTCCCCCCGCGCGCTTATATCGGCGCCTATCAGGGCGTTTCGCTCCATTTCCTTTGCCACAGCTATCAGATTTTTTTCCACTTTCATGCGTACGGAGTAGGGGAGCATTGAGCCGAGCTCTTTTTCCGAATCCGCGCCTTTTTTTGTTAAACTATACCGTCCCTCAAGATCACGGACGATAAACTTTTCTTCCCTGAGCTGGGCCAGCGCGTCTGAATAATCAAAATAATCAAATCCGCCGTCGCACATTACCTGCTCCATCAGCGTGTCTTCAGGGATCAGGCCCGGCAGGCGTGCCGCCACGTAGAGTATCAGTATCATTATGTCTTTCTTATCGTGAATGAATCCGTGCCGGGGCATGACGTCGCCTCCAATCTATCCCAGCTTATTCTATCTTACCATATTATCTGCAATAACGCAACAAAGCGGCAGTGTTAATAAACTATAGTTTTGAACGTATTTCCACAATAGAATTGACAAGATAAAGCTGAAAGTGTTAAAATTATAATCAAAGGTAAAACCCTCTTTACAAATAAAACTGGAGGTTATGATTATGGGAAAATTGGACAATAAAGTAGCGCTTGTCACAGGCGGCAACTCCGGCATCGGTTTTGCTACGGCGAAGCTCTTTGCAGAGGAAGGCGCGCAGGTAATAATTATGGCAAGGCGCGAAAAGAACAACGCCGAGGCAGTCAAGGAAATAGGCCACGGCGCAATTGCCATACAGGGCGACGTCACGAAATACGAAGACTGCAAAAGGGCAATGGACGAGGTCATCGCAAAGTTCGGCCGTATTGATATTCTCGTGAACAACGCCGGCCAGGCGGACTTCAACCGTTCGGCCAAAAACGTGACGAACGAATTTTGGGACGAGCAGATGGCTGTCAACGCGACATCCGTTTTCTATATGAGCCGCGAGGCGATAAAGTATATGGAGCCTGCGGGCAAGGGCAGTATTGTCAACGTATCCTCCATAGGCGGAGTCTATCACTGCGCCGGCGTAGCATATTCAGCCGCTAAGGCCGCCGTCATAGCAATCACGCATAATATGGCTATACAGTATACAAATACGGGTATCAGAGTTAACGCGGTTTGCCCGGGCGCTACGAAGACGCCGCTTTTCAGCCCCGATTTTGCTGATCTTCAGGACAAGGAGTTTGCAAGGATAACCGCGAAAGTTGTACGTATGGGGCTTGAACCGTGCGAAGCCATAGACCAGGCTAAGGCTATACTCTTCTTCGCTTCCGACGATTCCTCGGCAATTACCGGCCAGTACCTCGTCGTTGACAAGGGCATGTGCCTGTAAGACATTAATAGGTTTCGGGCGCGTCCGCAAACGGGCGCGCCCGTTTGATACAGGTGCAGATTAATGCAAAAATGCAGCATTTGTCCCCGCATGTGCAACGCGCCCCGCTGCGGCAACACATACTGCGCAATGAGCGATACGCCGAAAGTGGCGCGCGCCGCCCTGCATTTTTGGGAGGAACCGCCTATAAGCGGAAGCCGCGGCTCCGGCACAGTCTTTTTTTCCGGCTGCCCTCTTGGCTGCGTATATTGCCAGAACCGGAAAATCAGCCTGGAGCGTTTCGGTAGGGAACGAAACGCAGAGCAGCTTCGAAAGATTTACTCCCATCTTATTGACATGGGTGCGCACAATATTAATCTTGTGACCGCCGGGCATTTTTTAACCGAAGTCGCCAGATCCCTGCGCCCTAAGCTAAAGGTCCCCGTAGTCTGGAACTCAGGCGGATATGAGCGGCCCGAATCCCTGCGCGCGCTGCGTGGACTTGTCGATATATATCTGCCCGATATGAAGTATATGGATTCAGAGGCCGCCGCCCGTTACTCAAACGCGCCTGATTACCCCGAACGGGCCGCCGCCGCTATCGAGGAGATGTATGCTCAGTGCGGCGACTATGAGTTCGATGAGGAGGGGCTAATGCGCCGCGGCCTTATCGTCCGGCATCTGGTCCTGCCGGGAAATATACGCAATACTCAGATGGTGATCGAGTGGTTCGCGGATTTTTCAAAGGGCAGAAAAGTCCTTTTTTCACTGATGAGCCAGTATGTGCCGGTTATAGCGCTTGAAGAATACCCGGAGCTGAACCGCCGTATAAGCCGCGAGGAGTGGCGCTCAGCGTGTAACTATCTGGATATATGTTCGGTGACGCAGGGCTTTATTCAGGACCCGGATTCCGCTGATAGCGCGTTTATTCCCGGTTTTGACCTTTCCGGGACCGATGTTTAGTACAATCGGGCCGGGCTGTCACGCCGCCAAAATTCTCTGAAAGAGGGAAGCATATGATTCTTTATTTGGTACAGGCTTTTTCAGACAACGCGTCGGGGGGCAACGGAGCGGGCGTAGCAATCTCCGAGGACGGGCGCCTCCCGTCGGAAAAATTCATGCTGGAGACGGCCGCGCTTTTGGGTTTTTCCGAAACCGCTTTCCTGGCTCCGGTGAAAGGCGGCTGGAGGATACGGTATTTCACGCCTGTGGCAGAAATTGACCTCTGCGGCCACGCGACTGTGGCCGCGGGAAGAGTGCTGCGCGAAAGCGGAGTCCCGGACGGGGATTATATGTTTCAGACAAACGCGGGTGAGCTTCGCGTTACCGTCGGCGAGACGGTGACGATGGACATGACAAAGCCCGAATGCCTGAAAGTTATAGAGTCTCCGGAGGAAATTGAAGTGCTGATGGGCGCGCTCGGCGGGAACAGCTCTATGCTGATACCGGGCATGTACCCGGAGATAATAACAACCGGGCTGCCGGACATTATAGTGCCGCTTAGAAGCGCGGAAGCTCTCGCTGCACTTTGCCCGGATACTGATGCGCTTAAGAATATTTCGCGGGATTGGGATTGCGTCAGTGTACATGCGTTTGCGCTTGGAGATGACTGCGACGCCCGATGCCGGGATTTTGCGCCGATTGTCGGCGTAGCTGAAGAAAGCGCTACAGGCACCGCTTCGGGTGCCCTGACTCATTATCTGCACAGGCGGAACCTGCTGACGCCGCCTTCTACGGCCGTATTCATACAGGGCGAAAGCATGTCCCGTCCCTCGCAAATAAAAACAGAGCTTAGAACGGACGGCTCTATTAGAGTCGGCGGAAAAGCTTATATACTGGGCCGTAAGAGGATATTCGAGGAAGCCTGAGTTTTGACCCGAAGGGCGCGAAAAACGGCGGGCTGCAGCCTGGCTTAACTGAGCCTTCGCGGAATGGGAGCTTTTTCCGAGTTCCGGCAGGCAGCCTTTTTAAAACCGGAGGCGATATGAAAAGAATCTGTTATATAGTCGGCGCTGTTGTGACCTCATGCAAAATAAAGCCCGCTGAAGGAGATTATATTATCGCCGCTGACGCGGGATATAAACACTTAATAAGCGCCGGCATAGAGCCGGACCTGACTGTAGGCGACTTCGATTCCTTAAATGAAGAGCCGAAGGGCGGGATAGTCCTTAGATATTCCGAAAAGAAGGATGAGACGGATACGCTTCTTGCGGTCAAAATAGGGCTTGACAAAGGATATAACACCTTTTTGATATACGGATGCCTCGGCGGCCGGGCGGACCATACTATCGCAAACATACAGACTCTTGCCTATATTGCCAATAGCGGGGGCAGAGGCTATCTGATAGGGTCCGGCGAAAACATAACCGTTATAAGCAACGCAACGCTAAGATTCAGAAAGCGCTCGTCGGGGATAGTATCCGTATTCGCATACGGAGGGAAAGCCCGCGGAGTGACGATTGACGGCCTTGCCTACTCTTTGTCGGAAGCGCAGCTGTCGGAGGACTATCCATTGGGAGTCAGCAACGAATTCATCGGGAAACCCGCTTCAATAAGTGTAACGGAAGGAAACTTGGCAATTTACTGGACCGGAGATTTTGACGCAGTCGTAATTTAATTATGTGTCCTGAATGATTTTTCAAGCTTGATTTAAGTGTTTATACGAAAAATAACAGTGTTATTGTAATTAATAATTCAAAAAGCAGGATTAATAGTGTATAATAAATAATGTTTTAAACAAAAACCATATTTTGAAAGGAAGATCGATATGGCGAAAACGATTATTACCGCCGCCCTGACAGGCGCCGTGACCCCCGCGGGTTTTAAGATCCCCGAAACCCCGGAGCAGATTGCACAGGAAGCGTATGATTGCTGGAAGGCGGGGGCGTCAATAGTTCACCTGCATATGCGCGACGACGAAGGCGCGGGCGTTATGGATCCAGTTAAGTTTTATCAGACCATAAAAGCCATAAGAGCCTATAAGGACTGCGACGTGATTATAAACTGCACTTCCTCTGGAGATAACAGGGTGTCGGACGATTCCCCCTACGGCAACGCCTACCGAGTGCTTCACCATAAATTTGTTCCGGGCATAGAGATGGGAACTTTCGACGCGGGCTCCTTCAACTGGGGTCCCGCAGGCGTGTTCCATAACAGCCCGCAGTTCCTCCGCGATATCGGTAAACTGTATATTGAAAAAGGGATAAAGCCCGAGATCGAGATTTTCGACGCCGGCATGCTGCGCGCCTGCAAGGAGTATTATCTCAAGGGCGGATATCTTACGATGCCGATGCACTTCCAGCTTTGCATGGGCGTGCTCGGCGGCATGGGCGCGACTCCGGCCGAGCTGCAGTATCTTATCGATCTCATTCCCGAGGGCTGCACCTGGAGCGCTTTCGGCATAGGAAAAGGACATATGCCTGTCATGTTCTCCACTTTGGCAAACGGCGGTCATATTCGCGTCGGCATGGAGGACAACGTGGTTTACGGCGTGGACAAGAACGGCAACAAGATTATGGCTACAAACGTAATGCTGGTTGAGAGAGCCGTTAACGCTATCAAGGCTTTCGGCAACGATGTCGCGACTCCCGCCGAGGCCCGCGAAATGCTGAGCATAAAGCCTCTTGACCACGATGCGGTATGCGCGGCTCTTGACGAAATAACAATAGACTACCTCAATGAGAAGAAAGCCGAACTCAACGGGCTTACCAGATACATGGGCGCCGACGAAAAAAGCATGGGCGGTAAAAAATAAGCTTCAGGCATATATAAGACGGGCGTGCCGTTTCATGCGGCACGCCCGTCAGCTTTACATACCGTTAATCAAACGCCTCAAACGGATTTCCGGCTAATATTTCCTCAACCTCCTCATAGCCCGGGAGGAACGAGAAATTATAGCGCGCGGGAAGGGCAAAAACGTAGCTTGTGTTTCTTCCGAGTTCGCTAGGAGGTACGGGCGCCGCGCCGACGCTGAGTTTTTCGCTCAGGACTTTTTCCCACTGCGGCAGTGTGAATATCATAATTGGTATATCCTGGCGCGGATTCTCTTCCGTCCATTCCGGGTGGCGGATATATATGACGGGCCCGGATTCAGACTGCGCGCCGGTCCCGGTTTCTTTTCCCGACCATTCTTCACAGACAACGCTGAAGTCTTTCCAGCTTATAGGAAGCGTGAAGCCGAAACAATATTGATTATTGACATATTTGATGGAGGAATCGGTTTCATAGCTGCCGAGCGTAACGCCGCTAATCAGCCATTTATCATTAGAGCGCGCGACCGTCAGTTCAATCTCACGCCTGGCCGCCGCGCCTCCGCTTTCAGCCTCTGCGCTTGTTACTTCGATTATTTTACCCTTTACCTCATAACCTCCGTCCGGCAGTTTGGCGACTGTCGATATTTCAATATGGTCGGGCCAGGGGCTTGAAACAAGCCTGCCGGGGGCGGACAACGGATCATTCTGCCACTCTATAAGCAGCGCGGGCTCGACATATTCGCCGTAGTATTCCTCTATCAGGCTGGCGGAATCCGGACTGAGCAGATATACATACTGCAGTTTCGCGCTGAAGTCATCGACCAGCTTGATTACAGCGGCCATATCGTCTATCTCGGCCTTATCTTCAGCTGCGTCTATATCGCCGTAAGCCTCCTCCGCTTCCGTAACGGCTGCGGCTTCGCCGCTCTCTAATGAAGCTTTTTCATCTGCGCCGCCGCCCGCTTTGTAATCCACGGATGTATCCGGAGCGGCAGGGGAGGCGGCAGGTTTAACACCAGTGCATCCCGAAATGGATACAAGAAGCGCTAGTAATGAAACCAAAATAATAGATTTTTTCATTCGTATTACCCCGCTATAGTACAAATCGTTTTTTTTGACGAATTTATTGGCGATTGGTTCCATAAATCTGATAATAAAGGCTTTGCCTTGCCGCCGGAATATAGATTTGGCTGGTGAAACCATGTCTGCAAAAAGAATGATTAACGCGTATAATATAAGACTTCCACAAGGCTATGTCGCGGAGCCTTATCTGACGCAGCTTAACTCTCCTTCATGTATTGCGTTCGACGCTGCGGGTACGCTTTATATTGCCGATTCCGGTATGGCGGACGGTGACGGCAAGGTTTTACAATATGACGGGAAGCAATTAAACGTTTTGGCGTCTGGTTTTAACCCTCCGCTGCTTGGAATAGCGTTTGACGGCGATGATCTGTTCGTTTCACACAGGGGATGCATTACGCTGATTAAGCCGGATTTAAAAAAAGTCGACATTCTTCGGGGCTTGCCAAGCTGGGGGGATTTCAGCAACAGCCGTATTGCCATAGGCACGGACGGCTGTCTATACTTCGGCCAGGGTACGGCGACAAATTCAGGAGTTGTGGGCGCCGATAATTCAAACTGGGTTGTAAATCACCCGTATTTTAACGATTTACCCGGCCAGGATATTACGCTCTACGGAGAGAACTACGAGTCGAAAAGCCTGCTTAGTCCCGCATGCGGCGAAATAGTTTCTACCGGGGCTTTTAGTTATTATGGCTCGAAAAACATGAAAAATGAGATAATAAAAAGCTCAAAAATACCATCGGGCAGTATTATAAGAGTAAATAAAGACGGTTCAAATGCCCGGGTCTACGCATGGGGGCTAAGAAACCCCGCATGCATCAGGTTTGACAGGTCCAACCGCCTGTTCTGCTCTAATCAGGGCATGGAGCCGAGGGGGAGCCGACCGGTTGAAAACGCCCCGGACGAGTTTTTACTTATTAAAAAAGGAAAATGGTACGGGTGGCCGGATTACGCCGGCGGCTTGCCTGTTACGCTGCCGCAGTTTAAACCGAAGGATGGATCGCAGCCGTTTTTTCTTATAAAAACTCAGCCGATGGCGCCGCCTCCGCGCCCTTTTGCCCTGTTTGAACCGCATTCCTGCATTTCCGGGTTTGACTTTTCTTACGATAATAAATTCGGTTACGGTTATATATTTGTCGCGCTCGGCGGGAGAAGCAGTGATTCAGGCAAGCTTTCACGTATAGACATGCAAACAGGCGAGGCACTTCCTTTTGCATATAACAAAGGCCCGGGCGGCATTTCGCATCCTTCGGACGTTTTGTTCGGGCCCGACGATAAAATGTATATTGCCGATTCCGGACTCATCACGGACAGAGGATTTGAACCGGGGACCGGGGTTATTTGGAGGGTCTCGAAAAATTTCAACTACTTCAGGCAAGCATAAAACCGGGCGAAAGACAGAGCGAGCCTATTGGATAAGGCCGATTCACTTAATGTTTAGCCTAGCATAAAATAGATTAGGTTCGCTGAACCCAAAAATGATATAGGAGGATATTACGTGGCTGCCAACAATTTCTGTGACGTTTTCAACGGATGTATTGGAACAACCGTAACGATATTTACCAAGAGCGGCGGCCAGTCCGGCTGCGGATTTACCGGCGTAGTTCTTTCAGTAGACCCGTGCTTTGTCCGGCTGATTACAAATATCGGCCCTGCTCCCGGTTGTTCTTTAGGAAATGCCTGCGGCAGGAATTTACTGGGCAGAGGCGGCGTATGCCACCGCGGTAGTGGTGTAATCACTACGGTAGGCTCTGTTGTAGATATTCCTTTAGACAGTATCGCTGCATTTGTTCATAATGCGGTCTAAGACACGCAAGGCCTCCGTGAGCGAGTTATGTGATTGACGGAAAATTCAATTTAACCGACTCTCTTAAAAGGAGGTTAAAAGAAAGACTGCCCCGAAGGATATACCTTCAGTGCAGTCTTTCTTTATGCGATTGTTTCCGTGACACGGGCGGTGTCAAAGCGACACGGCGTTAATTGAATGTCCAGCTTTTCAGAGACATGTTGAAATCGGACGGGCGGCCTGATAAACTATGAGCAAGAAAAAATTGGAGGGGTATGTATGCTTCCAATCAACGCGGTTCAAATCGAGTATTTTCTTGCTCTTGCCAAATTGAAGAGCTTTTCCAAAACGGCAGAATACTTCTACATCTCGCAGCCGGCGGTCAGCAAGCAAATCCGTGCTCTGGAAGCAACGCTTGGGGCCGAGTTGTTTGAGAGAAAATACCGCAAGGTCGAATTGACACCTGCGGGCAAACTGGCTGAAGAGTTTTTCGCCAGGCAAAAGCAGGAAGTAGAATGGCTTCGGATCAAAATTCAGAGCATGGGAACGGGTAAAACAGGCGTAATAACGCTTGGCCTGCTGGACGGCCAGCCAATTGAGCCCGTGACGAAGCTTCTCCGGTCGTATCAACTTGTTTGCCCCGATGTCGACTTTATAGTGGACAGAAGGACGGTTTATGAGCTGTCAAACGCCCTGCTTGAAGGTGAGTTTGATGTTATTTTTACGCTGACCACAGCCTTATCGTCGCTTTCAGAGGTCCAGAGCATACAGCTGTACAGCTTGAACTATCGCCTCTTTTATTCCAAAGACCATCCGGCGGGGAAAAAAAGCAAGCCGGAACTTAAAGATTTTAAGAACGACACCATCTTTTGGACCGATTCGGACCAAAGAGGCAGCGATGATGAACTACGTATGGTCAACGATGAGCTCATGAAGCGTTTTGGCGTGCACTTTAAAAAACGGCAGTATAAGAAGCAGGTTTACTCCATTATGGCTGCGGTAGAGGCGGGTCTGGGTGTAGCCGCATTAGCCATTGGCCCGGAAAATGAAAGCGAATACCTGCGCAGCATCGATTTGGGTATCGAGATGGGAGTTCATGCTGTTTGGCGCAGCGATGCCACAAATCCTTCCGTTTTGTCCTTTGTTAAACATATCAAGGCCCAGAACCCGCCCTAAAATATATAATAAAACGAAATCTTATAGACGGGTTTTGCCTGCTATCCTGAGGAATCTGCTTATACAGACATTCAGGAACGCGTCCAGAGGCATACCCGTTTTTTGTATTTTACAGACACTATTACTAATAGGTTATAGGGATATAAAAAACGGAGGATTGTATTGTTGGAGGAAATAGATATAATAGTAAAAAAAGGAATAGATCAAAAGATGCAATTTGCATGAAAAAGCGTTGTATATACTAGAGCCGTATGTACTTATGCCTGGCAGCGCATTTGCAGCTGACTGCATTACTAAATACTTCTCGCAAACTCACCCGTTTCGAACAGAATATATTATTTGAAAGGGAGGAATTTTATGATTAAGAGAACGTACGAGGAGCTGGAGCCATATTTCCCCGCGGGACATTTCGGCGTAACCTGCAAGCGCTATCACGGAAAGGACGAGACCGGCGCTAACAAATACTGGGTCGGTATCTCCGAGTTTGAGCCCGGAGGCGGCGCCGAATGGGCCTATGAAGACAACCCTCTGGAGAAAGTCTACTTCGTGCTGGAGGGCGAAATGACAGTCACCGACAAGGACGGCCACAAATATGTAATCCACGCCAACGAGAGCATCAGTTTCCCGCCCTATGAGGGCCGCAGTTTAATCAACGCCGGAGACAAGCCCGCAAAAATGCTGGTTATCATCAATTATCCCGACGCATAAAGCGGGAAAAAGAAGGAGGATTCAAACATGGTTCCCGTCAAAAAGGAATTTGTCCAGAACATGTTCTCCGTGAAAGGAAAGGTAGCTCTGGTCACAGGCGCCACCGGCGCGCTGGGCTGCGTGCTGGCCAAGGCTTACGGCTATGCCGGCGCGAAGGTTTTTATGACCGGCCGAAATGAGGCCAGGCTCAGGGCTCTGGAGGAGGAGTTTAAGGCCGAGGGTATCGACTGCGCCTATTTTGTTGCAGATCCGGCGGTGGAGGCCGATGTTCAGGCCATGGTTCGTGCCTGTGTTGATGCCTTCGGCGAGGTGAATATAATGGCCGTCTGCCATGGTTTCAACAAGGTCAAGCACATTCTTGAGCAGTCCGTAGAGGAGTGGCAGTACATAATGGACGCCGACTGCAAAAGCGTTTACATTCTCTGCAAGCATGTTGCCCAGCAGATGGTCTTTCAGGGCAAGGGAGGCAAAATAGTCGTCGTCACGTCTCAGCGCTCCAAGCGGGGCATGGCCGGCTATACCGGCTACTGCGCCTCCAAGGCCGCTGCCGACCTGATGGTGTCTACCTTAGCCTGCGAGCTCTCCGCCGAGCATCACATCAATGTAAACTCGATCTGCCCCACGGTATTTCGCAGCGAGCTGACCGAGTGGATGTTTGATCCCGAATCCGCCGTTTACAAGAACTTTCTTAAGCGCGAGCCAATCGGACGCCTGGCCGAGCCGTCAGATTTCGTGGGCTATGCCCTGTTCTTAAGCTCCGCAGCCTCTGACTTCATTACCGGGGCCAACTGCGACTGCTCCGGCGGCTATCTGACTTGCTGATTTACAGGGCACCGGTCCGCCGGGGTAAGTATCACAGCCGAAACTTTTCGCCTTTGCCGGGTGCGGAAATCGCAAATCTGGCGTGAATCACAATAACCCAAGGACACACAAGGAGTGATTTTCATTTGGCTGTAAAAAAGATTCTCGTAGCCGGCGCCGGCTTGATGGGCAAGAATATTGCCTGGGTGTTCACCGGCGGCGATTACTCAGTCACCGTATACGATGTACGCGAGGTAGATGTATATGCTGGTATTAGTGAGAGTACGGCGGCGCTGGTGGCGCGGGGCGCGTTGACGACCGATGAGCTTGAGAAGAGGCTTAAGAAGATTGACTTCACCATGGATATTGACAGTTCCGGCGTCAAGGACGCCGATTTGGTAATTGAGTGCGTCTTTGAGGACATGGAGCTCAAGCGCAGAACCTTCGCTAGGCTGGAGGAGCGCTGCCGGCCCGACGCCATCTTCTGTACAAACACCTCGGTGATGAGCCCCTCGGAAATAAGCCGCAATCTTCACTATAGGACACGCTTCTGCGGCACGCACTTTTGGAATCCCGCCCACCTGATTCCGCTTGTTGAGGTTGTCAAGTCCGACGCCACGAGTGATGAAACCGTACAAACCGTTATGGAGCTCTTGGCCTGCGTGGGGAAAAAGCCTGTGCTTTGCAAAAAGGACGTGCCCGGATTTATAGCCAACCGCATGCAGCACGCCCTGTGGCGTGAGGCCATCTCGATCGTGGAAAACGGTATAGCGGACGCGGAGACGGTGGACGAGGCGGTGCGCTATTCCTTCGGCCTGCGGCTCCCTCAGCTCGGCCCGCTTGAGAACGCGGACATGGTGGGGTTGGACCTGACATGGAACATACATAACTATATTCTGAGCGATCTGGAGGATAGCCACAAACCCTCACCCCTGCTTGAACGGCTGAAAAACGAGGGTAAGCTGGGCTTTAAATCAGGCGAAGGCTTCAGGAGCTGGACGCCTGAGCGCACAAGGCAGTCAGCAGCGGCACTAAACGAATATCTTATTAAAATGCTGTACGATTAACATAAGGAGGTTTGATTATGGGTAAAGAAGTTTTTATCGACCTGACACATCCTTTCGGCGCGGAGATTCCACGCTGGCCGTATTTTGACAAGCCAGAAATAGACAACACACATACAATGGCCAAGGGGGGAGTACTGACGCAGAGCATCAAGTGCACTATGCACACCGGCACGCACTGCGACGCCCCCCGCCATGTTATGGAGTATGAGTTTGACGGCCGCCGGGCAAGGTACACACATGAGATGCCCGTGGATGCTTACACCGGAGATGCCGTCGTGCTGAAGATCGACATCGAGCCCTGGGGTCTAATCACCGACAAGCATCTTGACGCCGCCTGCGAAAAGTACGGCATCAGGCAGGAAGACCTGAATAGCAAGATTATCTGCCTGAACACAGGTATGCATAGGCTGTTTGACGACAGCAAGGCATACTATCACTATGCAGCCGGCACCGGTGTGGAGGCGGGCAAATGGTTCGTGAAGAACAAGGTCAAGTGCGTGGCTATGGACAGTCAGGCGCTGGATCACCCTCTGCACACGGCCATGGGCAACAACGGCATGACGCGCATGAATCTGCTGGGCGCCACCGGATTTCCACTGACCGAGGAGTATAAGGAACTGTTCGGCGAAGAGGCCTATGCTGAGTTTGACAAGTTTGATTATATCCGTATACACGGTCAGAAGGCATATGACGAGAAGTATGGACTGCTGGAGAGCGTGGGCTGCTGGGGCACATGGGAGCCCTGCCATAAGCTGATGCTGGGACACGGCATAGTAGGCGTGGAGAATCTGGGCGGCGATTTAGACAAAATTGTTCCAGGAAAGTGGTTCCGCTTCAATTGCTTCCCTCTGCGCTGGTATATGGGCGACGGCTCTATGGCCCGCTGCGTAGCGGAGATCGACGAGGATTATCTCGTACCCGGCGTACCCGACCGGACATATGAGTACGGCGGAACCGGCTACGGAACTCCAGAGCATGGCGGCGGCAGCGGCCTTGAGTACATGCAAAAGCTGTTTGCACGGAAGAAATAGGGAGTAAAACATGTCTGATCTGAAAGACAAGAGAATTATTACCGTGGCCACCACGGGGGCATGGCCCACCAAGGATAATACCCCCAACGTGCCCATAGAGCCGGCTGAAATCGCGGAAGAGATCTACAACTGTTGGAAAGAGGGCGCCGCTATGGCCCATATACACTGCCGCGACGACGAGGGCAGGGCCGCCATGGTATTTGAGAAGTTCGAGGAAGTGGTGACGCTTATGCGCACTAAGTACTCGGACTGCGATATAATCCTGAACATCACAACCTCCGGCGGCGTGAACCTGAAGGAAGAAGACCGGCTGCGCCCGTTTTACGAACTGAGGCCCGAGATGGCCAGCTTCGACTGCGGCTCCATGAACTGGCAGCACAATGCCGTCTTTGAAAACAGCCCGCAGTTTCTGGAGAAGTTGGGCCGCATGATGCAGGAGGTCAATGTCAAGCCCGAGATCGAGGTCTTTGATCCGGGAATGATCTATAATGCCGGCTACTATGTGAAAAAAGGCGTGCTGAAGCCCCCACTGCACTTCCAGTTCTGCATGGGCGTGCCCGGCGGCATCGCGGCCACCACAAAGAATCTGGTGTTCATGAAGGACATAATGGACTCCGTGGCCCCGGGCAGCACCTGGAGCGCCTTCGGCGTGGGCGCCGGCGCAATGGAGATCATGTACGCCGCCATCGCCATGGGCGGCAACATACGCGTAGGCATGGAGGACAACGTGCTGTATAAGAAGGGCGTACTTGCCGAAAGCAATATGCAGTTCGTGGCCCGTGCCAGACGTGTTCTGGAGGAATTTAACTGCCAGGCGGCCACGCCGGATGAGGCAAGACAGATACTTAATTTGCCTCCCAGAATAAAATAATGTCCAATTAAGAAACGACAATATTTGGGAAAAAGCAAAAGTATCGGTAGTTTTGAAGGAGAGCGGAAATGTTCTCCTTCAATTTATGTCGGGAGAATGACAAAAATGCCGCGCGGCGCAGTACGCCGCACGGCATTTAAATCGAACATCATTCATCCCAGCTTAGATTGTGGAGAGAGCCTATGCTCTCCAAACCGTAAAAATTAAGCTGCCTGAGGGCTTCAAAAAGAATAACCGCCACGGAGCTTGATAGGTTTAACGACCTTATCCCGCTTAACATCGGAATCCGCACGCAAAGCTCCTTATTCTCAACAAGCATGCTTTCGGGTATCCCGGAGCTCTCCTTGCCGAACATAATAAAATCGTCATATTTATAAGCAATATCGCTGTATCTCTTTCTTGACTTTGTCGTCGCCATGATTACTTTTGGGAAGCCGTTTTTTATCTGGAAATCCCGATAGCTCTCATAGACATGGAGATCAAGCTTTTTCCAGTAATCAAGCCCGGACCTTTTTAGATACTTCTCTTCAAGCGAGAAGCCAAGCGGCTTTATCAGATGCAGCGACGTATTAGTTGCGACGCACGTCCTGCCGATATTCCCCGTGTTAAACGGAATCTCCGGTTCGAGCAAAACTATATTCATACCGTTACCTCTTTAGCGGCAAATATACTCCAAATATAACACAAAGCGCCCTCAAACAAAATGCCCGATACACATTGCCCGTAATAAGAAGGCGCAATAACAAATCCCATGCCGCAAGACATGGGATTTGTTGCCTGGTGGACGATACAGGACTCGAACCTGTGACCCTCCGCACGTCAAGCGGATGCTCATACCAGCTGAGCTAATCGTCCTTATTTTCAGCCTTGTCAGTTTAACGCATTATGACCCGTTTTGTCAAGTGGTAATTGAATGCCGGATTAAGAAATGTTAAAATGGCATAAAAGGGGGCGCGAAACATGTTGTTTTCGTCTATTGATACCGTTTGGCTGGACAGGGACGGCGAAGCCGTCGGGATTATTGACCAGACATTGCTGCCGGCTGAGGTCAGGACGCTCCGTCTGAGGTCAGCGGGAGAGATATTTGAGGCCATAAACTCGCTTCGCGTCCGCGGGGCTCCTGCAATCGGCGTAGCCGCGGCGTTCGGTTTATATGTCCTCGCACGAAATATTAAGGACGAAGGGCATAACGCGTTTATGCATGAATTAATCGGGCTTAAAGACTATTTAAACTCTTCAAGACCAACGGCTGTAAATCTCAGCTGGGCGCTTGAGCGCATGGTTAATTCCGTCAAGCCGGAAATGGACAGGGAGGAGAGGCTTAACGCGCTTTTGCGGGAGTGCACGGCTATTCGGGATGAGGATGTCGATGCGTGCCGCTTAATCGGGGAGAATACGCTCGGACTGCTCAGGCCAGGTATGACACTTCTGACGCACTGCAACGCCGGGAGACTGGCAACTGTGCGTTACGGCACCGCAACCTCAGCTATGTATCTGGGCCATGAACGCGGCTACGGCTTCAAAATATTCTGCGATGAGACAAGGCCTCTCCTGCAGGGCGCGAGGCTTACGGCTTATGAGCTTATGCAGGCCGGTATGGACGTAACGCTGATTTGCGACAATATGGCGGCCTCTTTGATGAAGGAAGGGCGTATAGACGCTGTACTTGTCGGAGCGGACAGGATAGCCCGTAACGGCGATTGCGCCAATAAGATAGGAACTCTCAGCCTGGCTATAGCCGCGAATAGATTTGGCGTACCATTTTATGTATGTGCGCCTTCCTCCACGATTGACCTGAAAACGGCGACAGGCGCGGATATAGTCATCGAACAGCGCCCGCCGGAGGAAGTAACGGAGCTTTGGTATGCGCGGAAAATTACGCCTCAGGGAATAAAAGCAGTCAATCCGGCCTTCGACGTCACGGACCGTGAGCTGATTTCCGCAATAATAACGGAAAAGGGTATAGTCTGAACCTGTTGCATAAATCCGCTTTTGACGCGGACTAACTTATAAAGAAGGACCGGGCGGGTTTGAACTGCCCGGTTCGTTTCTTATAGACCCAGCGCCGCGAAAAAACCGTCGTAGACGGCATCTTTTACTTTACGCGGTTTTTTGCAATCGCCAACCGGATAGACAGGGACGCCGCAGGGCTCAAGGAAGGTC